>DASWHI010000107.1:0-16287 GCA_036398235.1 Burkholderiales bacterium
AATTTCTTCCCTCCGATTCGACCGTGTCGGAGTAGGTGCTTGGCAACACGGACTGTCGCACGCCAGTTTTGCTCCAACAGTGCGTGCAGATCCTGCATGAGTTTCCACCAATCCTGGTCATCCCAATCCGGGAAATACCGGTTCGCAAGTTCGCGGGCTGCCGCTAGATCGTTGTGGTTGGTGTCCACCAGATCATCGATCTCCAACCAGTCTTTGTATCCTTCCCTTATCCAGTGTTCCGCCAGAGGTCCGGCGAGCCCGAAAAGCAGCTCCTCTCTGGCATGGTCCACCATAATTGCGAGAACCTTAGGGTGAGGGGTATACCCAGATTCAACAGCCATTTCGTGGGCCAATCGCTTGCTCTCGAATCGGTGGCGACCAGCACCATCACACCGAATGGTGACAAGCGGCGAGTGATAGTACAGAACGGCCGCCACCACCGCATGTCCGGCTTCATGGTAAGCAGCGAGCGTTCGTGGTTTCATAGAGACAAAATCCGCTCGACCTCGCGGCCGAGCGCGTGGAAAGCCGCGCGCCTCTCCTCGAGGTAATCCGCGCGGTTGTAGACTGCCATCACGCCCTCGAGGACGTGGTTCAAACATTTCTCGACGACGTGCGGCAGGACGCCGATCGTGTTCATCCTGGTCGAGAAGGTACGCCGCAGATCGTGTGGTGTGAAGCGCGGCTCGATCTTCTCGCGCTCGCACCAGCGTCGAATGTAGGCCTGCACGGCCGTGTCGCTCGTGAGTCGAAACACGAGATCGCCGCGGCGGGGAAGGGTAGCGAGGATCTTCTGCGCCGGCGCGGACAGGTGCACCAGGTGGGTGCGCCTGTTCTTCGCGTTCTCGGCCGGGATCCGCCAGGCCTCGCCCTCGATATCGGACCAGCGCGCCGACTGTGTCTCACCGATCCGCGCGCCGGTCAGGAGAAGAAACTGCAGCAGCGCGCCATGCGGCTCGGGGATTGTCCATAACCGCCGGATCTCATCATCGCTCAGAATCCGTTCCCGGGCGGTTTCAGTGCCGCCGGCGATGCCGCGCGTCAAGGCCTGCGCCGGCGAGTCATGCAACCACCCGATCTCGACGCACCAGCGGAAAAACCGCTTGACCGCTTCCAGCAGTCGGTTTGCGGCCACCGGGCCGTCCTCGACCTTTTTGCGGATGATGGCGGCGAGCTCGGCGCGCTGGATTGTGGCGAGCGAGCGCTGCGCGATCGGCGCGAGGTCGCGCTGCAGGTAGCCGCGGATCTGTTCCGGGCGCGCGTAGCGGCGCCCGATCACTTCCTTCAGGAACACGTCCACAGCGTCGCCCAGGTGCATCGCCGAGGGATTCACTTCGATGCGGCGCTGCGCCTGGGCCTTGTGACGGGCCTCTGCCAGCGTCATCGCCGGCCAGTGCCCCAAGGTGGTCACCGTGATCTTGCCGGCGCGCTGTTGTCGTAACAGGAAGGTCTTGCTGCCCTCGCGCCTGCTACGATGCGCTCGAATGCGTACCCACAGGCCGTCACCGTCGCCGAGCCAGATCACCTTGTCGCCTGGTCGGGCGTCGCGTACCGTTTTCTCGGTAAGCTGCCGCATACGGGCAACATCTTAACATATTGGATACGGTTTTGAATACCTTTTTGACCCCTCAAAATGGACGTTCTCGCACGAAGCCGCACAAACGCTGAAGCTAAATCAATGCGATGCGAAAAATAGCCGTGCTGTTCGTGTGCATGGGCAATATTTGCCGATCGCCGATGGCGGAAGGGGTGTTCCGGCATCACGTGCGGCAGGTGGGGTTGGATGGCCTGATCGCAATCGACTCGGCCGGAACGCACGATTACCACGTTGGCGAGCTGCCCGATCCACGCGCGCAGCGGGCAGCGGGCCGGCGTGGCTACGATCTCGCGACGTTGCGCGGGCGCCAGGTAAGCCGCGCCGACTTCCTGGAATTCGATTATCTGCTGGCGATGGACGAGGTGAACCTGCGCGCGCTCGAGCGCCTGTGCCCGTCCCGACACGCGCACAAGCTCAAGCTCTTCATGGAGTTCGGCACGAACGCCGCGCCGCGCGAGGTTCCCGATCCCTATTACGGAGGCGAGCAGGGCTTCGAGCGCGTGCTCGACATGGTCGAGGAGGCGTCGCAGGGCCTCCTCGCGCACCTGCGCCAGCTGATCCGTTAGCCGGGCAGGGCGGCTTCCTTCCCTTTATCCTCTGCGGCGGGTGCCGCGGCAGCCTGGCCGGTTTCGATCTGAACCAGGGGCTCCTCGGTCAGCGGCTGCACGGGGTGGCGCACGCGCTTCGGGCGCTCCACCGGCTGCTGCACGATCTCCGCCTGCTCGGCGGTCTGGACCTTCGCCGGATCCGATTCGACCTGCACCAGGTCCGCCGGCCATTCGATCCTGACCGGCTCGGCCGGCGCGTAGCCGGGCCCGGAAGGTGCCGGCGCTACGGGCTCGGACGCGCGCGGCTCGAATTCGCGCACCTGCTCCGTTTCGAAGGAACCTGCCGCCACTGCGCCCAGGTCTGCAATGGGTGCGGCGGGTGCCGCCGGACGCTCGGTCTGGGGCCCCTCGGGTTGACGTTCTATCTCCTGCGGGCGGCCGGGAGCGGGACCACCGGTCTCCTGCGGGTGCCGCTCAAAGCGGTCACGACCCCTGCGCCGTCTCCGGCCGCGTCCCTCGCGTTGTTGCTCACCCTGCTCGCGTCCTGGCTGCTGGGGTTGGAACGGTGGGCGGCCCTCGCCCTGGGCCTGTTGGCGCTGCGGATGAGGGCGCTGCTGCTGCGGCTGTTCGTGGCGGGGCGGTTCCTGACGCCGTTGCTCGTGGTGCTGCTGCTCACCGCGCTGGCGGCCGCCGTCCCGTTGGCCATGCGCCTGCTGCGGCTGGGGCTGGCGCTGGCGTTGCCCCCCCTGCTGCATCGGCCGGTCCTCGCGTTCGCGGCGCGGGCGTTCGCGCTCACCGCGCTCGTGGCGACCGTGGCGCGGGCCGTGGGTGGGCGAGGGCCGCGCGACTTCCGGCAGGGGCGCTGCCTCAACCGGCTTGCGTTTGAGCCAGCCGAACAGTTTGCCGATGACGGAAACTTGCTCTGTGGGCGCGGCGGACCGGGAATGTGGCTGCGGCTCCGGCTTTGCCTCCCTTGCCACTGGGACCGGAGCCGGCTGCTGCGGAGTGATGCCCTTGACGGCGGCTTCCGGCCGCGGCGGCGCCGGCTCCGCCGTTCCCGCGGGCGCCTTCTCTTCCTGCGTCGGCGCTTCCACCAGGTCGTAGCTGGGGGGCAGGGGCTCGGTCTTGTTGAGGTCGTCGTGGCGCATCCGCGTCACCGTGTAGTTCGGCGTCTCGAGATGCACGTTGGGAATCAGCATGACCGAGACCCGGTGGCGCGCCTCGATCAGCTGCAGGTCGACGCGTTTCTCGTTCAACAGGAAAGTCGCGACGTCGACCGGCACCTGGGCATTGATCGCGCCGGTGTTCTCCTTCATCGCCTCTTCCTGGATGATGCGCAGGATGTGCAGCGCCGTCGACTCGGTGCCGCGGATATGCCCGGTGCCGTGGCAGCGCGGGCAGGGATTGTGGGCGGTCTCGCCCAGCGAGGGGCGCAAACGCTGGCGCGAGAGTTCCATCAGGCCGAAGCGCGAGATCCTGCCCATCTGCACCCGGGCGCGGTCGTATTTCAGCGAGTCGCGCAGGCAATTCTCGACCTCGCGCTGGTTGCGGCCGCTTTCCATGTCGATGAAATCGATTACGATGAGCCCGCCCAGGTCGCGCAGCCTCAGCTGCCGGGCGATTTCCTCGGCGGCCTCGAGATTGGTGCGGAACGCCGTTTCCTCGATGTCGGACCCGCGCGTTGCGCGCGCCGAATTGACGTCGATGGACACCAGCGCCTCGGTATGGTCGAACACGACCGAGCCGCCGGCAGGGAGAGTGACCGAGCGTGAATACGCGGACTCGATCTGATGCTCGATCTGGAAGCGCGAGAACAGCGGCACGTCGTCGCGGTAGAGCTTGATCCGGTTGACGTTCTGCGGCATCACGTGGCTCATGAACTGCTGCGCCTGCTCGTACACGCTCTCGGTGTCGATCAGGACCTCGCCGATGTCCTGGTGGTAGTAGTCGCGGATGGCGCGAATGACGAGGCTCGACTCCTGATAGATCAGGAACGCCCCGCTCTGCTGCGTGGCCGCGCCCTCGACGGCGTGCCACAGCTGCAGGAGATAGTTGAGGTCCCACGTGAGCTCCTCGGACGCGCGGCCGATCGCTGCGGTGCGGCCGATGACGCTCATGCCCTGCGGCAGCGGCAACTGATCGATCACGTCGCGCAGCTCGTTGCGCTCCTCTCCTTCCACCCGGCGCGACACGCCGCCGCCGCGCGGGTTGTTCGGCATCAGCACCAGGTAGCGCCCGGCGAGGCTGATGAAAGTGGTGAGCGCCGCGCCTTTGGTGCCGCGCTCGTCCTTGTCGACCTGGACGATCAGCTCCTGGCTCTCCTCGAGGGCGTCCTGGATGCGGGCACGGCCGACGTCGACTCCGGGCTTGAAGTAGGCGCGGGCGACCTCCTTGAACGGCAGGAAGCCGTGACGCTCGGCCCCATAGTCGACAAAGGCGGCTTCGAGGCTCGGCTCGATGCGGGTGATGACCCCCTTGTAAATATTGCTCTTGCGTTGCTCCTTGCCGGGAGTCTCGATGTCGAGGTCGATCAGCTTCTGGCCGTCGACGATCGCGACGCGCAGCTCTTCGGCCTGCGTCGCGTTGAACAGCATTCGCTTCATTGTTATCTTCTCCCGCGCTCAAACACGGGATGGGGCAAACCACGCCGCCTGCCTCGGGGCAGGCGGCGCTGACTTGTTCAGTCGCGTGGCGTGAACATGCTGGACGTGATGATCCTGATGTCTCGTACGGTTTGCCGGTGGATCCCGCGCCAGGCGCGGAACCCCGAAATTCTCAGCGTGTCGTGAGCGCGTAGTTCGTCTAGTATCGCTACTTCCGTGTGGTGAGCGAGTTTAACCATTCCTTGCAGCGCATCCGCGGGCGGCGCAGCGGCGTCCATGAGCCAAGCAGCCGGACATCGCGAATCGCGTTTCGCACGCCGGTTCGGACTTGCGCGCTGGCGCGGTTCACACTTAGAGGAACGCAGCACCCGCCGGCCCGGTATTCCCGCGCGAGAGCTCTTTGCTGCCCTCCGCGCGTCATTCGCAACGTGCGGAAAATATTATAGTCAAATGAAAGGGTTAAGTAAAGATTCCGCATCTTGGCATGAGGTGGAGGCCGAAGCGGCGGGCCAGCGCGTAGACAACTATCTGACCCGGCTGCTGAAAGGCGTCCCGAAAAGCCACCTCTATCGCATCCTGCGCAGCGGCGAGGTACGCATCAACAGCCGCCGGGTCGGGCCCGATTACCGTGTGCAGGGCGGCGACCGCGTGCGCCTGCCACCTTTGCGCACGGCGCGGCCAGCCGCCGGGCCGCGCCCTGCATCACCGCCCCCCTTCAGGATCGAAATCCTCTATGAGGACGACGTCCTTCTGGCCATCAACAAGCCGGCCGGCGTGGCGGTGCACGGCGGCAGCGGGATCAGCCGCGGCGTGATCGAATGGCTGCGGCTGGACCGCCCGCAGGAGCGCTTCCTCGAGCTGGTGCACCGTCTCGACCGCGAAACCTCGGGGGTGCTGTTGCTCGCCAAGCGGCGCTCCGCGCTGCTCGCGTTGCACCGCCAGTTGCGGGAGGGGGCGGTGCAGAAGCTCTACGACGTACTGGTGAAGGGGAGGTGGCGTGAGCCGAGCCGCAGCGTGAAGCTGCCATTGCACAAGCATGTGCTGGCATCGGGCGAACGCCGCGTTTCCGTGGGGCACGGCGGCGCGCCGGCGCATACCGTGTTCCGGCTGCAGCGCGGCTGGAAGGACTATTGCCTCCTCGAAGCGGAACTCAAGACCGGGCGCACCCACCAGATCCGGGTGCATCTCGCGCATCTGGGGTACCCCATTGCCGGCGACGACAAGTACGGCGACTTTGCGCTCAACAAAGAGCTCGCGCGGCAGGGGTTGAAGCACATGTTCCTGCACGCCCGCAGGCTCGTAATCGCGCATCCGCGGACCGGAGCCAAGCTGGCCCTGGAAGCGCCCCTGCCGCCCGCGTTGCGGTCGTTTCTTTCCATGCTCGATGCCGGGGCCGGACGCGTTGGCGAGAGTCAGTCCGAAACGGGCGGGATACAATAACGATCGCCGGAAGGCGAGGCCGCCACGCGGCGGCACTGAAGGAAGGTGGTCATCATGACAGAACTGGAACCGGGCGCACCCGAGGCGAGTTGGGAGCGCCAGACGATCGAGAAGGTTGCCCTGGCGGCAATCACGGAGCAACGCCGGGCACGGAAGTGGGGCATATTCTTCAAGTCCCTGCTGTTCATATACCTCTTCGCACTGCTCTTCATCGGCCTGGGGTGGTTCGCCAGGAAGGACATCAGTCCGGGCAAGCACACGGCGCTGGTCGATCTGAACGGGATCATCTCGGCCAATACGCCGGCCAGCGCGGAAAACGTGATGGCGGGGCTGCAGGACGCGTTCAAGGACAAGCGCACGCAGGGCGTGATCCTGCGCATCAACAGCCCGGGGGGCAGTCCGGTGCAGGCTGGATACATCTCCGATGAAATGAAGCGGCTGCGCACCCAGTACCCCGATATTCCGCTCTACGCCGTCGTCGAGGACATCTGCGCCTCGGGCGGCTACTACGTCGCCGCCGCGGCCGACCGCATCTATATCGACAAGGCGAGCATCGTCGGGTCGATCGGCGTCCTGATGGACGGCTTCGGCTTCACCGGGACGATGGAGAAGCTTGGCATCGAGCGCCGCCTGCTGGCCGCGGGGGACAACAAGGGCTTCCTCGATCCGTTCTCGCCGCTGGTCGAATCGCAGAAGCAGCACGCCGAGCAGATGCTCGGGCAGATCCACCAGCAGTTCATCGGGGTCGTGCGGGCAGGTCGCGGCGACCGGCTGAAGGAGACTCCCGAGATGTTTTCCGGACTTCTGTGGGTGGGCGAGAAGACCATTGAGATGGGTCTGGCGGACGAGCTCGGAAGCCTCGATTACGTCGCGCGCGAGGTGATCAAAGCCGAGGACATCGTCGATTTCACGCTGCGCGAGAACGTCGCCGAGCGCCTGGCGAAGAAGTTTGGCGCCGGCATGGCCGAGGGCCTGGCGCGACTGGGTCTCGCCCAGGGGATTTCGATCAGGTAGGCGCGCGCGAGAGCAGGAACACGGCCGGCCGCCGATCGATGATCGGCGGCTTTTTTTTCCACTCGGAAATAGTACGCGTGGCCACGAATCCGCCCGGCAGCGTGAGATTGGCGGCGATGCACAGGAGCGTGTCGCCGCGGCAGTGCTGGATGAGCGCGGACAGCAGCGCTTCGTTGCGGTAGGGCGTCTCGATGAAGATCTGGGTCTCGTCCCTTGCCCGTGCCTCGAGCTCCTTGAGCTTGCTCGCGCGCTCGGACTGCTCGACCGGCAGGTAGCCGTGGAACGCAAAGCGCTGGCCGTCCATCCCGGACGCCATGAGCGCGAGCAGTATCGAGGACGGGCCGATCAGGGGCGCGACGCGGACGCCGGCGTCGTGTGCGCGACGCACCAGCGCGGAACCGGGATCGGCCACCGCCGGGCAGCCGGCCTCGGACATCAGGCCGCAATCTTCGCCCGACAGGAGCAGCTTGAGCAACGGAGCGACATCGCGCGTGTGCTCGTCGAGCGTGTGGATTTTCAGCTCGTGGAGCGGCCCTGGATGCGCGATGGCCTTGAGGAACGCGCGCGCGGACTTTGCATTTTCGGCGATGAAGGTGCGGAGCTTGCGTGCCGTGTCGATCGTGTCGGGCGGGACCAACGAGAGTGCATTGTCCCCGCCCAGGGCGACCGGGATCAGATAGAGCGTGCCCCGGGCCCGGTCAGACAATGACCACCCCTTCGTTTCGGAGCATCGCGGCGAGCTCGATCAGCGGCAACCCGATCAGCGCGCTGGGGTCGGCGCTTTCCACGGCGGCGACGAGCGTGATGCCGATACCCTCGATCTTGGCGCTGCCGGCACAGTCATAAGGCCGTTCCGCGGCGAGGTAACGCTCGATCTCGGAATCGTCGTAACGCCGGAACCGGACGGTGGTCGGCACTTCCGCCGATTGCAGCGCGCCGGTCGCCGCGTTGAACAGTGCGACCGCCGTATGGAAGAGCACGGTCTTGCCGCGCATGGCCGTGAGTTGCGCAACCGCGTTGGCGTGAGTTCCCGGCTTGCCGAGCGCCGTGCCGTCGAGCACCGCCACCTGGTCGGACCCGATGATGAGCGCCCCCGGGCAATCCACCGCCACTGCACGCGCCTTCGCCTGTGCCAGGCGCAGCGCCGTATCGCGCGCCGGCTCGCCCGGCAGCGCGGCCTCGTTTAACGCGGGTGCCCGGACCTCGAACGGAAGCCTCAGCCGGGCCAGCAGACCGCGGCGGTACGGAGACGACGAAGCGAGCACGATAAGGGGTGTGTGCAAGGCGGGGTGGCGATCCTAAGTCCCTGCCAGATCAGATTTTTTCTTTCAATTTTTTTGACAGGACAACGCGAAAATAATATCATGCGCGCCTATGCCCGGCCAGGGGTCCGCACAGACTGTCATCGATAGTCTGGAGTTTGCCCGGACCGGACAGACGCTAGGCGGCAACTTGCCGCTTGCGGGTCTGGTCCGGCTGAAGGACAGCCTCGCGGACGCGCTGGGTACAGTCGAGTTCGAGGTGAAGGGCGGCGAGGACGCGCGCCGCCGCCCCGTCCTGACAGTGGCGATCCACGGAACGTTGCGCCTGCAGTGCCAGCGGTGCCTGGAAGCCCTCGATCACCCCCTGCGGGTCCTGAACACGCTAGTGCTGGTCACGGGAAACGGAGCGCCGGCGGGCGAGCTGGATGACGAAGACGGCGAATGGATCGAAGCGAGCCGCGAGCTCGACCTCGCGACGCTCATCGAGGACGAGATTCTGCTGAGCCTGCCCTATGCCCCCAGGCATGAGGAAGGGACATGCAGGCCTCGGGGAACCGCGGCGGCGGACAGCACCACCCCCGCGGCGTTCGCGGGGCTCGCCGCTCTGAAGCGGAACACTCACTGATATTCAAGGAGTCACAGCAATGGCAGTTCAGCAGAACAGGAAGTCCCCCTCGAAGCGCGGCATGCACCGCTCGCACGACTCGCTTTCCAATCCACCGCTGGCGCTCGAGCCGACGACTGGCGAAGTGCATCTTCGCCACCACATCAGCCCGAACGGCTACTACCGCGGCAAGAAGGTCATCAAGACCAAAGGCGAGTAGGTTCTGGCACCAGTACCGCCGGCGCGCCGCGCGGCCGCCAAGCCGCGCCCCAAAGGGGAGGGAAGCGGATGGACGTGAAAGTCGCCATCGATTGCATGGGTGGCGATCACGGCGCGCACGTCACGGTGCCCGCCGCCCTGAGCGTGCTGCGTAGTGATCCCCGCGTGTCCGTCATCCTGGTGGGAAAGCAGGACGCGATCGAGCGCGAGCTCAAGCGCCACGGCGCCGCGCCCGACGCGCGAATCAGCATCCGGCATGCGACCCAGATTGTCGAGATGAACGAGGCGCCCGCCGCCGCGATGCGCGCCAAGAAGGATTCCTCGATGCGGATCGCCGTGAACCTTGTGGAGAAGGGCGAAGCGGCGGCCTGCGTCAGCGCCGGCAACACGGGGGCGCTGATGGCGATCTCGCGCTTCGTGCTGGGGACACTGCCCGGCATCGATCGCCCCGCAATCGCCACGATCCTGCCCTCCTTGAAGGGCCATACTTACGTTCTCGACCTCGGCGCCAACGTGGACTGCACTCCCGAGCATCTGCTGCAGTTCGGGATCATGTGCTCGGAGCTGGTGCGCTCGGTCGAGGGCAAGCGCCGGCCGACGGTGGGACTGCTCAACATCGGGGCCGAGGACATCAAGGGCAACGACCAGGTCAAAGGCGCGGCGGAGCTGATGCGCGCGAGCGACCTCAACTTTCACGGTTATGTCGAGGGCGACGACATCTACAAAGGAACCACCGACATCGTGGTGTGCGACGGTTTTGTCGGTAACGTGGCGCTGAAGACCTCCGAGGGCCTCGCCCAGATGCTGGCAGCCTACCTGCGCGAGGAATTCGGCCGCAACCTCTTTTCCCGGCTCGCCGGGCTGCTGGCGCTGCCCGTGATCAACGCATTCAAGAGCCGCGTGGACCACCGCCGCTACAATGGCGCGAGCCTCCTCGGCCTGCGCGGCGTCGTGGTGAAGAGCCATGGTTCGGCTGACACGTTCGCCTTCGGATTCGCCATCCGCAGGGCGATCGAGGAAGCGCGCACCGGCGTGCTGTCGCACATTACCGAACGCATGGCCGACATCCACAAGAGCGCCGCGTGAACGACAATTATTCGAGGATCGTCGGGACTGGCAGCTATTTGCCGCAAAAGGTGCTCACCAACCGCGATCTCGAGCTCGCCGTGGACACGACGGACGAGTGGATCTACACCCGCACCGGGATCCGGCAGCGCCACATCGCCGCCGACGGCGAGAAGACCAGCGACCTCGCCCTGGAGGCGAGCCGCAGCGCCCTGCGGGCGGCCGGCATCGCCGCCGGTGATCTCGACCTCATCGTGATGGCGACGACCACGCCCGACATGGTGTTTCCGAGCACAGCGTGCCTGCTGCAGGCCAAGCTCGGGATGCGCAACTGTCCTGCCTTCGATGTCCAGGCGGTATGCAGCGGATTCGTCTACGGGCTCTCCACGGCGGACAGCTTCATGCGCACCGGACAGTACCGCAACGCGTTGGTCGTGGGTGCCGAAATCTATTCGCGCATTCTCGACTGGAGCGACCGCTCGACGTGCGTGCTGTTTGGTGACGGAGCCGGTGCCGTCGTTCTGCGGCGTGACAGTACCCCGGGGATCCTGTCGAGCCACCTGCATGCGGACGGCTCCTATGCGAACCTGCTGACGGTGCCGGGAACGGTGTCGGGCGGAAAGGTGAGCGGCCGGCCACTCCTGCAAATGGACGGAGGAGGGGTATTCAAGTTCGCGGTCAAGGCGATGGATGACCTGGTCGAGGAGACCCTGGCGGCAAACGGCATGCAGATATCCGATATCGACTGGCTGGTCCCGCACCAGGCCAATATCCGCATCATCCAGGCATCGGCGAAGAAGCTCGGGCTGAGCATGGAGAAGGTGGTGGTGACGGTGGACCGTCACGCGAACACCTCCGCCGCCTCCATTCCCCTCGCGCTCGACGAGGCGGTGCGCGACGGGCGCATCCGCGCCGGCCAGCACGTGCTGCTGGAAGCCGTGGGCGGCGGATTCACCTGGGGCGCCGCGCTGGTGAAGTGGTAACCGGCGGCACCCCCGGGCGTCCACGAGCAATGACCTTCGCATTCGTATTTCCGGGCCAGGGCTCGCAGTCGGTCGGCATGATGCAGCCCTTTGCCGAATCGGGCGCCGTACGCGCAGTGTTCACGGAGGCCTCCGCCGCACTCGGGCAGGACCTCTGGAAGCTCGTGGCGGAAGGTCCGCCCGAGGCGTTGAGCTCCACCGTGAATACGCAGCCGCTGATGCTGACCGCGGGCTATGCAGTCTACCGCGCGTGGCGCGACGCGGGCGGAGCCGAGCCATCGGTGGTCGCGGGCCACAGCCTGGGCGAGTACACCGCGCTGGTGGTCGCGGGCGCGCTTGCGTTTCGCGATGCGCTGCCGCTGGTGCGGTTCCGCGCGAAGGCGATGCAGGAAGCCGTGCCGATGGGGGAGGGTGCCATGGCCGCGATACTCGGGCTGGAGGACAGCGCGGTGCGCGCCGCGTGCGAGGAGGCGGCGCAGGGGCAAGTGATCGAGCCGGTCAATTTCAACGCACCAAGCCAGGTCGTCATCGCCGGCCACAAGGCCGCAGTCGAGCGCGGAGTCGCACTGGCCAAAACGAAAGGCGCCAAACGGGCGATGATGCTTCCGGTGAGCGCGCCGTTCCATTGTTCGTTGCTCAAGCCGGCGGCCGAAAAGCTCGCCGCCTATCTCAGCAGCGTGACGGTGCGCGCACCGCGCATCCCGGTGGTCAACAACGTGGATGTCGCGATTGAGCAAGAGCCGCAGCGTATCAAGGAGGCGCTGGCGCGCCAGGCATCCAGCCCCGTGCGCTGGGTCGAGATCGTGCGGCGCTTCACGGCCGACGGCATCTCGCACGTTGCGGAATGCGGGCCGGGAAAAGTGCTGGCGGGGCTGACGCGGCGCATCGAGGACGGCCTCCAGAGCCACGCGCTTACCGATCCGCAGTCGCTCCAACAGGCATTACAGGCGCTTAAATCGTGATTCTCGACGGGAAGATTGCGCTCGTCACCGGCGCATCGCGCGGCATCGGCCAGGCGATCGCGCTCGAGCTCGGCCGGTGCGGCGCCGTGGTCAGCGGCACCTCGACCAGCGCGTCCGGAGCGGACGGCATCGGCCGGCAACTGGCGGGTGCGGGCGCGCGAGGCGGCGGTATCGTTCTCAACGTCAATGATCCGCAGCAGGCCGAAGCGGCGGTGCTGGACGTTCAGAAGCGATTCGGTGACATCGCCATCCTCGTCAACAACGCCGGCATCACGCGCGACAACCTACTGGTACGCATGAAGGACGAGGAATGGGATGAGATCATGGCGACCGACCTCAAGTCGGTCTACCGCCTGTCGAAGCTCGTGCTGCGCTCGATGATGAAGGCGCGCTACGGCCGCATCATCAATATCACCTCCGTCGTCGGCGTAACCGGCAATGCCGGGCAGACCAATTACGCCGCCGCCAAGGCGGGCATCATCGGCTTCTCCAAGTCGCTCGCGCGCGAGGTCGGCAGCCGCAACATCACCGTCAACTGCATAGCGCCGGGGTTCATCGATACCGACATGACGCGGGCGCTATCCGAGGAGCAGCGGGGTGCCCTCATCCGGCAGATTCCCCTGGGACGGCTGGGGCGGCCGGAGGACGTGGCCGCGGCCGTGGCATTCCTGGCTTCCCCCGCGGCGGATTACGTGACCGGTTGCACGTTGCATGTGAACGGCGGCATGTATATGGACTAGACATGCCGCCGTCCCATTCCGTCCCGTCGCGCTGCATCGCGTCGGGCGTTCGCCGGCTCGGACGTGCGCAGGCACGTCCTTCGAATTCCCGGCTCACCCCCCGACCCCTCTCCCAGGTTGCGGGCGAGGGGAGATTCGAGTCGCTCGGATCACACGGCGAGCGAGGAATAGAATGGGCGGCATGCACATGGATTAGTGGCGTAGTTCACTGAAAATCTGGACCTTTTTTGCCGGATGAATCTGGTAAAATAGCGCCCTGCTCAAATCCGACCACCCTGGGCAGCGCAGCGCGCCGGGGTCACGTGTAAGCTTTTCATTCCTGTCGAGGAAAGGGGAACTGAATGGAGAACATCGAGCAACGCGTCAAGAAAATTGTTGCCGAGCAGCTGGGTGTCAACGAGGCGGACGTCAAGAACGAGTCTTCGTTCGTCAACGATCTCGGCGCGGACTCGCTCGACACCGTGGAGCTGGTGATGGCGCTCGAGGAGGAATTCGAGACCGAGATACCGGACGAGGAAGCCGAGAAGATCGCCACCGTCCAGCAGGCCATCGACTACATCAAGGGCCACGGCAAGTCCTGAGTTCTATCCCGGTCCGGAGCGAATTTGGCCAGGCGCAGAGTCGTCGTCACCGGGCTCGGCATCATCTCCCCGGTCGGTAACGGGGTCCCTGAAGCCTGGAAGAACATCCTCGCCGGCGCATCGGGCATCACCCGCATCACCCGCTTCGACGCTTCCGCTTTCACCTCCCAGATTGCCGGCGAAGTGAAGGGCTTCGATCCGGCGCAGCACCTGTCGGCCAAGGAAGCGCGCCGTTTCGACACCTTCATCCATTACGGCCTCGCGGCGGCGATCGAAGCGATCAAGGACGCCGGGCTCGATTTCGACCGCGAGCAGCGCGAGCAGGTCGGCGTGTGCATCGGTTCCGGCATCGGCGGGCTGCCGCTGATCGAGGAGACGCACAAGGCGGTGCTGGCAGGCGGCCCGCGCAAGATCTCGCCCTTCTTCATTCCCGGCTCGATCATCAACCTGATCGCGGGACAGCTTTCCATCATGTACGGTCTCAAGGGCCCGAACCTGGCGCTGGTGACGGCGTGCACCACCGCCAATCACTGCATCGGCGACGCCGGCCGCCTGATCGAGTACGGGGACGCCGATGTCATGATCGCGGGCGGCTCGGAAGCGTGCGTGTCCCCGCTCGGGCTCGGCGGATTCTGTGCCGCGCGCGCGCTGTCCTCGCGCAACGACGACCCGGCGGCGGCGAGCCGCCCGTGGGACACGGATCGTGACGGCTTCGTACTCGGAGAGGGCGCCGGCATCCTGGTGCTCGAGGAATACGAGCACGCGCGCAAGCGCGGGGCCAAGATCTACTGCGAGCTCGCCGGCTACGGGATGAGCGCCGACGCGCACCACATCACAGCCCCGTGCGAGGACGGAGAGGGCGCGGTGCGCTGCATGAGCAACGCACTGAGGAACGCCGGGCTGAACCGCGACCAGGTGGACTACATCAACGCACACGGCACCTCGACCCCGCTCGGCGACGTCGCCGAGACCGTCGCGGTCAAGAACTGCTTCGGCGATCACGCGCGCAAGCTCGCCATCAGCTCGACCAAGTCCATGACGGGCCACTTGCTGGGCGCAGCGGGCGGGGTCGAGGCGGTGTTCTCGGCGCTGGCGGTGCGCGAGCAGGTCGCGCCGCCGACGATCAACCTCGCCAAACCTGATCCGCAATGCGACCTCGACTACGTGCCGAACGCCGCGCGCAAGATGACCATCGACGTGGCCATCTCGAACTCGTTCGGTTTCGGCGGCACCAACGGCAGCCTGGTCTTCCGGAGGCTGTGAGCGCCGCCCACCGCCCGGGCACAAGCGCATGAAGCCGAGCCGGCGGACCCAGCGTTTCCTGCGCGTGCTGCTTGGCACCGCCGTGGCGGCGGTCGCGCTCTCTGCGTCCGCGCTCGCCTGGTACGCAACGACCGAGCTCACGACCGCTCCGTTGCCGCTGCAGTTCAGCATCAAGCCGGGCAGCACCCTGCGCGGCGCGGCGCTGGAAATGGAGCGGGCAGGGGCGCTGCGCCAGCCCGCGCTCTTCGTCCTGCTGGCGCGCCTGCTCGGCGAAGCGCGGACCATCAAGGCCGGGAACTACGAGCTGGGCGAGCCGGTCACGCCCTATCGCCTGCTGCAGAAGATCGTGCACGGCGACGTGACGCAGGCCTCCGTCCGCTTCGTCGAGGGCTGGACCTTCAGGCAGCTGCGCGGAATGCTCGACGCGCACCCGGAAGTGGCCCATGCCAGCCTCGGCCTCAGCGACGAGGAGGTCCTGCGGCGCCTCGGCGCGGAGGAAAGCTCGCCCGAGGGGCTGTTCTTCCCGGACACCTATCATTTCGCCGGCGGCAGCAGCGATTTCCGCATTCTCGCCCGTGCATACCGGCTCATGCAGTCCCATCTCGATGCGCGCTGGAACGCGCGCGCCCCCGATTCTCCGCTCGCGACCCCCTATGAGGCGCTCATCCTCGCCTCGATCGTGGAGAAAGAAACCGGCCTGGAGGAAGAGCGCCCCCTCGTCGCTGCGGTGCTCGTCAACCGGCTGCGGAAGGGCATGCCGCTGCAAGCCGATCCCACCGTCATCTACGGGCTGGGCGAGAGCTTTGACGGTAACCTGCGCAAGGACGATCTGCTGGCGGACACGCCTTACAACACTTACACCCGCACCGGGCTGCCGCCGACACCGATCGCGATGCCCGGGCTCGCCTCGCTCACGGCCGCGGTCAATCCTCCCGCAAGCGACGCGCTGTACTTCGTTTCTCGCGGCGACGGCACCTCGCAGTTTTCGAACACGCTGGGAGAACACGAGCGCGCCGTGACAAAATATCAGCGCCTGGGAAAATGATCATGCGCGGCCGGTTCATTACGCTCGAGGGCATAGACGGCGCGGGCAAGAGCAGCCACCTGCGCTGGGTTGCCCGTTACCTCCGGGGCCGCGGCATCCGGGTCAAGGTGACGCGCGAGCCGGGGGGCACGCCGGCGGGCGAGCGGCTGCGCCGGCTAGTGCTGGGGAGCCGACACCGGCTGCACGCCGAGACCGAAACGCTCCTGATGTTCGCGGCGCGCCGCGAGCACCTCGCCAACGTCATTGCGCCCGCGCTGAAACGCGGTGTCTGGGTCGTGTGCGACCGCTTTACCGACGCCACCTACGCCTATCAGTCGGGCGGCAGCGGCGTCGCCTGGGAGAAGGTCGAAGCTCTGGAGCG
>DASWHI010000108.1:0-14867 GCA_036398235.1 Burkholderiales bacterium
CGGGATCACGACGTCGATGTCGATGTGGCGGTACTGGCGCTGGATCTTCTCGGCGAGGCTCACGCCCATCCGCAACCGCGTCTCGTAGACCGAGATGCCGTCGATCACCGAGTCGGGCCGCGCGAGGTAGACGAACTCGAAAATGCAGGGGTTGAGCGAGACCTCGGCGGCGCACTGGCGGCTGTGGAAATGGCCGTCCTGGTCGATGAAGATCGCCTCCCCCGGAGCGACGTCGCGCACCACCTGGAAGCCCAGCGAGTCGAGCGCCACGCTCTCCGAAGCGACCATGTACTCGGTGCCCTGCTCGCTCTCGGCGCGCCCGAACACTAGCGGCCGGATGCCGTGGGCGTCGCGGAACACGAGCAGCCCGTAGCCCGCGATCATCGCCACCACGGCGTAGGCGCCGCGGCACCGGCGGTAGACGCCCGAGACCGCCGCGAAGATGGTCGCCGCGTCGAGCTTGTAGTTGGTGGCGCACTCCTGCAGCTCGTGCGCGAGCACGTTGAGCAGCACCTCCGAGTCGGAATTGGTATTGACGTGCCGCAGGTCCTGGCGGAACAGGTCGTTCTTCAGCTGCTCGGTGTTGGTGAGGTTGCCGTTGTGTCCGAGCACGATGCCGAAGGGGGAGTTCACGTAGAACGGCTGCGACTCCGCCCCCGACCACGCGGAGCCGGCGGTCGGATAGCGCGTGTGCGCGATGCCGGAAAACCCCGTGAGCGCGCGCATGTTGCGGGTCCGGAACACGTCGCGCACCATGCCCGGCCCCTTGTGCATATGGAAGGTGGGACCCTCGGCCGTGACGATGCCGGCCGCGTCCTGGCCGCGGTGCTGCAGGACCAGCAGCCCGTCATAGAGCAGCTGGTTGACCGCATTCTTCGCGACGACTCCAACGATTCCGCACATCGCGCTTCCCCGAGGGCCCCCGCTCGTCCTAATACCTGATGCGTCTCGACAAATCCGTCGGCAGCCACGTCTTGATGTACTCGGCGCTGGCTTCCAGTGGGCCCCTTAGTGCAGCGTCGCGCCACGCGGACTGCCGCGGCAGCGAGGTGAGCCCCGCCAGCATCACCAGGATCATCACCAGCAGCCAGCCCCGTGCCAGCCCGAAGAAGCCGCCCACCACGCGGTCGGCGGGGCCCAGACCGACGACCTTGACCAGCTTCGAGGCCAGTATCGCCAGCACGCTCAACCCGACCAGCACCACGATGAACACGGCGACGAAGCTCACCAGCAGCCGGATCTCCTCGCTCGCCATGGCTTGCGGCAGGAGCTTCGCGGCGTCCGCAGCAAGCAAGTTCGCGAGCAGGAATGACGCGAACCAGGCGAGCAGCGCGAGCACCTCGCGCACCAGGCCGCGGAACACGCCGTACACGACCGAGATTCCGATGATGACGAGCACGATGATGTCGATGACCGTCATTCTCACCTCGTGGTGATGTTGCCGTTCATGCCGAGCGATTTCAGTTGAACCTGCGCCTTTTCCGCAGCCTCGCGCGTGGCAAACGGTCCCGCCCGCACCCGCGTGACGTCCCCCTTCACCGTCTTGACGACCTCGGTATAGGACTTGATCCCCGCGGCGGCGATCTGCCCCTGCATCCGCTGCGCCTTCTCCGCGTCGGCGAGCGCGATGACCTGGATCACGAACGCGCCGCCCACGGTCTTGGGCGCGGGCTTGGCGGTCTTCGTGGCGGTCTTCGCCGGTGCCTTCGGCTTTGCCGCTTTGGCCGGCGTCGCCATCTCCGGCGCTGTCTCTGCCTTGGGCGCTTCCTTGGCCGCCGGCGGCGCGGCGCTCCCCTTGTCGTCCGCCTTTGGCGCCGCGGACTTGCCTTCCGGCGCCTTGGACGCGGGCGCCGGGGCGACTTTGGAGGTGAAGCCTTCCGAGTCGGGGGAAGGAATGCGGACGGTGATGTTCTGGCTGATCGGCCGCGGCTCCGTATCGAGCACCATCGGCAGCACCACCACGATGGCGGCCACCAGCACGACCGCGCCGATCAGGCGTCGCCGCGCGCGGCGTTTGAGCTGGAGTTCCTCGTCGCTGATCGCTCGCGCCATCTACCGCTGCCACCCGGCCGTATGCGTCGCTCCTAACACCCGTGATCTCCTCGGCTGCCGTCCCCGGCCGGGGATGCCTTCTGGCGCTCTTGCAACTGCATCACCGCGGCCACGGTATAAAACGATCCGAACACCAGAATTCTATCATTTTCCGTCGCTATATCACAGGCTTGCGTGTAAGCGGCGGCAACGTCTCTGCATTCCGTCACCGCACTGACGGCGTTTGCGGCGAGCGCCAGCCGCAGCTCCCCCGCGCCGGCGCCACGCGGGCCTTCCAGCCCGGTAATGAACCAGTGCGCCACCCGCGATTTCACCGCGGCGATGACACCGGTAATGTCCTTGTCCCGAAGCATGGCAAACACGGCGAGCACGCGCCCGCCCCCGCCCATGGCCGCGAGGCTCGCGGCGAGCGCTCGCGCCGCCTGGGGGTTGTGCGCCACATCGAGGATCACTGCCGGCCGCCCCGGCAGCACCTGGAAGCGGCCGGGGTTGTCCGCCTCGAGCAGCCCGGCGCGGATGTCGTTGACGGCGACCGGCAGGCGCTGGCGCATCGATTCGAGCGCGGCGATCGCCGCGGCCGCATTGGCAAGCTGGCAGGCGCCGCGCAGCACGGGGTGCGGCAGCGCGCCGCGCTTGCCGCCCGGTCCCCAGTACTGCCAGTGCCGGCCTTGCGGGGTCGCGCCAAAATCGGCGTCGATGCGCAGCAGCCGCGCGCCGGTCTCCTCCGCGTGCCGCAGCAGGCTCGACGGCGGCGCGGGATCGGCGCATACCGCGGGCCGTCCGCGGCGGAAAATCCCGGCCTTCTCGCGCCCGATCGCCTCGCGGTCGCCTCCCAGGAAATCCACGTGGTCGATGTCGACCGTGGTGACCACCGCGCAGTCGGCATCGAAGGCGTTCACCGCGTCGAGCCGTCCGCCGAGCCCGACCTCCAGCACGGCGACATCGACGCGCCGGTCGACGAACTGCCAGGCCGCGGCAAGGGTTCCGTACTCGAAATAGGTGAGCGGCACGTCACCCCTGGCCCGCTCCACTGCGGCGAACCCGCGCGCCAGCTCCCCGTCGCGCGCCTCCAAACGCGCGACGCGCACGCGCTCGTTGTAGCGCAGCAGGTGCGGCGAGGTATAACGGCCGACGCGGTAGCCGGCGCGATCGAGGATCGCCTCCAGCATCGCGCACACCGAGCCCTTGCCGTTGGTGCCGCCCACGGTGATGATCGGGAACTGGGGCGCGAGTCCGAGCGCGTCGCGCACCCGGGCGACCCGGTCCAGGCCGAGCGCGATGGACTTGGGATGCTGCCGCTCGATATGCTCCAGCCACTGCTGGAGAGTTTCCAGTTTCGAGTTTCGAGTTTCAAGTTTCAAGGTAAAACCCAGTTAAGCTGGCCACCGACCAACTGGAAACTTGCAACTGGAAACTATCAAGTTGCCGCAGGCAACTTGAGCAGCATCGTGAGGAGACTCGCGAGCTTGTCCCGCATCTCGCGGCGGTCGACGATCATGTCGATCGCGCCGTGCTTCAACAGGAATTCGGAGCGCTGGAAGCCCTCGGGCAGGGTCTCGCGCACGGTCTGCTCGATCACCCGCGGACCGGCGAAGCCGACGAGCGCGCCGGGCTCCGCGATCACGACGTCGCCGATCATGGCGAAGCTCGCCGACACGCCGCCCATGGTGGGGTCGGTCAGCACCGTGATGAATGGCAGCCGATCCCGCGCGAGCTCGGTCAGCGCGGCGCAGGTCTTGGCCATCTGCATGAGCGAGAGCAGCCCTTCTTGCATGCGCGCGCCGCCGCTCGCGGTGATGCTGATGTACGGCAGCCGCTGCTCGAGGCACACCCGCACGCCGCGCACGAAGCGCTCGCCGACGGCGGAACCCATCGAGCCGCCGAGAAAGCCGAATTCGAAGGCCGCCGCCACCACCGGGAGGGTCTTGATCGATCCCTGCATTACCACCAGCGCTTCCTCCTCCGAGGTGTCGCTGCGCGCTTCCTCCAGGCGCTCGGAGTAGCGCCGGCTGTCCTTGAACTTGAGGCTGTCGACCGGCGTCACCTCCGCCCCAACCTCGTAGCGGCCCTCGCGATCGAGCAGGCTGTCGAGACGCTCGCGCGCCGAGATGCGGTTGTGATGCGAGCATTTGGGGCAGACGTAGAGATTTTTCTCGAGATCGGCGCGGTAGAGCACCGCTTCGCACGAATCGCATTTGCTCCACAGCCCCTCGGGCACCATCTTCTTCGGGCTGCCGACCTCGCGCTTGATCTTGGGGGGTAGCAGTTTCTGGAGCCAGCTCATGCCTTCACCGCTGCGAGGTTGTCGAGCGCTTCCCGGATCGGAGCGAGAAACGCGGCCGCCCGCTCCGTGACCTTGTCCCGCGGGGCTTTTTCCAGCTCGTATATCAGCGCGCTGCCGATCACGACGGCGTCGGCCACCGCGCCGATCGCGCGCGCGCTCGCCGCATCGCGGATACCGAAGCCCACGCCTACCGGCAGCCGAGTGAATTCGTGGACGCGCCGCACCCGCGCGGCGACGTCCGCGGGGTTGATGTTGGCGGCCCCGGTCACCCCACGCAGCGAGACGTAATAGAGGTAGCCACGGCCGAGCCGCGCGATGCTCTCGAGCCGCTCGTCGGTGGTGGTCGGAGAGAGCAGGAATATCGTGTCGAGGCCGCGTGCATCGAGCGCCTGCACCAGCGGGTGCGCCTCCTCCGGCGGATAATCGACCACCAGCACGCCGTCTGCATCCGCGCCCTTGACGGCGTCGGCAAAGCGCTCCACGCCCAGCGACTCGATCGGGTTGGCGTAGCTGAAGATCACCACGGGCGTGTCGCGGTCCGTCTTGCGGAACTCGGCGGCATATCCGAGAACGCTCCGCAACGAAACATGGTGCTTCAGCGCCCGCTCGCTCGAGCGCTGGATCACGGGACCGTCGGCCATGGGGTCGGAGAACGGCACGCCCAGCTCGATCACGTCGGAGCCCGCTCTGGCAAGCGCATGCATCAGCGGCACGGTGAGACCGGGATCGGGATCGCCCGCCGTGATGAACGGGATGAGAGCCTTCCTCCCCTGCCGCTTCAGCGCTTCGAATTTGGCGGCGATGCGGGACATTTCAGATCTTGATGCCCGAGCGCTCGGCGACCGTATGCATGTCCTTGTCGCCACGCCCGGAGAGGTTGACAAGCAGAATCTGGTCCTTCCTCATGCGCGGGGCGATCTTCGCGGCGTAGGCGAGCGCGTGCGCGGATTCCAGCGCGGGAATGATGCCCTCGAGCCGGCACAGGTCGTGGAACGCCTGCAGCGCCTCCTCGTCGGTGATCGCCACGTATTCGGCGCGCCCGCTCTCCTTGAGCCATGCGTGCTCGGGACCGACGCCGGGATAATCGAGGCCGGCCGCGATCGAGTGCGTCTCGATGATCTGGCCGTTCTCGTCCTGCAGCAGATAGGTGCGGTTGCCGTGCAGCACCCCGGGCCGCCCCGCGCACAGGGTCGCTGCATGCTTGCCGCTCTCCAGGCCGTGGCCCGCCGCCTCCACGCCGATCAACCGCACGCTCTCGTCGGGGATGAACGGGTGGAAGATGCCGATCGCGTTCGATCCCCCTCCCACGCAGGCGAGCACCGCATCGGGCAGGCGGCCTGTGAGCTCCTGGATTTGGCCGCGCGCTTCGTTGCCGATGACGCACTGGAAGTCCCGTACCATCATCGGGTATGGATGGGGGCCGGCAACCGTGCCGATGATGTAGAAGGTACGATCGACGTTCGTCACCCAGTCGCGCATCGCCTCGTTCAGCGCATCCTTCAGCGTTTTCGAGCCGCTTTCCACGGGCACCACGGTCGCGCCGAGGAGCTTCATGCGATAGACGTTTTGCACCTGGCGCCTGACGTCCTCGGTCCCCATGTAGACCACGCATTCCAGCCCGTAGCGGGCGGCAATCGTCGCCGCCGCCACGCCGTGCATGCCGGCCCCGGTCTCGGCGATCACCCGCGGCTTGCCCATGCGGCGCGCGAGCAGCGCCTGGCCGATGACGTTGTTGATCTTGTGCGCGCCGGTGTGGTTGAGATCCTCGCGCTTGAGGTAGACCTGGGCGCCGCCGAAGCGCTCCGACCAGCGCCGCGCGTGGTAGACGGGGCTGGGGCGGCCGACGTAATGCTTCAGCTCGTAGGCAAACTCGGCCTGGAATTCGGGATCGCGCCGGTAGCGCGCGTAGGCGTTCTTCAACTCGTCGAGCGCCTGGATCAGCGTCTCGGAGACGAACACGCCGCCGTACGGGCCGAAATGGCCGCGCGCATCGGGAAGTTCAACCATCCGCATCGCGCACCCCTGTGATGAACGCGGCGATCTTCGCCGCATCCTTGACGCCCTTGGCGGATTCAACGCCGCTCGACACGTCCACTGCCTCCGGCCGCGCGCGGCGCACCGCGTCACGGACGTTTGCGACGGTCAAGCCCCCTGAAAGGATCACCGGCAACGGCACGGCGCGCGGTATCAGGTTCCAGTCGAAGGACACGCCGCTGCCGCCGTGCAAGCCCTCGACAGAGGCATCGAGCAGCAGCGCCTTGGCGTCGTGGTAATCCCGCGCGTATTGTAGCAAATCCACCCCCGCCTTCATGTGCACCGCCTTGATGTAGGGCCGCCCGAAACGGCGGCAGAAGCCGGGGCTCTCGGAACCGCTGAACTGGAGTACCGGCACCGGCACTTCGGCCAGCGTCGCGCGCACCTCCTCCTCCCCCGGATCCACGAACACCGCAACCGGCACGACCGACGGGGGCAGCGCGCCGACGATTTCCCGGGCCTGCGCCCGCGTGACGCAGCGGGGACTCGGCGCGTAGAACACGAGCCCGACGTAGGACGCGCCGGCGCGCGCCGCCGCGGCCGCATCCTCGACGCGCGTGATCCCGCAGATCTTGACCGCTGTCGCCATTTGCCTATTTCCCGTTTCCAACGTCCATGAGCGTTCGCCGCGGTGCAACGGGCAGTCCCCAGCGCGCTTCGTACTCGACCCGCGCCAGGTACAGCCCCGCGGCCTCGATCGTGGGCGCGGCGCGGGCGCGGTCGCGGGCGCCGAGGACCTCGCCCAGCCATTCCGGAGGGTACCTGCCCTTCCCGACGTAGACCAGGCACCCCACGATATTGCGCACCATGTGATGCAGGAACGCGTTCGCGCACACGTCGAACACCACGTGGTCGCCGCGCCGCGTGACGTCGAGGCGCGTCACGGTACGCACCGGTGTGCGCGCCTGGCATTCGGCGCTGCGGAAGGCGCTGAAATCGTGCTCGCCGACGAGCAGGCGTGCGGCGCGCTGCATGCGTTCGATCTCGAGCGGCAGATGGAACCAGCCCGTCCGTCCCTCATCCAGCGCCGGCCGCACCGGATGGTTCAGCAGCAGGTAGCGATAGCAGCGGGAGGTCGCCGAGTAACGAGCGTGAAAGTCCGGTGCGACGGCGCATGACCAGTTGACGGCGCAGCCCGCCGGCAAGAGCGCGTTCACGCCGCGAACCCAGGCTGCTTCCGGGCGTTCCGCGGTGGTGTCGAAATGCACGACCTGGCCGAGCGCGTGCACGCCCGCGTCGGTGCGCCCGGCGCAAATCGTGGCAACCGGCACGCCCGCCACCCCGGCCAGCGCCCGCTCCAGGGCGTCCTGCACCGCACAGCCCTCGGACTGGGTCTGCCAGCCGCAGAAGCGGCGTCCGTCGTACTCAACTCCCAGCGCGACTCTCACGCGATCAGTCTGCCCCATGCCCCTCACGAAAAAGAAAAACCGCGACGGCTTGCGCCGCCGCGGTCCGATCTGTCACCCGTCCCGCTAGTGCCGTTCCAACTTGTTTAGCCGAATCGCATCGCCCGGCCTACCGGGGACAATCAGACCTGTTGAAGCGGATTTGATGGGCACAAATAGTTGGAACGGCACTAGCCCAGGCTTTCCAGCAGCTTTGTTGCCTGCGCCTTCTGCTCCGCGTCGCCTTCCTTGACCACCTCCTGCAGGATCTCCTTGGCGCCGTCCCGATCGCCCATCTCCTGGTAGGCCTTAGCCAGATCGAACTTGGTCTGCACGTCGTACCACTGGCCGTCCTTTTCGCGGCCCCCGCCCGCCGGCTCGGTCTGCGGTCCGCGCTCGAGCTCGAAGTCAAGTCCCTCGATCTTGAAATCGAGTCCGGCGTCCGCACCGGATTCCGCCGCCGAGTCGGATGCCACCGTAACCGGTTCCGCGGCCTTCGGCAGCTCGATATGGAAATCGATGACATTGCTGTCCCGCGCCGGCGCCACCGGCTCGAGGGCGACATCGGTCTCGGCAATCGCGCCCGCCGACGGCACTTCCAGGGTGAAGTCGGGCATTACCGCCGTAGACCGCTCCTTCAACTTGGGGGCTGCCTTGCTGGGGAGCTCGACGGAGGTGTCCGTGACGGCGGTTGCCGCTTCCACGGCTCCGGCATCGAGCATGATGTCGGTGGAAATGCGGGGAAGGCCGCCGCCACCACCACCGAGATCGAGATCGATGTCCGACGAGGTGCCGAAGGGCCGGACCACAGTCGACGTTGCCGCGCCCTGGCCCTGGCCCGCCTCATACAGCCGGTTCGCGGGGTCGAGCGCAAAGCCCATGGCCGCGGCCTTCAGCCAGTTGCTGCCGTCGCCCCCGGTCCGCCTGTTGAGATCGGCCGCGACCTTGCCGAATGCGTCCTTGTCCCTGCGCCCGGAATAGACCTCGAGGAGCTTCAACTGCACGTCCTCGCGCCCAGGATTCCTGGCCAGCGCCTCCTTCAATATCTCCTCGGCCTGGCCGTCGCGCCCGTACTGAATATAGACTTCGGCCTCCTGCAAAGGATCGACATCGTCGATGGACGTGGCAACCGGTGTCCCGGCGGTCGATTCTTCGGCGGTGTCTCCCGTCACGGCGGCTGCCCCCGCCCCGGCAGCCGCCATCTCCAGCTTAGGCGCAATGGGCGGACTGTCACTTCGGCCGGCACCCGCACGGCGCCGGCGCACCATCCAGAACGCCAGTCCGCCGAGCACCAGGGCACCGCCCGCGCCGAGGTACAGCGGATCACTCGCCGCCGCCATGATTTCATCCATCAGCTCGGGCTCCTGCATCGGAGGCACGGCTGCCGGCTTTGGCTTGGGTTGGGCCGCCGGCTGCGGCTTGGGCGCCGGAGCGGCGGCGGGCGCAGGCTTGGCCGCCGCAACCGCCGCCGGTTTCGCGGGAGCGGGCTGCGGGGCGGGCTTCGCGGCCGCCGCAGGCGCCGGTGCGGTCGCCTTCTGTGCCTGCTGCTGAGCCGCCGCCATGGTCGGGCTCCTCAGCTCCGCCAGCTTCTGCATGTTCTTGATGGTCGTCTCGAGCTGCGCGATGCGCGAATTGGCCTCAGCCAGCGCCTTCTCGCGGGAAACCGCTTCTTCTTCCAGCATGCGTATGCGCTCGGCGGTGCTGCGCGCCTTGCCCTTGCCCGCCGCGGCGCCGGCCGGCTCGCCCTTGGACAGCTTGACGACGTCCTTGGGTTCGCCGCGCGCCGCCTTGTCCTCGACCTTGGGCGTGATCTTCCCGCTTACCGCGGCGCGCTTCTCCGTGGAAACAGTCCCCGCTGCCTCGGCGAGTTGCTGCCGGTATGCGTTCCATTCGGCGACATGGGTGCGATATTCGCGTACCGCGTCGTCCCTCGCGATCGTGGTCTCGACTTCGTCGCGGTCGGGAACGCGCAGGATCTTGCCGGCCCGCACCAGGTTGAGATTTTTCCTGATGAACGCGTCGGGATTGGTACGGTAGAGCGCAACCAGCATCTGCTCCAGGGTGACCCCCTCCGGCATCACGCTGTTCGCGATCTTGCTCAGCGTCTCGCCGCGCTCGATCGGCCCGTAATCCTTGCTGGCGGCCATCGGAGCCGCGGCCACCGGTGCCACGGCAACCGGGCTCGGAGCTTCCGGCGTGGTGGTGGCCGGTGCTGCGGGTTCTGGTGCGGGTTCTGGTGCGGGTGTGGCCGGCGCGGCTGCCTCTGGAGCGGGGGCCGCTGGCTCGGCGACCGGCGGCGCGGTGGGGAGCGGCGCGGTGGCGACCGGCGCCGCCGGAGCCGGCGGCTCGACCGCTACCGGAGCCTGTGGCGCGGGCGCGGGAGCTGGCGCAGGCGCGGGACGCGCCTCGGGAGCGGCGGTAACCACTGGCGCCGAAACCAGAGGCGGAATTCCGGGTGGGTCGAGCAACGCAGTGTACTCGCGCGACAGGCGCCCCGACGCCCACGTCAGCTCAACCAACAGATCGATGAAGGGCTCGGTGACCGAGCGTGTCGACACGATCTTGAGGTAGCTTTGTCCGTTGGGGCGCTTCTCGATAGTGATACGCGCGCCGGTCAGCGCGACGTTGTACTGCAGGTTCGCCTGGCGGTAGGCGTCGGGAAGTGCAAGGCGTGCACTGAGCGAGGACAGTTCCTGCGGGGTCACCGCCACCAGCTCGATTTCCGCGATGAGCGGCTGGCCGATTGCGGTAAATACCGTGATTCGCCCCAGGCCGGCCGCCCCCGCAATACATGGCAACAGCGCAAAAACGAGCGCCATCAGCCAGGTTTTCACGTTGGTTTCGCGCACAACGCCACCCCCAGGATTTTTAGGACAAACAGGCTAACATCAATCAGTTAGCGTTGCAAGCTCAGATTGCATCTAGGTCTGTTTCCGGATCCAATTCGAACCACTCGAATGCGGGAATCCGCCAGGGACCTGTCGGCTGTTTGCGGGAAGCATACCGCATCAGGCGCCTACCGCAGCCCTGCCTTTGACGACGCCGCCCCGAGCGCGCGCCGCATCGGTTCCCGCCCCGAGCAGGATGCGCAGCATGCGCCGCAGCGGCTCGGCGGCTCCCCACAGCAGCTGGTCGCCGACGGTGAATGCGGAAAGATATTCGCCGCCCATGGAAAGCTTGCGCAGCCGTCCGACCGCGATGTGCATGCGGCCGGTCACCGCCGCCGGCGTGAGTTCGCGCATCGAGCTGGCGCGGTCATTCGGCACGACCCGCACCCACTCGTTGGCCGCGGCGATGATGCCGGCGAGCTCGTCGAGCGGCACGTCCTTCCTCAGTTTGATGGTCAGTGCCTGGCTGTGGCAGCGCATCGCGCCGATGCGCACGCACACGCTGTCGACCGGCGTGGCCGGCGCGCCCAAGCTTGGGCCCCGGCCGAGGATCTTGTTCGTCTCCGCTCCGCCCTTCCACTCTTCGAGCGACACGCCGTTGCCCAAGTCCCCGTCGATCCACGGGATCAGGTTGCCGGCGAGGGGCACCCCGCCGAAATGCTCCGTCGGCAGCGTGCCGTCGTTCTGCTTGGCGAGCACCTTGCGGTCGATCTCCAGTATCGCCGAGGCGGGGTCGGCCAGCAGCTTCCGCACCTCTTCGTTGATCAGCCCGAACTGGACCAGCAGCTCGCGCATGTGCTGGGCTCCGGCGCCCGAGGCGGCCTGATAGGTCGCGCACGTCATCCATTCGACGAGGTCGTGCGCGAACAGGCCGTGCATGCCCATCAGCATGCAGCTCACGGTGCAATTGCCGCCGATGTAGTTCCTGATCCCCTTCTGGAGCGCGTTCCGTATGACCGGCAGATTCACGGGATCGAGCACGATGACCGCGTCGTCCTGCATGCGCAGCGTCCGCGCGGCGTCGATCCAGTAGCCGTTCCAGCCCGCGGCCCGCAGCGCGGGGTAGATCTCCGAGGTGTAGTCGCTGCCCTGGCAGGTGAGCAGGATATCCATGGCCGCGAGGCTCTTCAGGTCGCGCGCATCCCCCACCGGCGGCACGTCCCTGCCGATCGCGGGACCCTTGCCTCCGGCCTGGGAGGTCGAATAGAACACCGGCTCGATCAGGTCGAAATCGCGCTCCGCGCGCATGCGCTCCATCAGCACGGAGCCCACCATGCCGCGCCAGCCTATGAAACCCACTTTCTTCATGGCCATTGCCCTAGATCACTTGCTCATTCTATCAAGCCTGTGAGGGGTGAGGAGTGAGGCGGAAATCCCCCCAGCTTCGCTACCCCCCTTTGACAAAGGGGGGAAGGGGGGATTCGCATCGCGCCCCGCGGTCACAGCGCGGCGACGACGGCCTCGCCCATTTCACGCGTGCCGACTTTCTTCGTTCCCGGCTCGAAAATATCCGCGGTGCGGTAGCCTGCGGCAAGAACCTTCCTCACCGCGCTCTCGACGCGCCTCGCCGCCGTCTCCTCGGCGAAGGTATAACGCAGCATCATCGCCACGGAGAGTATCGTTGCGAGCGGGTTCGCGACGTTGGCCCCGGCGATGTCGGGCGCCGAACCGTGCGCCGGCTCATAGAGCCCCTTGGAGTTCGCGTCAAGAGATGCCGAGGGCAGCATGCCGATCGAGCCGGTCAACATGGACGCCTCGTCCGACAGGATGTCGCCGAACAGGTTGCCGGTGACGATCACGTCGAAATGCTTGGGCGCGCGCACGAGCTGCATCGCCGCGTTGTCCACGTACATGTGGGTGAGCGCGACCTCCGGATAGCTCTTGCCGACGTCGCGTACGACCTCGCGCCACAGGCGGCTCGTCTCGAGCACGTTCTCCTTGTCGACCGAGGTGAGGCGGCGGCTGCGCTTCATTGCGGCGGCGAAGCCGGTTTCGGCGATACGGCGAATCTCGGGTTCCGAGTAGCGCATGGTGTCGTAGCCTTCGCGCGCGCCGCTCGCATTGGTGCGCCGGCCGCGCGGCTCGCCGAAATAAACGTCGCCGGTGAGCTCACGCACGATCAGGATATCGAGGCCCGACACGACTTCGGGCCGCAGGCTCGACGCCCCCACCAGCTCCGGATACAGGACGGCCGGGCGCAGATTCGCGAACAGGCCGAGTTCCTTGCGGATCCGCAATATCCCCTGCTCCGGCCGTTGCGGCCGCGGGAGCGCATCGTATTTCGGCCCGCCGACTGCGCCACACAGCACCGCATCCGCGGCCCGCGCGAGCTTGAGCGTCGGCTCTGGAAGCGGATCTCCGTGCGCGTCCACGCCGGCGCCGCCGAACGGCGCTTCCTCCAGTTCCAGCTTGAGCCCGTCGCGCGCCAGCACTTTCAGCACCTGCATCGCCTGCGCCACGACTTCCGGCCCGATGCCGTCGCCGGCCAGTATCGCGATCTTCATTTAAAAGAGCCAGGGCTGGCGTTCGCGCTGCCTGGCTTCGAATGCCCTGATCTTGTCCGCGTGCTCGAGCGTGAGACCAATTTCGTCGAGTCCGTTCAGGAGGCAATGCTTCGCGAACGGATCGATGTCGAAGCTGAAGCTCTCGCCGCCGGGAGTCGTCACCGTCTGGTGCTCGAGATCCACCGCGAGCCGGTAGCCTTCAGCGTCCCTGGACTCGCTGAACAGCCGGTCGACGATTTTCGCGTCGAGCCGGATCAGCAGCAGCCCGTTCTTCTGGCTGTTCGTGTAGAAGATGTCGGCGAAGCTCGGCGCGATCACGGCCTGGAAGCCGTATTGCAGCAGCGCCCAGGGCGCGTGCTCGCGCGAGGAGCCGCAGCCGAAGTTCTCGCGCGCGAGGAGAACCGTGGCGCCGCGATAGCGCGGCTGGTTCAGCACGAAATCCGGGTTGAGGGGGCGCTTCGAGTGGTCCATGCCCGGCTCGCCGTGATCGAGGTAGCGCCACTCGTCGAACAGGTTCGGCCCGTAGCCGCTGCGCTTGATCGACTTCAGGTACTGCTTGGGGATGATCGCGTCGGTATCCACGTTGGCGCGGTCCATCGGCGCCACCAATCCCTCGCTGCGGATAAATCGCTCCATGGCGGTCCTGGCGCTCAGTTGAAGTTGCGCACGTCGACGAAATGCCCCGCGATCGCCGCGGCCGCGGCCATCGCCGGACTCATCAGGTGGGTCCTGCCCCCGGGGCCCTGCCGGCCTTCGAAGTTGCGGTTCGACGTCGAGGCGCAGCGCTCGCCGGGCGACAGCTGGTCGTCGTTCATGCCGAGGCACATCGAGCAGCCCGGCTCCCGCCATTCGAAGCCGGCCGCGGTGAAGATCTTGTCGAGGCCCTCCTGCTCGGCCTGCCGCTTCACCCGTCCCGACCCCGGGACCACGATCGCGAGCTTGATGCTCGCCGCGACCTTCCTTCCCTTCACCACTTGCGCCGCGACGCGCAGGTCCTCGATGCGCGAATTGGTGCAGGCGCCGATGAACACCTTGTCCGGCCGGATCTCGGTGATCGGCGTGTTGGGCTTGAGGTCCATGTACTTCAGGGCGCGCATGATCCATTCGCGCTGCACCGGGTCTTTTTCCTGCGCGGGATCGGGCACCTTGCCGCCGACCGTCGTCACCATCTGCGGGTTGGTGCCCCAGGTGACCTGGGGCTCGATGCTTCCGGCGTCGAGCGTCACCACCTTGTCGAACCGCGCACCGGGATCGCTCACCAGTGTTCGCCAATACGCTTCCGCCCGGTCCCACATCGGCCCCTTGGGGGCGAGCGGCCGGCCTCTCACGTATTCGATCGTCTTGTCGTCCACCGCCACCATGCCGGCGCGGGCGCCCGCCTCGATCGACATGTTGCACAGGGTCATGCGGCCTTCCATCGAGAGCGAGCGGATCGCAGCGCCGGTGTACTCGATGGTGTAGCCGGTGCCGCCCCCGCTGCCGATCTTCCCGATGATCGCGAGGATCACGTCCTTGGCGGTGATGCCGCGGCCGAGCTTGCCGTCCACCACGATCTGCATGCTCTTGGTCTTCTTCATCACCAGGCACTGCGTCGCCAGTACGTGCTCGACTTCGCTCGTTCCGATGCCGAAGGCGAGACACGCAAGCGCGCCGTGGGTGCTGGTATGCGAGTCGCCGCACACCACCGTCATGCCCGGCAGCGTCGCCCCCTGCTCCGGCC
>DASWHI010000109.1:0-2733 GCA_036398235.1 Burkholderiales bacterium
CATGTGGATGCGCTCGTCAACAACGCCGCCGTCACGCTGCGGCGCGCGGCGCTCGAAGTGACCCCGCAGGAATGGGACGAGGTGATGAGCGTCAACCTGACCGGGACATTTTTCATGAGCCAGCAGATGGGGCGGCACCTCATCGCGGCCGGGCACGCTGGATGCCTCATCAGCCTGACCTCGACCCATGGCATGGTCGGCTACGCGCAGCGCTCGACCTACGGAATCTCCAAGGCGGGCATCGTCCAGATGACGCGGATGCTCGCGATCGAGTGGGCGGAGCACGGCATCCGCGTCAACGCGATCGCGCCGGGCACGGTGGACACGCCCTCGCGCGCCGAGTACTTCTCCGCGCATCCGGACGCGCGGGCCGCGATGATCGAGCGCATCCCGTTCCGCCGCTTCGGCACGCCCGGCGAGGTGGCGGGAATGGTGTGCTATCTCGCGAGCCCGCAGGCGGCGTACATCACCGGGCAGACGCTGGTGCTCGACGGCGGGCTCACTTGCTACTGACGCTTGATTCCCGCGGCCTGCGCCACCTTGGCCCACTTGGCGAGCTCCTTCTCCAGCGCGCGCCGGAATTCCTCGGGCGTGTTGCCGACCGTCTCGACGCCGTCGACCGCGAATTTCTGTTGCTCGTCGCGCAGCGCGGCGACCATGGCCTTGTTCAACATGCCGATGATCGGGGCCGGCGTGCCGGCGGGCGCGAGCAGTCCGTACCACTGCGTGACCTCGTAACCCTTGACCCCGGCCTGATCGACCGTCGGGAGATCCGGCAATGCGCTCGAACGGGTCAGACCGGTGGTGGCGAGCCCGCGCAGGCGCCCGCTCTTCACGTGTCTCAGGCTGGAGAGCATGGTGCCGATCATCACGACGACCTGCCCGGAGATGACGTCGACGAGCGCCGGCCCCAGCCCCTTGTAGGTGATGTGCACCATCTTGAGGCCCGTCATGTTGAGGAAGAGCGCCATCGAAAGATGCGGATTGCTGCCGATGCCGGCCGAGGCGTAGTTGAGCTCGTCCGGACGCTTGCGGCTGAACGCGATGAGCTCCTTCACGGATTTCACGGGCAGCGAGGGGTGGACAACGAGAATATTGGGCGCCGCGACCGCCATGGAGATGGGAGCGAGGTCCTTGAGCGCGTCGTACGGCAGCTGCTTGCGTATCGACGGCAGGATGGTGAGCGTGGAGAGCCCCATCAGCAGCGTGTAGCCGTCGGGCGTGGCGTGCGCGGCGAGATCGTTGCCGATGATCGTGGCCGCGCCTCCCCGGTTGTCCACGACCACGTGCTGGCCCAGGTGCTTCGAGAAAGCCGGCGTGATCCGCCGCGTCAGGATGTCCGTCCCTCCGCCCGGTGATGACGGAACGATCACCCGTACTGGCCTGCTGGGATAAGCCTGTCCTGAGCCTGTCGAAGGGGCCTGGGCCCACGCCGGAGCGGCGGGTAGCGTGGCCAGGGCGGCGCACAAAACGAGCGAATGCTTGTGGAAAACCATGATCTGTCCTCCTCGCGTGTAGGTCGGGGCGCGCGCGGCCGGCGCCCTTCTTGTTTGAGTATTGCTACTTATATCACAGGACCACCATGTGGCGTGCGGCGCGCCTGAAAGCGCGCTCGCTGCAATAGAATCGCGAAGCATGAACCACTATCCGCCTGATGGGGGGCCGATGACCGCGAGAGAAAAGGCGGCGGAGAAAGCCGCCAACGTTTCACAGCCCAAGGATTACCGGCTGATCGTCGAGAAGGACGTGAAGATCCCGCTGCGGGACGGCACGTTTCTTTACGCCGATATCCTCCGGCCGGACGGGGGTGCGGAGCGCTTCCCCGCGATCATGAACATCAGCGTCTACCAGAAAGACAAAGTGTGGATCCCGCCGGCGGACCTCGAGGAAAAGGCCAACCCGTACATGAACTGGGAGACGGTCAATCCGCTCTGGTGGTGCACGCGCGGCTATGGCTGCGTGCGGGTGGACTCGCGCGGCACCGGCAAGTCGCCCGGACGGTCGGACCCCAGCTCGTACCAGGAGTCGCTCGACTTCTACGACGCGATCGAGTGGATCGCGAAGCAGCCGTGGTGCAGCGGCAGCATCGGCACGCTCGGGATTTCCTACCACGCCAGCTCGCAATGGCGCGTGGCGAACCTCCAGCCGCCTTCGCTCAAGTGCATCATGCCGTGGGAAGGGCGGGCAGACCAGTACCGCGACCAGGCCTATCACGGGGGCATCTTCTCGATCGGCTTCATCGGCAACTGGTGGCTCACTCACACGGCGCATCACCTGCTCGGGCGACCGCGCAGCTACAACCCGGACGCGTTCCAGAATGACCTGATCTGGAACATGATGAGGAACGACCTCGATTCCGAATGGTGGCGCCAGTGCAGCGCGCGCTGGGAGAGCATCAAGGTGCCGCTGTACAGCATCGGCAACTGGGGCGGCTTTTCGCTGCATCTGCGAGGCAACACCGAGGGCTACATGAACGCGGCCTCGAAGGTGAAGAAGCTGCGCATCCACACCGGCACGCACTTCCACCCCTTCCATTCGGAGGAAGGGCGCATGGACCAGCTGCGCTGGCTCGACTACTGGCTGAAGGGCATCGACACCGGGATCCTCGACGAGCCGCCGGTCAAGCTCGAGATCCGCACCGGCGGCAGCCGCAGGCCCTATCCCTTCCGCTTCGAGAACGAGTGGCCGCTCGCGCGCACCCAGTGGACGAAGCTCTATCTCAGGATCGACCGC
>DASWHI010000110.1:0-1922 GCA_036398235.1 Burkholderiales bacterium
GCCCGTGTCGTGAGCGCCGCCCGCGATCGGCGTTATTGACTCCGGTCAAGGCCGGCGCGCAAACGGCTGTGAGATTCGGGTTCGCCCCATGAAAATCCACGAGTACCAGGGCAAGGAGATCCTGCGCAAGTACGGCGTCGCCACGCCGCGCGGAATCCCGTGCTTTGGCGTGGATGAGGCGGTCGAGGCGGCGCGCAAGCTCGGCGGCAGCACGTGGGTGGTCAAGGCGCAGATCCACGCCGGCGGCCGCGGCAAGGGCGGGGGCGTCAAGCTCGCGAAATCGCTCGCCGAGGTGAAATCCCACGCGGGCGCGATCCTCGGGATGCAGCTGAAGACCCACCAGACCGGTCCCGGTGGCCAGAAGGTGCGCCGGCTGCTGATCGAGGAGGGCGCCGACATCCGCAAGGAACTCTATGTCGGCATGGTCGTCGACCGCGGCTCGCAGCGCGTGGTGCTGATGGCTTCGAGCGAAGGCGGCATGGACATCGAGGAAGTCGCGGCGAAGTCGCCGGAAAAGATACACCGGGTCACGATCGACCCCATCGCGGGACTCGCCGACCGGGATGCCGAGGACATCGCGCGCAAAATCGGCGTTCCGCAGCATCCCATTCCGCAGGCGCGCGACTTTCTGAAGGGACTGTATCGCGCGTTTGACGAAACCGACGCTTCGCTCGCGGAGGTGAACCCCCTGATCGTGACCGGCGATGAGCGCGTCCTTGCGCTCGACGCCAAGCTGAACTTCGACGACAACGCGCTCTTCCGCCATCCGGAGATCGTCGCGCTGCGCGACCTCGACGAGGAGGATCCGGCCGAGGTCGAGGCTTCCAAATTCGGTCTGTCCTACATCTCGCTCGACGGCGACATCGGCTGTCTCGTCAACGGCGCGGGACTGGCCATGGCCACGATGGACATCATCAAGCTCTACGGCGGCAGCCCCGCCAATTTCCTCGACGTGGGCGGCGGCGCCTCCACCGAGAAGGTGACGGAAGCGTTCAAGATCATGCTGCGGAACCCGGACCTGAAGGCGATCCTGGTCAACATCTTCGGCGGCATCATGAAGTGCGATGTCATCGCCGAGGGGGTGGTCGCCGCGGCGCGCCAAGTGAGCCTCAAGGTTCCGCTCGTGGTGCGGCTCGAGGGCACCAACGTCGATCTTGGCAAGAAGATCCTGGCCGAATCGGGATTGCCGATCATCAGCGCGACCCATATGGCCGATGCGGCGCAAAAGGTCGTCGCGGCTGCGAAGGCCAGATGAAACCGGAAATGGCCGGGGAAGACCGCGATTTGAGCTCTAAAGTGAGTGGTCACTCACCGGGAAATTCCAGCGTGGCGCCATGAGCATACTGATCGACAGGAACACCCGCGTCATGACGCAGGGAATCACCGGCAAGACCGGGCAGTTCCACACCAAGATGGGCAAGGAATACGCCAACGGAAAGCTCTGCTACGTCGCCGGAGTAACCCCGAAAAAGGGTGGGCAGAGCTTCGAGGGCATCCCGATCTTCGAGACGGTGCGCGAGGCGAAGGAAAAGACCGGCGCCACGGTCTCGGTGATCTACGTGCCGCCCCCCTACGCCGCGGCGGCGATCGACGAGGCGGTGGACGCGGAGCTCGAGCTCGTGATCTGCATCACCGAGGGCATACCGGTGCGCGATATGATCCGCACCCGCTACCGGATGCAGGGGAAGCGAACGCTGCTCGTCGGCCCCAACTGTCCCGGCGTCATCACCCCCGACGAGATCAAGATCGGCATCATGCCGGGGCATATCCACAAGCGAGGGCCGGTCGGGGTGGTCTCGCGCTCGGGCACGCTCACCTATGAGGCGGTCGGGCAGTTGATGGAGCAGGGGCTTGGCCAGTCCACCTGCGTCGGCATCGGCGGCGACCCGGTCAACGGGTTGAAGCACGTGGACGTGCTGAAG
>DASWHI010000111.1:0-12133 GCA_036398235.1 Burkholderiales bacterium
CGGGCTGGGGAGGTAGGATTCGAACCCACGCATGCCGGAATCAAAATCCGGTGCCTTAACCAGCTTGGCGACTCCCCAACATTCTCCATGTACTTGAGTGCGCCTCAGCGTGCCAGGTCGCGCAGCGGATGCCGCGCGAGACCCCGCGCGATGAATCCGCGCATGCCCGCGGGCGCCTGTTTCAACACCCGGCGGGCCGCGCTCCCGGTCGGGAACGCCGCGAACACGCACGCCCCGGTGCCGGTCACCCATGCCGGCGCCGCCCGCCGGAGCCAGGCGAGGTGCCGCGCCACTTCAGGGTACTCGCCGCACACCACGGGCTCCAGATCGTTGCCCGCCTGCTCGACCGAAAAGGCCGTGATTTTAATAGGTTTTGAGTCGCGTTTCAATTGATTGTGCGAGAAAATCCGGGCCGTCGGCACCTCAACCGGCGGGGTCAGAACGAGATACCAGGCCGGGGGCAGGTCGAGCGGCGTCAGGCGCTCGCCTATGCCCTCCGCCACCGCGTTGTCACCGGCCACGAATACCGGCACGTCGGCCCCGAGCTCGAGGGCGAGGGCGAGCAACCGCTTCCGCGACAGCCCGGCACGCCACAGGCGGTTCAGCGCAAGCAGCGTGGTGGCGGCGTCCGAGCTGCCGCCGCCGAGCCCGCCCCCGAGCGGCAAGTGCTTCTGCAGCGTGATGTCCGCGCCGAGCCGCGTGCCGCAGGCCTGCTGCAGCCGCCGCGCCGCGCGCACCGCGAGGTCGGCGGCGGCCGGCACGCCCGCGACCTCGTTCACCCGGTTGATCAGCCCGTCCTCGCGCACGCGGAAACTCAGCGTGTCGCCGTAATCAATGAAGCGGATCACGGTTTGCAGGAGGTGATGGCCGTCGGCGCGGCGCCCCGTGACGCGCAGCATCAGGTTAAGCTTGGCCGGCGCCGGGTAACGTCGCTGCCGGCTCATCGCGTGTCGCCGCCGCGCTGCCAACCGTCGATCACGAGCCTGAGCACCTGCGATTCGCCCGCCAGCTCGAGCCGCCGCAGCCGGCCTTCGCGCGCGCCCTCCGAATCGTAGACGTAGGTGACACGCCAGCCATCCTGCTCGAGCGCGGCGAGCCGGCCTTGCGGGTCGCGCTCGACGGTATGCACCACGGCCCCGGGCGCAGCCTCGCCCTGCACCCACCAGGCGAGGTGCGCGACCGGCATCTCCCAGCCCAGCGCGCGGTGGGTCAGGCTGCCGATGTCGGCGGCCTTGTGCTCGCTGCGGTCGGAGCCGGTGAAGATGGCGCCCCCGGCGTCGCCGACGATGTGCGCGAGCGCCTGCCCCGTCGGGGTCAGGAGCCAGAGCTCGTCGCGCTCCGCGGTGTGCTGCCAGCGCACCCCGGAGGTGAAGGCGCGCCCGTCGTGGCTGACCGCCACGCGTCCGATGAGCTCGAACGCGGGCGCCGGCAAAGGCGGAGGCGATGGCGCCAGCAACGCGCAGCCGGCGAGCGCCGCGGCGACAGCCGGCGCTGCGCACGACTTGAACCAAGGAACCGAGGTAATGGGTAATCGGTAATGGGTAATGGGTAATGCGTTTGACCCTCGACCCATCACTCATTACTCATCACTCATCACGATTACTGGGGCTGGAAGCGCTTGACGGTGCCCTGCAGCGCCTCGTTCTTGGGATGTTCCTTTAACGAGTCGCCCCAGATCTTGCGCGCCTCGTCGCGCTTCTCGAGCGCCCACAGCACTTCCCCGAGGTGAGCCGCGATCTCCGGGTCGGGGCGCCGCTTGAACGCTTTCTGCAGGTAGTCGAGCCCTTCCTGGTTGCGCCCCATGCGGTAGAGCACCCAGCCCATGCTGTCCTGGATGAAGGGATCATCGGGCGCGAGCTTGAGCGCGGTCTCGATCAGGCGGTAGGCTTCCTCGATGCGCTGGTTGCGATCGGCAAACGTGTAGCCGAGCGCGTTGTAGGCGTGCGCGTGATCGGGACGGAGCTTGATCAGCTGCTTCAGGTTCGCCTCGAGAATGTCGAGGCGGTTCACCTTCTCCGCCGCCATCGCATAGTCGTAGAGGAGATCGGGAGTATCGGGCATCTGCGCGAGCGCCTGGCCGAGCACGTCGAACGCCTCCTGGTGGGCATTCGCGTCGCGCAGCAGCTGCGCTTCGGCCTGCGTCAATTGCACGCGCTGCTGGGGATTGCGCGCGGTCGCCTCCTGCAGGTGCTTGCGCGCCTCGGGCATCTTGCCCTGCTTGGCGAGGATGGCGGCATAGCGCGCCTGGGCGGGGATGAACTGCTCGCCCTGGGTGACGGTGGAGTACCACTTGAGCGCCTCGTCGAGGTGCTTGCGCTCCTCGTTCAGCTGCCCGAGGTAGAAGCGCGCGAGGTCCGGATCCTTGTAATTCAGCTCCAGCACCCGCTTCAACTGGGTCTCCGCCGCGTCGTAGTCGTTCGCCTGCATCGCGAGCAGCGCCACTGCCATGCCGACGTCGGCGTCCTGCGGATACTCTGCCACCAGCACCTCGAACTGCCGGCGCGCCTCGGGGTAGCTCTTGGTAGTGACGAGCAGCCGCGCGTAATTGAGCCGGGCGTCGCGCGCCCGGGGATGGTCGCGCAGGTATTCCTCGAGAAAGCGCAGCGCCTCCTCGTTGGAGCCGCGCTGCAATACCTGCGCGACGAAGAGCGCGGCGAGCTCCCAGTCCGGCCTCAACTTCAAGGCCGCGCGCGACTCCTCGAGCGACACCTGCGGGTTCTCGGCGTGCCACGCCGCCTGCGCCACTGCGAGCCGCGCCTCGGGCACGTCGGGGTAGGGCTGCGCCAGCGCCTGCATCAGCTTGAGGACCTCGGGCTTGTCCTTGTGGCGCGAAAGCAGCGTGGAGAGCTGGAGAAAGCTCTGGCCGACGCTGTCGCGCCCAGTCGCGATCCATTTCTCCAGGTGCGGCTGCGCGTCCGCGATGCGGGCCTGGTTCACCAGCAGCGCCGCGATGACCTGGCGCGCCTGCGCCGAGGCGGGATCCACCTGCAGCCAGATGCCCGCCGCCTCGAGCGCCGCCGAGTTGAGGCGTGCATTCCACGCCACCTCGGTGGCGCGCTGCGCGATGCGCGGGTCCTGGGTTTCGCGCGCGAGCTCGAGGTAGGTCTGCACCGCGATATGAGGCTGCCCGCGCTGCAGCGCGACCTCCGCGAGCATCATCTTGTACAGCAGCTCCTCGGAGAGCTCGACGCCGGGCAGCGGCGGGCGCTGCGGCTGCGATTGCGGCTTCGCCACCACCGCTTGCGGCGCGGGTGCTGGTTCCTCCGCGGTCTGCGGCGGCTGCTGGGCGCATGCCGCAAGCGCGGCGCACACCGCTAGCCCGATGATTCGATACACGGTCATGAGTCCGGAAGCGGGAAACGGGAGGATGCTGGGTGGCGCGGAGGCCGGGCGCGGCGGCTTCATTAACAGGCACATATTAGGTATATTTCATGCACACCACAAGCACGGATCGCACCCCAGCAATCGCCACGATGCCGGAACCGGAAGCGGCCAGCACCATCTCCGCGCGGGGTCTTACCCGCACCTTCGGCAATCACATCGCGGTCAACGACATCACCCTCGAGCTGCGGCGCGGAGAGGTGCTGGGATTTCTCGGCCCGAACGGCGCCGGCAAGACCACCACCATGCACATGCTGACCGGAAACCTCGCGCCCTCGCGCGGGGAGATCAGCATCTGCGGCATCGACCTCCTGGAGGAGCCCACCGCGGCCAAGGCGCGCATCGGCTACCTGCCGGAAGTGCCGCCGCTCTACCGCGAGCTGACGGTGGACGAGTACCTCGAGCTCGCGGCGAAGCTGCACCGGGTGCCGCGCGCGCGCCGCCGCGAGGCGGTGGCGACCGCCCGGAGCCGCTGCGGCCTCGCCGAGGCCGGAGCCAAGCTGATTGGAACGCTGTCCAAGGGCTACCAGCAGCGCGTCGGTATCGCGCAGGCGATCGTCCACGCGCCCGACGTGGTGGTGCTGGACGAGCCCACGGTCGGACTCGACCCCAACCAGATCCGCGACATCCGGGCGCTGATTCGCGAGCTCGGCGGCGCGCACAGCGTGATCCTCTCCACCCACATCCTGCCGGAGGTGGAGGCGGTGTGCGACCGCGTCCAGATCATGCATCACGGGGAGCTCGTCTACAGCGACACCATCGCGGCGCTGAAGCAGTTCGAAAGCGGCGCCACCCTGCTGGTGGGACTGCGGCGCCCGCCGCCGCCCGCCGAGCTCTCCGCGCTGCCGGGAGTGGCCGCGGCGGAAGCCGTGGAGCCGACGCTCTACCGCGTCCAGTTCGCCGCGGGCACGGATCCGACCGATGCCCTCGTGAAGGCGGCCGTGGCGCGCGACTGGGGCCTATACCAGCTGAAGCCGGCGCAGACGACCCTGGAGGACGTGTTCGTCCACCTCACCCGCCGCGAAGAGACCCAATGAACCGCCAAGGCGCCAAACGGCATTCAAAATACGGTGGACTCCGTGTACCTTGCGGGTTTCATTTCTTGATTGCTCTTTGGCGCCTTGGCGGTTAATTGGTGATCTTGGATTCTTGAATGGTTCTTGGCGTCTGGGCGGTTAGATCATGATCTTTACGATCGCGGGCAAGGAACTGAGAACGCTGTTCGCATCGCCGCTCGCATGGGTGGTGCTGACGGTGATGCAGTTGATCGTCGGCTACGCTTTCCTGCGCCGCCTCGACGATTTCCTCCAGGTGCAGCCGCAGCTCGCGCAGATGGCAGCCGCGCCCGGCGTCACCGAGCTCGTCGCAGGCCCCATCTTCGGCACGGCGGCCGCAGTGCTATTGTTCGCGGTGCCGGTGCTGGCGATGCGGCTGATCGCGGAAGAGCGCCGCAACCAGACCATGGTGCTGCTCATGTCGGCGCCGGTCTCGATGACCGAGATCGTGCTCGGCAAGTTCCTGGGACTCACTGCGTTTCTCGCGGGCATCGTGGCGCTGACCGCCTTGATGCCGCTCTCGCTCGCGGGGGTCGCGCGGCTCGACTACGGGTTGCTCGCCGGGCTCATCGCCGGGCTCGTGCTGCTCGCCGCGGCTTTCGCGGCGGTGAGCCTGTTCGTGTCCTGCCTCACCGTGCACCCGGTGGTGGCCGCGATCGGCGCCTTCGCCACGCTGCTCGGCATGGTGCTCGCCGGGGAGGCGGCGGGGGACGGCCTGCGCGCGCGCGGCTGGACGGTGGCGGCGAGCCTGGCGCAGGTGGTCTCCCCGATCAAGAGCTTCGAGCCGTTCAGCAAGGGCATGCTCGACACCTACGCGGCCGCCTGCCTGGTGCTCCTCGCCGCGCTCTTTCTCGCGCTGGCGATCCGCCAGCTCGACGCGCAGCGGCTGCGAGGCTGAAGGTGGAGATCGCGCGCCGGCGCCGCTTGAGGATTTTCGCGCACCATGGCCTGTTCGTGGTGCTGCTCGCCGCGGCTACGGGTCTGCTCGCCCACCTCGCGCGCGAGTACCGCATCGAGTACGACCTCACGCAAAGCCACCGCAACACGCTCTCGGCGGCGACGCTCGACGTGCTGAAGCGCCTCGAGGGGCCGGTCAGCATCACCGCCTACGCGCTGCCGCGGGATGCCCGCGGCGAGCACGTGCATCGCCGCATCGAGGAATTTCTGCGCCCCTACCAGCGGGCGAAGCCCGATCTCACCGTCACCCTCATCGACCCGCGCGAGCAGCCGCGGGCCGCCGCGGAGGCGGGGGTGCGCGCGCCGATCGAGCTGGTGGTGACCTACCAGCGGCGCACCGAGCGCCTCGCCGAATTCAACGAGCAGGCGCTCGCGAACGCGCTGCTGCGGCTCGCGCGCGGCTCCGAGCGCCTCGTGCTCTGGCTCGACGGGCACGGGGAACGGAAGCTCAACGGGCCCGCCAATCACGACCTGGGCGAATTCGGCCGCCAGCTCGAGTTGAAGGGCTTCCGGGTGAGCGGCCTCAACCTCGCGCTCGCCCAGGAGGTTCCCGCCAACGCCGCGCTGCTCGTGGTCAGCAGCCCGCAGGTGCCCCTGCTCGAGACGGAGGTGCAGGAGCTCCGGCGCTACCTCGCGCGCGGCGGCAACCTGTTTTGGTTGATCGACGCCGAGCCGCTGCGCGGCCTCGGGCAGATCGCGGAGGTGCTCGGGCTCGTGCTGACGCCGGGGATCGTGGCCGATCCCGATGCCGCCCGCTACGGCGCCTCGCCGGCGCTCGCGATCGCGGCGGTGTACGGCCGCCACGCCGTCACCGACGGCTTCAACCTCATCACGGTCTACCCGCAGGCGCGCCAGATCGAGACCATCGAGAACGAGGAGTGGCGGTCGCGGCCGTTGATCGAGGTCGCGCCGCGCGGCTGCGTCAAGACCGGAAAGCTCGAGGGCCCCTGCGACAAGAGCCGCGACATCCCCGGGCCGATCACCATTGCCGCCGCGTTCGAGCGCGCCGTCGGCGACCGGCAGCAGCGCGTGGTGGTGGTGGGCAACGGGCACTTCCTGTCCAACGCCTTCATCGGCAACGGCGGCAACCGCGAGCTCGGCGTCAACATCGTCAACTGGCTCGCCGGCGACGACCGGATGATCGTGATCCAGCCGCGCGAGGCCGCCGACGGCCGGATCGACATCGACCAGACGACGCTCTACCTCATCGCCTTCGGCTTCCTGATCGTGCTTCCCCTCGGCTTCATGGTCACCGGCTTCGCCATCTGGTGGCGCAGGCGCAGGATATGAGCCGTGCCAGACTGATCCCTGCGGAGACGGACAACAGTCCGGTTCCGCACCGTACATTTCCCCTCTCCATCCCTCATCCCATGCCCTTCTCCCAAGGGGAGAAGGGTTGAGGGTCGAGCGGAGCTAAGCAACCATGCGAAGCTCGATGTGGTTGAACGCGGCACTCGCCGTCCTGGTCGCCGCGTTGGCGGCTTTTCTCTACCTGAGGCCCGCCAAGGACTCCGCCGTCGATTACCCGCTGTCGGCGCTGAAGCCCCAGGAAGTCCGGTCGCTACGCATCGAGCGTGCGGGGGCGATGCCGGTCGTGCTCGCCCGGAAGCAGGACACCTGGTTCATCGAGGCGCCGATCGCGGCGCGCGCGGATGATTCGCGGGTGATGCAGCTGCTTGCGATCGTTGCGGCCAGGACGGCGCACCGGCTGCCGGCCGGCGATCGCGGGCGCTTCGGCCTCGAGCCGCCTCACGCGCGCGTCATCGTGGACGGACAGCCCTTCAGCTTCGGCCTGGTGAACGACATCACCCGCGAGCAGTACGTGATGGCGGGGGATGCCGTCTACGCCCTGCACCCGCGCTACGGCGCGGCGCTGCCCGAGAGCGCGGTCCAGATGGCGAGCCGCCAGCTCTTCGGTCCCGGCGAGGCGCCGGCGCGCATCGTGCTCAAGGATTTCGCGGTCGAGCAGCGCGACGGCAAGTGGACGCTTGCGCCCCGCGCCGCGGATCTCAGCCAGGACGACTTCATCCGCTGGGTCGACGAGTGGCGCCTTGCAAGCGCCCTGCGCGTGGAGCCGGGCCCGGCGACAAGGGCACGCGATGTAATCAGGATCCAGCTCAAGAACGGCGGCGAGTTGACGCTCGGCGTCATGGCGCGGGAGCCGGAACTGGTGCTCGCGCGCTCCGACGAGAAACTGCAATACCGCTTCGGCGCCGGGCTCGCGAAGCGGCTGCTCTCCCCTCCCACTGCCGCAGATAACGGACGGCCATCAAGCAAATGACCCGTCAGTCGTCAGTCGTCAGTCGTCACCAGCGCTCGCGTGCCTGAATTACCCGAAGTCGAAACGACGCGCCGCGGGCTGGAGCCGCTGCTCCGCGGCCAGCGCATCCGGACGGTCGTGGTGCGTGACCGCCGGCTGCGGCAGCCGGTGCCGCGCCGGCTGGCGCAGCTCGTCGCAGGCGCGACCATCCGCGGGCTCGCGCGCCGCGGCAAATACCTGTTGATCGATTGCGAAACGGGCACGCTGATCGTGCATCTCGGCATGTCGGGACGGCTGTGGGTGGTGCGCGACGGCGCAGCGCCTGCTCCGCACGATCATTTCGACCTGGTGCTGGACAACGGAACGGTGATCAGGCTGCGCGATCCGCGCCGTTTCGGGCTCGTGCTGTGGCGGGCGGGAGATGCGCTGGACCATCCCCTGCTGGCGGAGATCGGCCCGGAGCCGCTTTCCGCCGCCTTTGACGGAGCGGTGCTGCACGCCGCCACGCGCAACCGCAGCGCCGCCATCAAGCACGTGCTCATGGACAGCCATGTGGTCGCGGGCCTGGGCAACATCTACGCGAACGAAGCGCTGTTTCGCGCCGGCATCTCGCCACGCATTGCCGCGCGGCGATTGAGCCGCGAGCGCTGCGACCTCCTCGCGGCGAAAATCCGTGAAACGCTCGAGCTTGCGATCGGCGCGGGCGGCAGCAGCCTCCGGGACTACGTGGCGAGCGACGGCATGGCGGGCAACTACCAGAGCCAGTTCCTGGTCTACGACCGCGGCGGCGAGCCGTGCCGCCGCTGCGGCACGCGGATCAGGGGGATGCGCCAGGGACAGCGCTCGACGTTCTACTGCCCCCGCTGCCAAAGGGCGTGAATCACACCTTTTCCTTCCGGCCGGTTAGCCGGAGATACTTCGCAAAGAGCTGCTCCGTCGTCTCCACGAAATCCGGATCGAGCGGTATGCAGTCCACGGGGCAGACTGTCACGCACTGCGGCTCGTCGAAATGGCCGACGCACTCGGTGCACCTGCGGGGGTCGATGACGTAGATCTCCTCCCCCTGCGAGATCGCGTCGTTCGGGCACTCCGGCTCGCACACGTCGCAGTTGATGCACTCCTCGGTAATTTTCAACGCCATCGCTATCTTCCGCCGAGCTGCTTGATCTTGGCCTTGAGCCGCCGCGCGACCAGCGGCGGCACGAATTTCCTCACGTCGCCGCCCAGAATCGAGATCTCGCGCACGATGGTTGCCGAAATGAACATGTGCTGCTCGCCGGGCGTGAGAAACAGCGTCTCGACATCGGGATATAGGTCGCGGTTCATGCCGGCGAGCTGGAACTCGTGCTCGAAGTCCGACACCGCGCGCAGGCCCCGCACCACCACCCGCACCTTGTGCTCCCGCACGAACTTCATCAGCAGCCCGGAGAAGCCGACGACCTCGACGTTCTTGAGATCCTTCAGGACCGCGCGCGCCATCTCCACGCGCTCGTCGCGGGTAAAGAAGGGGCGTTTCGTGGTCGAGTCGGCGATCGCCACGATCACCGTGTCGAACAGCCGCGCCGCGCGCCGGATCAGGTCCTCGTGGCCGAGCGTGATCGGGTCCAGGGTTCCAGGATAGACCGCCTTGTGGTTCATTAAAGAGCTCCTAACACGGTGAAACACGCGCTGCGCTGTCACGGTTTTGGCTCAATACATTACGTGTCGCCTTCATGGCGATGGACTTGAGCATAAGCTACGGGCCAAAACCGCGCCAGCCACAAGGGTTGCGGCCACAATTGCCGCTGGCTTTGTCGCTCGGCTTGCCAATATCGACATATTGGCTGCACCTCGCTTCGCGCCACCGCCAATTCTGGCTCGCAACGCACGCGCATTTCACCGTGTTAGGAGCTCTGCTCGCTCAGCCCGCTTCAAGAGTTGATAGGCAACCTGCCCGGCCCGGCCCTGCCGCCACACCTCCCATCCCGGCAGCGGCGCGGCGCGGCCGGCGCGTTCGAGGTAGACGAGCGCCTGCGGCGCGAGATGCCGCGGCAGGAGCGGCGCGACCCGCGGCCAGAGGTCGGACCGGTAGGGCGGGTCCACGAAGACAACGTCATAGGCATCGCCGTCGGCGCGCAGGAATTCTAGCGCATCCGCTCTCCTGAGTTCCACAACGCCGGCAGCGAGCGCCGCACGGCTCGCCGCGAGCGCACGGAACACGACGGGATCGCGCTCCACCATCATCACGCGGGCGGCGCCGCGCGAGGCCGCTTCGAATCCCAGCGCCCCGCTGCCGGCGAAGAGGTCGAGGCAGGTCTTGCCGCCGAGATCCTGTCCCAGCCAGTTGAAGAGAGTCTCGCGCACCCGGTCGGGCGTCGGGCGGAGCTCCGGGCGCGGCGGAAAGGCGACGAGACGGCTGCGCCACGCCCCGCCGATGATGCGTACCCGGTTGCGGGTCATGGGCTCGCGGCGCGGCCGGGAGCGGTCGTCAGCGCGCGTCGACCTGCTTCGGGGAGTCGCCGGCGACCACGACCGTCACCATGCGGGCAGGGGCGACGTGCCGCCGGAAGGCATCGCGAATCTCGGCGGCGGAGACGCGCTCGACGCGCCGCACGAAATCCTCGAGGTAGTCGAGCGGCAGGCGGTAGAAGCCGATCAGGGCGAGGTACTCGTGGATCTTGCGGTTGCTGTCGATGCGCAGCGGGAAGCCGCCGACGATGTTGCGCTTCGCCGCTTCCAGCTCTTCCGCGGTAGGCCCGTCCTTCACGAATGTCGCGAGCGTCGCGCGCGCCACTTTAAGCGCCTCGCCCGCCTGGTCGCTGCGGGTCTGCATGCTGATCACGAACGGGCCCTTGCGCTGCAGGGGATAGAAATAGCTGGAGGCCGAATAGGCAAGGCCGCGTTTTTGGCGGACCTCCTCCGTGATGCGCGAGACGAACCCGCCGCCGCCAAGCACGTGATTGCCGACGTAGAGCGCGATGTAATCCGAATCCGCCCGCGAGACGCCGGGCGCCCCGATCAGGATATGTGCCTGGGCGGCATGATGCGGCACCGTGCGGGTCGCCGCCTGCGCCAGGGGATCAACCGGCGGCAGCTCCGGCTCCTGCCCGCCGGCTTCAGGCAGTCCGCGCGTCAATTCCTCGGCAATTTCCTCGGCCTGGGCGCGCGTGACATCACCGATCAACGCCACCACCGCGTAGCGCGCGCCGTAGTGACTCCGGTGAAACGCCAGCAGATCCTCGCGTGTAATGCCCCCGACGGACTCGACCTCCCCGCTCGAGCGCAGGGCGTAGGGGTGCTCGCGGTAGGCGAGGCGGTAGAACGTCCGGGAAACTATGGTATCGGGCTTGGTATCGGCCTCCTTGAGGGACCCCACCAGGCGCACCTTTTCCCGGTTCAGCACTTCCACCGGAAAGGAGGGAGCGCGCAGCGACCGCGCCAAGATGTCGATCGCCCGCCGCCGCTCGGCTTCGCCCGAGAGCGTGCGCACGGAGAGCCCGGCGCGGTCGGCGTCGAAGCGTCCCCCGAGCTGCGCCCCGATATCGGCAAGCTGGCGAGCGACGTCCTCCTCGCTCATGCCTTCCGCCCCGCTGGTCAGGAGGCGCTGCGTCATGCTGGCGACGCCCGATTTCGCCCGCCGGTCGTAGCCCGACCCCGCCGGGAATTCCACGCTGACGTCGAGCATCTGCAGGTCGTGGTTCTCCACGAAGTAGACGCGCGCCCCGCTCGCGGCCTGCCAGTGCTGGATCGGCAGAATCGCAAGCGCCGGTCCCGCCGCGAGCAGCATTGCGGCAAACGCAATTAGACGTGGATACAAGCGGTTTCCCCTACTGCGCGTGGCGCACCGGCAGGGACGGCTTCGCGCGCCGCGCGCCTTCGAGCGGCTGCGGGTCGAGCGTCGCAATCGTCAGGGCATCGTCCCGAAAGTAGTTGCGGGCAACCTCCTGGACCTGCTCGGGCGTGACCTCGCGCAGCTTCGCGAGCTGCAGGTCGAGCGTCCGGTGCGAGATTCCGACGGACTCCAGCGACGCGATCTGCCGCGCCTGGAAGAACATCGAGTCGCGCTGGAACACGTGCGCCGCGACCGCCTGGGCCTTGATGCGGTCGAGCTCCTCCTCGCTCACTCCCTCCTCGACGATCTTCGCCATCTCGCGCCGCAGCGCCTGCTCCACGTCCGCCGCGCTCCTGCCCGGCGTCGGGATCGCGCCGAGATAGAAGAAGCCCGGGCCGCGCGCGATCGAATCGTAGCTCGCGTCGGCGGAGCTTGCGATCCGCTCCTCGCGCACCAGCGTGCGGCTCAACCGCGCCGCCTCGCTGCCGTCGAGCACCGCCGCCAGCATCTCCAGCGCGTACGGCTCCCAGTCGCGCTCCGGATCGCGCAGCGCCGGCGTGCGGAACGCCATCAACACGTACGGCAGCTCCGCGGGTGCCCTGACGGTGACGCGTTTCGCGCCCAATTGCGGCGGCTCGTCCTGCGGCTTGCGCTCGGGCAGCTCGCGCG
>DASWHI010000112.1:0-1997 GCA_036398235.1 Burkholderiales bacterium
TGCTGCCATCGCGGAACGCCGCCCAGTTGATGCCGGCCTCGAAGCCCTCGCGCAGCGTGACGTCGATGATCTTCGCCTCGAGCACCACCTGCCGCTCGACGATCAGCTGCATCGCCTTGAGGAACGATTCGACCGAGCGCAGCTCGGCCGGCAACGCGCGCACGACGATCACGCCCGATTGCGAGTTGACGATGACGTTGCGCCCGTCAGCGGTTCCGACGATGGACTGAATCGACTTCACGATGTCGCCCCAGAAATTGCTGTCGGAGGTGGTCGTGATGCGCGTGCTTTCCGTCAGGCGTTGCGTCGGCGCTCCGCCCACGGCTCCCCCCGCCGCCCCGCCGGCCGCGGTGGGCGCGTCGGTGATCGAGCCGGAGCTGACCCGCACGTCGCTGCGCCCGGCGCGTGTCGCCTGCAGGTAATTGACCTGGAAAACACGGGTCTGCATGCTGATCGGCATCACTGTAATGCGGTTGCCCTGCACCCGGTACTCGTAGCCGTAGAGCTCGCGCAGCGTTTCGAGCGCCTCGGGCACGGTCACGTCCTTGAGGTTCACCGAAATCACCTCGCGCACGTCGGGGTGGACGATCATGCTGTAACGCGTGCCGGAGACGATCGCCATGAACACCTGGGCGGCGGGCGCGTTGCTCACGTTGAGATCGAAGCGCTGCTCGAGCGGCCTCGCCTCGAGGTCCCTGGGCATCTCCACCACCAGCGGCGGCAGCATCGCCCGCGTGGCGCGTTCCTCCACCGCCTTGTCCATCTCGGCGCTGATGCGCTCCCGGGTCGAGTCCCGCTGCGCCCAATGGTCCGCGCAGCCGGCGGCGGCCGTCGCGATCGCAAGCATCAGCAGTTTTCGCGTCATGGTCGCGTTCACCTAGCGTGCCCCCGCGCTGCTGCCGGCCGCGGGCTTTGCCCCGCTCTGCGTGCTCGCTTTCGGCTTCGCTTTCGGCTTCGCCTTCACCTTCGGCTTCGGCTTCGGCTTGGGCGAGCCGGACTTCGCCGCCGGCGCAATCGGCACCGCTTGCACGACCTCGATCTTCTTATCAACGCCCGGGTGCAGCTTGAGCACCTGCCGCGAGCTGCCGCTTTCCAGCACGACCTCGTCCTCCGCCACTTTCGTCAGCACCGAGTCGCCGTATTTCCCGCCGAGCTCCACCACCACGCCGTTGATGATCGCCGTCTTCCGCGTCGGCGAGATCATCACCGATTGCAGCTGATTGCCGGCGACAGCGCCCCTCGGCGCTTCTGCTGCAAGGCCGGCGGGTGGACGGGTGGGATCCGTCGTGATCTGCCCTTGTGCCGCCGCGATTATTGGCGCCAAGACCAACACCAAGATCGCCCCCCTGATCGCGGCGTCGAGTTGCGAGTTTCGAGTTGCGAGTTTCGAGTCCAGAGCACCCCACTTCCGTGGACCAACTCGAAACTGGAAACTGGTAACTGGAAACTGTTTCATACGACAAGCCAGGCCTTGGTGAGGCTCAGCGTTTGCACCGTGATCGTCACCCGCAACTGGGGGTATTCCTCCGTCTGGACGCTGATCCGCTTCCAGTACATCTGCCACGGCAACTCCTCGAGCCGCGCCAGGTAGTCGTGCAGTTCACGATAGGAGCCTTGCAGCGTGAGCTCGAAGCCGTGCTGGAAGATCACGCGCTCCGGATCCTTGGGCGCTGGCTTTGCGGGCTTGGCTCCGGCCTGGGCAGCGGGCGCCGCGGACCGCGACTCGAAGGGCCTGGGCGGCAGGGCGCGCAGGGAAACGAGCTGCAGCCCGCGGGTACGCCCGAGCATGTCCTCCAGCAGCCTGGCCATGCGCTCGGGCGGCACCATCCCTTGCTGCAGGTTGACCATGCTCTTGTTGATTTCGGCGAGCCGCACGCGCAGGGCATCGCGATACGAGCTCTTGACCGCGTGCGAATCGCCCACCGGTTCCTTGGTCTGCATCAGGGCCTCGGCGATCTTGAGTTTCTGGCGCGCCTCCGAGATCCGCCCTTCCAGCG
>DASWHI010000113.1:0-3378 GCA_036398235.1 Burkholderiales bacterium
GAACATCAGCTATCACCCGGAGACCGACAGCGTCCCCGGCCTGAAGGCCGAGCCCGACCTCGTCGCGCGCGCGCAGCGCATTCTCAAGCAGCACGCCGGCCGCGTGGAAGCCTTTCTCGCGCGCACGATGCCGACGCTCACGCGGGACTGGACGGTCGGCACCTCGAGTTTTCGCCCCATCCAGGAGAAGGGACGCGACCTGTCACCGCACGCGAGCAACGAACTGGTGCACTTCGACGCCGGCGCGTACGGGCGGACCAACGGTGACCGCATCCTGCGCTTCTTCGTCAACGTCAATCCCGTCGAAGACCGCGTCTGGGCGACCCGCGGCGCTTTCCCGGACGTGTATGCGCGTTTCGGGAGGGCGGCGCACATCACGCCGGATACGCGCAGGCGCGCGTCGCTCGAGCCGGGCGCGCTCGACCGGTTGCGCACGGGATTTCTGCGCACCATCGCCGCGGCCGGGCTGCCGCAGGCGATGCTGATCGACAGCAGTCCGTACGACCGGACCATGCGGCAGTTCCACAATTTCATGAAGGACGAGCCCGCGTTCCGCGATGACATGTCGAGCCAGGTCGAGATTCGCTTCGCGCCTTTTTCGGCGTGGATGGTGTTGACCGATATGGTGAGCCACGCGAGCCTGTCCGGGCAGTACGCGCTGGTCAACACGTTCTTGCTGCGCCTGCGCAATTGCCGGCTGCCGGATCTCGCGCCCTACCGTATCCTCTCGGCCGCCTGAACGTCGCCGGGTTGGTTTTCCGACGCGTATTCTCACCGACTTTCGCGTGCGGGGCCCTGCCGCCACGATCGCTGCGCACGTGAATGCGCAACTCGAGCAGTTCCGGAATCAGCCGCCGCTGGAGGTCTGCATCCTGCGCCTCTCGGCGATCGGCGACACCTGTCACGCGCTGCCGGTCGTGCGCACGCTGCAGCGCGCGTGGCCGCGGACGCGATTCACCTGGGTCATCGGCAAGACCGAAGCGTCGCTGATGTCCGGCATCGACGGCATCGAGCTGGCCGTGCTCGACAAATCCGCCGGAGCGGGCGGGTTCTTGGACATGCGTCAACGCCTGGCCGGACGCCGTTTCGACCTGCTGCTGATGATGCACGCTTCCCTGCGCGCGAATCTCACCAGCGTAATGGTCCGCGCCCGCGTGCGGCTGGGGTTCGACCGCGGCCGCGCCCGCGACTACCAGTACCTGTTCTCCAACGCGCGCATCCCCGCGCGCGCGCACGAGCATGTGATGGACGGCCTGTTCGGTTTCGCGGAGGCGGTGGGAGTGAGCGAGCGGCTGTTGAAATGGGACATACCCGTCAGCGACGCGGATCGCGCATTCGCGTCACGTCACATCCCGTCCGGCGGTCGCACCCTGGTCATCAGCCCGTGCTCGAGCCAGCGCTTTCGCAACTACCGCAACTGGCGCATCGAGAACTACGCCGCCCTGGCGGAACACGCCGCGGAGGTTCATGGAGCGCGCGTGATCCTCACGGGAGGGCCCACGGAACTGGAGGCGCAGTACGCCGAGGGCATCTGCCGCCTGGCCAGGAAGAGCGCGCCGATCAACCTGGTCGGAGGGACGACGCTCAAGCAGCTGCTCGCCCTGCTCGATCGCGCGGATGTACTGGTCTGCCCGGATTCCGGCCCGGCGCATATGTCGACCGCCGTGGGCACGCCGGTCATCGGCCTCTACGCGACGTCGAACCGGTTCCGGACGGGGCCGTACCTGAGCCAGCGCTGGGTCGTCGATCATTATCCCGATGCCGTGGAGAAAGAATTCGGCAAAGGAGTGGACAGTATGCGCTGGGGGGGCCGCGTGCGCGATCCGGACGCCATGGATTTGATCAAGGTCGAGGAAGTCACCGCCCGGCTCGACCAGTTCTTCGGGCGATGATAGTGGAGCGCGCTCCCGTTCCTCATTGACCGTCTGCCGCCTTGAGGGGGAAATCATGAAGCTCGGACGATTCGAACAGCAGGGGCGAGTTTTCTATGGCGCCGTCGAAGGCGGCGAGGTGAGCGAGCTGGAGGGTTCGATCTTCGGCTCCTACCGGAGCACGCCGAAGAAGCACGCGCTCGCCTCGGTGAGAACGCTGGTGCCGTGCATGCCGCCGAACTTCTACTGCGCCGGGCTCAACTACGCCGCGCACATCGAGTGGGCCAACCGGCGCACCGGCGGCAACCGCAAGCCGCCGGAGAAGGCGGACATCGGCTACCGCTCGGCCAACGCGCTGGCTGCGACCGGCGAGGCGATTGTCATCCCCGCCGATTCACCAGGGCCGGTCCAGTTCGAGGGCGAGCTGGTCGCCGTGATCGGAAAGACCGCGCGCAATCTCTCTGAGAAGGACGCCCTCTCCTGCGTCCTCGGCTACACGCTCGGCAACGACGTGAGCGAGCGCACCTGGCAGAAGCAGGACCGCACTTTGTGGCGCGCCAAGAACTGCGACACCTTCAAGCCGATGGGGCCATTCATCGCGACCGGCATCGATCCCATGAAGCTTACGGTTACGATCAAGGTGAACGACGCAACCGCGGCCGAGTACGGCACCGACAAGATGCTTTTCTCGGCCCAGCACTACATCTCGCAGATCTCCAAATACATGACGTTGCAGCCGGGCGACGTGGTCTGGCTCGGCACCGACGGCGCAACCGAGCCGGACCTCAAGGACGGCGACGTCGTCGAGATCATCCAGAAGGACATCGGCGTCCTGCGCAATCCCGTCAGGCGCGCCCGCGCTTGATGGAAAGGTTCTTCGCCACCTGCCCGCGCGGGCTCGAGCAGGTGCTCGCGGCAGAACTCGCCGCGCTTGGCGCGCGCGAGACCAAGGCTGTTGACGGCGGTGCCTCTTTCAGCGGCGATCTCGGATTGTGCTACGCCGCCAACCTCGAGAGCCGGGTGGCGAGCCGGGTGCTCTGGCAGGTGGGGCACGCCCGCTACCGCAGCGAGCACGACGTCTTCGAGGCCGCGCGCGCGCTTCCGTGGACGCGATTCTTCGACGTCGGGCGCACCATCCGGGTCAGCGTCTCGGCAATCAAATCTCCCGTCAAGAGCCTCGACTTCGTCACGCTGCGCGTGAAGGACGCCGTCTGCGACGCGTTCCGCGCGGCGCAGGGGAAGCGTCCCGACGTCGATACAGAGACACCCGATGTCCGCATACACGCCTTCCTCACCCGAGATGAGGCGACTTTCTACCTCGACACGTCCGGCGAGCCGCTCTTCAAGCGCGGCTGGCGCGCTCTAGCGGGCGAGGCTCCTCTGCGCGAGAACCTCGCGGCGGGCATCCTCCGGCTTGCGGGCTGGCGCGCACCCGTTCCCCTGTTCGACCCCATGTGCGGGAGCGGCACGTTCCTGGTCGAGGCGGCGATGATGGCGCTCGATGCGG
>DASWHI010000114.1:0-1602 GCA_036398235.1 Burkholderiales bacterium
CCGTCCGCCAGCTCGATCGCCATCAGCGCGCCGTAGCTCCTGAACAGCTCACCGGCGAGCCGGTGCTGCGGGTGATCCTCGAGCCCCGGGTAGTACACTTTCCTGACTTTGGGATGCTTGGCCAGGAAGCGGGCGAGCTGCAGCGCGTTGCCCGAAGACTTGTCCATCCGCAGCGCCAGCGTCTCGGCGCCGACTGCCAGGCGGTGCGCGGGTTCCGCGGCCAGCGTGCTGCCTACGTCGCGCAACCCCTTCTTGCGGATCTGCAGGATTCCCCACTGGGCGGGTTTCGCATTCTTGTAGTTGTCGTAGATATTCGGGAACCGGGTCCAGTCGTAGAGGCCGGTATCGGTCACCGCGCCGCCCAGCGCGTTGCCGTGGCCGCCGATGTACTTGGTCAGCGAGTTGATGACGAGGCCGGCGTGATGCCGCTTGGGCTGGTACAGGTAGGGCGAAGTCATCGTGTTGTCCACCACGTAGAGCACTCCCCGCCGGGTACAGAGCTCGCCGATCAACGCGAGGTCGGCGATCTGGGTGCGCGGGTTGGCGATGGTCTCCACGAACACCAGGCGCGTATTGGGCCGGATCGCCCGCGCCACCTCGTCCACGCGGGTCGCGTCCACGAAGCTGATGTCGAAGCCCTGGGTGTTGTAGGTGCCGAACAGGCTGTTGGTGTTGCCGAACAGGAACGAGCTCGACACGACGTGATCGCCGGTGCGCAGCAGGGCGGTGAACGTGGCGGCGATGGCCGCCATCCCCGTGGAAAAGCACGCCGTGGCGATGCCGTCCTCCATCTTGCTCACCTTCGACTCGAGCGCGGCCGTGGTGGGGTTGCCCTGGCGGCCGTACACATAGCCGGGAAGCTCACCCTTGAACACCTTGACCAGATCGCGGGCGTCGGCATACCCGAACGCCACCGCGAGGTGCATCGGCTTGTGCACGGAAAAGTGCTCGATCGGCGCTTCCAGATCGGAATGCAGGATGGTCGTGGTAAAGCCCGTCTTCATGATCGCGCTCCCAACAAAAAACCCGGACAGCTCGCGCCGACCGGGTTTCGCCGCCGCTTTAGCTGCATTTCTAACGCGCCCGCAAGCTGACCCTCAAATCGGCGCGAACGAAAACTTACTCCGTCATCGGGGGGTTGTCAAGAAATCGGCCAGCCGTCACTCGACGAGCTCCAGGCCGAGATCGAGCTGCGCGCTCGCCGCTTCCAGCTCCGCCATCTTGGCGCCGTCGCGCCGCTGGGCCTCCACGCCGTCGAGATACTCGCGGGTGACGTCGCCGGTGACGTAGACCCCGGAAAAGCACGAATCCTCGAAATGGGTGACCTTGGGATTCACGCTGCGAACGTCCTCGCGCAGCGCCTCGAGATCCTGGTAGATCAGCTCGTCGCAGCCGATCTCGCGCGCGATCTCGGATTCGCTCCGGCCGCAGGCGATCAGTTCCTCGCGCGTGGGCATGTCGATGCCGTAGACGTTGGGGTAGCGCACCGGGGGCGCGGCGGAGGCGAAGAACACCTTGCGCGCGCCCGCTTCGCGCGCCATCTGCACGATCTCGCGACTGGTGTTGCCGCGCACGATCGAATCGTCCACCAGCAGCACGTTC
>DASWHI010000115.1:0-9923 GCA_036398235.1 Burkholderiales bacterium
TTCCCATCATCTCCATCGGCGGCTACTACATGGAGGGCAAGACGCTCGCCGACATCGGCCGCGAGATGGAGCACTACCGCGCCGCCGGCATGGCGGGCTGCAAGTTCAAGGTCGGCGGTCTCGCGCCGGAAGCGGATGCCGGGCGGGTGGCGGCCGCCCGCACGGCGGCGGGCCCGGACTTCAAGCTGGTGGTGGATGCCAACCGCGGCTGGAACGCGCAGGAGGCAATCCGGTTCGCGCGGCTCGTCGCGCCCCTCGACATCGGCTGGTTCGAGGAGCCGTGCCATTGGTACGACGACGTCGCCCTCATGGCGCGCGTGCGCCAGGCGATTCCCATTCCCGTCACCGCCGGCCAGAGCGAGATCACCAGCCACGGCGTGCGCCGGCTCGTGGACGCCGGCGCCGTGGATTTCGTGAACTACGATGCCTCGGAGGGCGGCGGCGTCACCGACTGGCGACGCGCCGCGGAAATCTGCCGCACCGCCGGCGTGCAGATGGCCCACCACGAGGAGTCGCAGATCTCGCAGCAGCTCCTCGCCGGCGTGCCGCACGGCACTTACGTCGAGTGCTTCGCCGACCCCGAGCGCGACCCGGTGTGGCAGGCGATGTGGGCCAACCGCCCCGCGATCCGCAACGGAATGATGGAGGTGCCGAATGCGCCCGGCTTCGGCATCGAGCTCGACTGGAAGATGGTGGAACGCTATCGCATCGCCTGACAACTAGGCTGCGCGCTCACGCACCAGAGCCAGGATGAAGAACGCCAGGATCACGCCGATAACCATCAAGGTCACATGAAAGCCGTACTCGATCGCCAGCAAGCCGTTCATGTTCGTTCCGTTGGCGACGTGCAGGCTGTCGTGGGGCCACCAGTTGATGAGCAGCCAGGCAATGGACAGGTGCGCCGCAAGCGTTAAATTCCTCGATGCCGGCAGGATGTTCCGAACCAGAGGGTAGCCGAAGAACAGGTACGCGATGCCGAATCCGAACGCGAGCGACTCGGCCACGTTCAAGACCACGAACCAGGGGAGCTGACCCGCCGTGGGCTGTGGAAAGTCAGCCGACGGGCGCCAGAAGCCGCCCAGAGGGCCGTTGGGGCTCGCCAGGAACGCGATGGCCGCGAGCACGATCGTTACGACCAGCCATTTGATCCAGTTCCCCCTTGCTGCGTTACCAATGTTTTGGTTTCCTGCTGACATGCTGTTGCCTCCTTGTGTGAATTAGAAGAAGAAACACGCACTGCTTTCCAAAACTTGTGCGCGTCGCCGTTATCCTGCCTCACCCGAGGATCAACGCCGCCCGCCCCGCGATTGCGTTCTTCCGCAGCAGCTCGTGCACCTGCTCCGCCTCCTCCAGCGGGAAGGTGCGGCTCACCACCGCTTTTATCCGCTTGTGCTTCACCAGCTCCAGCGTGCGCGCGATCTCGGCATTGTTCACGTAGCGCGAGCCGTGTATCTCCTGCGCCTGTCGCATGAATTCCCCCGGGTTCACCTTGAACGTAGGATCCTCCCCGTAAACCGAGGCGGGCTTGCTGCCGATGATCACCATGCGCCCGGCCGGGGCGAGCGACTCGAGGGAGGCTTGCAGCGTCCGGCTGTTGCCGACGATGTCGATTGCCGCGTCAACGCCCCGCCCACCGGTGAGCGCTTTCACCTGCTTGACGAGATCTCCGCGCCGCGCATCGATCACCTCATCCGCGCCCATCGCCCGCGCGAGCTCGAGCTTCTCCTCCCCGATCTCCGCTGCCAGCACGCGCCCGCCGCACAGGCGCGCCATCTGCACCATGTGGATGCCGACGCCGCCGCCGGCGCCGATGATCAGCACGTCGTCACCCGGGCTCACCTGAGCCTCGGCGTGACAGGCGTGGTAGGGCGTCGCGATCGCGTCGGCCGCGACCGACGCCTCCAGGTCGGAGACGCCGTCGGGTATCGGGACGAGATTGCGCTCCGGCAGCGCAATGTACTCCGCGTAGCCGCCGTCGCAGCCCTGGCCGACATTGCCCCGGAAGTTCTCGCACAGCGTCTCGCGTCCGCTGCGGCAGTAGCGGCAGTTGCCGCACGTGAGGTAGTAGTGATTGGTCACGCGCTGGCCGACTCTTACGGTCCTCACCTCGGAGCCCACCTCGACGACCTCGCCCGCGACCTCGTGCCCGGGTATGCGGGGATAGGACTTGATCCGTCCCGGCGTCGCGACCATGATGACGACGGTCAGGCCCGCGCCGCACACGCGCACCCGCACCAGCGCCTCGTTGGGACCGATCTTCGGCACCGGCATGTCCTTCGATTTCAGCGGCGCGCCGAACTGCTCCAGAACCATCGCCCGCATCGTCAGCCTTTTTTCGCGCTGATTGCCGTCAGTATGCCCTGCATGATCGCGAGCGGCGTCGGCGGGCAGCCCGGCACCGCCACGTCCACCGGGATCACGTTCGACACCCGCCCGCGGGAGGCGTAATTCTCCCCGAAGATGCCACCCGTGCAGCCACAATCCCCGATCGCCACCACCAGCTTGGGCTCCGGGGTCGCGTCGTAGGTGCGCTTGAGTGCCACTTCCATGTGGCGCGACACCGGGCCGGTCACCAGCAGCATGTCGGCGTGGCGGGGGCTCGCGACGAATTTGATGCCGAGCCCCTCGAGGTTGTAGTAGGGATTGTTGAGCGCATTGATCTCGAGCTCGCAGCCATTGCAGGAACCGGCGTCGACGTGGCGGATGGTCAGCGCACCCGCGAAATGTTCAAGGACATCGGACTGCAGCCGCTGCGCGGTGACACGCAACGCCTCCTCGGGTTGCGGCGGCGCCTCGGTCTTGATCCCCGTGACGGCAATCTGCTTCAGCAGTTGAAACATAAAAGAAAATTAACCGCCAAGGCGCCAAAAAGCCCGGGGGAAACTAGATCGCCTTTCGGTTTTCATTCTCGTGCCTCTTGGCGTCTTGGCGGTTCGATCGATCATAAATCGTGTCCGCTATACGACAGATTGAACGACTTGTTGATGAGCGGGAAATCGGGAACGATGTTGCCCAGCACAGCGCGCTCAAGCAGCGGCCAGTTCTGCCACGACGGATCGTGCGGATGGAGCCGCCGGATGCGGTTGCCGGCGCCGGTCTCGAGCGCGATCAGCACCTCGCCGCGCCAGCCCTCGACCCAACCGATGCCGAACGCGTTTTCCGGCGCGTCCGGGACGGGCGCAATGATGTCGCCGGCTGGCAGGCCGGTGAGAATGAGGCCGATCAGGCGCAGCGACTCGGCGATCTCCTCGAAGCGCACCGTGACGCGCGCCGCCACGTCGCCATTGCGGTGGGTCGCCATGCGAACATCGAAGTTGTCGTACGGAACCGGCGGAAATTGCGCACGAAGGTCCCACGCCATCCCGCTCGCGCGGCCCGCCAGTCCGGTCAGTCCCATCCGATCGGCGAGGTCGGGCTTGACCCGGCCGCAGGCGATGAAGCGATCCTGCAGGCCAGCGTGATCGTCGTAGATGTTCTTGAGCAGCGCCACGGCCTTGCCGAGATCGCTGATTTCGCTGCGCATCCGGCCAACTCCCTGCGCGTCGATATCGCGCGCCACGCCCCCGGGAACGATCGTATCCATCAAGTAGCGGTGGCCGAACAACGACTGGCTCACTCGCAACCAGTCTTCCCTGAGCCGCGAAAACTGCGCAAGCCCGAACGCGAGTCCCGCGTCGCTGCCGAGAAAACCCAAATCCCACAGATGCTGGCCGATGCGCTCACGCTCGAGCAGCAGCGCGCGCAACCACAGCGCTCGTGGCGGCGGGGTAACCTCGGTGACGCCTTCCACCGCCATCGCGTAGGCCCATGCGTACGCCACGGTGGAATCACCCGACACGCGTCCCGCGAGCCGGGCGCCCTCGGCGAGCGTCATCGACTCGAAGCGCTTCTCGATGCCCTTGTGCTTGTAGCCGAGCCGCTCTTCCAGGCGCAGGACACCCTCGCCGACGATGGAGAAGCGAAAATGCCCCGGTTCGATGGTGCCGGCGTGCACCGGCCCTACTGGGATCTCGTGCACGCCCTCGCCTTCCACGCGGACGAAGGGGTAGTCGTCCGCTTGCCCGGTTTCGAGTTGCGAGTTGCGAGTTGCGAGTTGCGCCCCCGGCTTTGAATACAACTGGAAACTGGAAACTGGAAACTGGAAACTGGTGTCTTTCCGCAGCGGAAAGACGTCCGCCGGCCACGCGGCATGGCGCAGCCACTTGCGCTGATCGGCAGCATTCCCGGCGTGGACCCCGAACAGATCGTAGACCGCGCGCTGCATCCGGATTGACCCGGGCAAAATGTCGGAGACGTCGGGAAAGCTCTCGCCATCGAGCGGCAGCGTAATGACCAGCAGCCCCGACTGCACCGTCAGCGCCGCGTGCACGGAGAACGCCTCGCACCGATCGCTGTTGTCGGAAGCCCACAAAGCGACGAGCTTCCCGCCCTTGTCGCGCACCTGCTGGCAGGCCATTCGCCATTGCCGCGCGTCGACACGCCCGTGCCAGACCGGCATCGCGTTAGGAAGCAGCGTCAATTCAAGCTGGAAATCTTCTAGCTTCATGATGAAACCGGGATTCAGGATTCTGGATTCGGGCAACCGGGTGATTTGGTGCGCAACGCATGTTCTGAATCCTGACTCCTGACTCCTGATTCCTGATTCCTGAATCTTCACCCGATCATGGCCGCTGCCTGCCGGTACCACTCCGCCAGATACGGCGGAATGTACAGACCCAGCAGCAGCACGATCGCAAGGTGCACGAACACCGGGATCAGCGCCGGCGGGTGCGGCAGGCGCTTGGCAGTCGCGGTGCCGAACACCATGGGCTGGACCTTGCCGAAAATCGCGGCGAACGCCACACCGAGTGCGGCGAGCAGAAACGGCGTCGCCCACGGCTGCTCGTGCATCGTCACGGTGAGGATCATGAATTCGCTGGCGAACACGCCGAACGGCGGCATGCCGAGAATCGCAAAGCTGCCGATCATCAGTCCCCAACCGATGGTCGGATTGCTGTCGATGAGCCCCCTGATGTCCGCCATGATCTGCGTGCCGGACTTCTGCGCGGCATGGCCGACCGCAAAGAAGATCGCCGACTTGGTGAGCGAGTGCACCGTCATGTGCAGCAGCGCCGCGAACGTGGCGAGCGCGCCGCCGATGCCGAATGCAAATGTCATCAGTCCCATGTGCTCGATCGAAGAGTAGGCGAACAGGCGCTTGGCGTCCTTCTGGCGCGACAGCAGGAACGCGGCCACCACCACTGACAGCAGCCCGAATCCCATCATCAGGTTGCCGGCGAAATGGGTGCCGAGCGCTCCTTCAACCAGCACCTTGGTGCGCACCACCGCATACAGCGCGACGTTGAGCAGCAGCCCCGACAGCACCGCCGAGACCGGCGTCGGGCCTTCGGCATGCGCGTCGGGCAACCAGTTGTGCAGTGGCACGAGCCCGACCTTGGTGCCGTAGCCTACCAGCAGGAACACGAATGCGAGCCCCAGTACCGTCGGTTCAAGCTGATCCTTCACGTCATACAAATGTGTCCACAGCAGCGCGGTGCCGCCCGCACCCAGCACCTTTTCCGCGGCGAAATAGAGCAGAATGGTGCCGAACAGCGCCTGTGCCAGTCCCACGCCGCACAGGATGAAGTACTTCCACGCCGCCTCCAGGCTTGCCGGCGTGCGGTACAAGCTCACCAGCAGCACGGTGGTGAGCGTGGCCGCCTCCATCGCCACCCACAGGATGCCGACGTTGTTGGTCAGCAGCACGAGCAGCATCGTGAAAGTGAACATCTGGTACATGCTGTGGTAGAGCCGCAGCCGGTTCGGCGACAGCTTGCCGTGGTGCAGCTCGATGCGCATGTATGGCCGGCTGAACAACGAGGTGGTGAATGCGACGAACGCCGTGAGCGCCACCAGGAACACGTTGAACGGGTCGACGAAGAACATCTCGTCCCACACCAGGATCGGCCCGTCGGCGATGATGCGCACGGTGAGCGCCGCCGCCGCCAGAAACGTGAGCAGGCTCATCCCCGAGTTGAGCTCGGGCGCGAAATTGCGGTGCCCCCAGAATCCGAGCAGGATGCCGCCAGCGAATGGGGCGCCCAATACCAGCAATAATTCCATCAGCGTTCTTTCAGCTTCTCGAGGTGGTGGATGTCGAGGCTCTCGAAGGTCTCGCGGATGTGGAAGAAGAACACGCCGAAAATGAGCGTGCCGACCAGAACGTCGAGCGCGATGCCGAGCTCAACCACCATCGGCATGCCATACGTTGCGGAAGTCGCCGCGAAAAACAGGCCGTTTTCCATCGCCAAGAAGCCGATCACCTGCGAGACCGCCTTGCGGCGCGTAATCATCATCAGGAATGCGAGCAGGATGCAGGCACTGGCGATGCCGAGCGTGCTCTTGGTGATGGTGCCGGCAAACTGGGAGATCGGGGCGGCCAGATTGAACGCGAAGATCACCAGCACGATGCCGATCAGCATCGTCGCCGGGATATCGATGAGCGTCTCGATGTCCCAGCGCACATTCAACGCGCGGATCAGGCGGTGCATGATCCACGGCAGCAGCAGCACCTTGAGGACCAGCGTCAGCAGCGCGGAATAATAAAGATGGCTCTGGTGCGTGGAGTAGGCGACCACCAGGGTGGATAGCACCAGCACGAAGCCCTGTGCCGCAAACAGGTTGATAAGCGACAGGATGCGCCGCTGCGTGAGCAACGCGAATGCGAGCAGCAGCAGCAGCGCCGCGAACAGGTTGATCAATTGTACGTAGAACGGCAGATCCATGGGTTCGGGGCTTTCTGCTTTTCACCGTTCCAGCAGGAAATGGATGAGCATGCCGAGGGTCGCAAGCATGAAGGCGGTGCCGAGAAATTCCGGCGCGCGGAAAATGCGCATCTTGGCCGATACCGTCTCCAGCAACGCGAGCCCGGCGCCCGCTGCGAGCAGCTTCAACACCAGCGCAGCCAGCGCAACCGGCAGCGCCGCCCAGTCGCCGGCCCCGGCGATACCCCACGGCACGAAAATCGCGATTCCGATGGCGATGTAGGCGGTGAGCTTGAGGCTCGTAGCCCATTCGATCAGCGCCAGATGACGTGCCGAGTATTCGAGGATCATCGCCTCGTGGATCATGGTGAGCTCGAGATGCGTGGACGGGTTGTCGATCGGCACGCGGGCGTTCTCCGCGAGCAACACCATCAGGAATGCGACCGCCGCGAACGCCATGCTCGGGTAAATCACGAGTTCGCGGTGGCCCAGCGTCTCGACGATGGTTGCGAGCGAGGTGGAGTGGCTGATGAGCGACGCGGTAAACAGCGTCATCAGCATCGCCGGCTCCGCGAGAAAACCGATCATCATCTCGCGGCGCGCGCCGAGCGTGCCGAACGAGGTGCCGATGTCCATGCCCGCAAGCGACACGAACACGCGCGCCAGCGCGAACAGCCCGACCAGCGCGATCACGTCCGCGGCGGGCGCAAAAGGCAGTGACGTTGCCAGCACCGGCACGATGCCAACCGCGAGCCACATGCAGCCGAACAGGATGTAAGGCGTGGATCGGAACAAGGGAGACGCGTTGTGCGCGAGCACCGCATCCTTGTGAAACAGCTTGTTCAGCACCCGGTACGGCTGCCAGACCCCCGCGCCACTCTTATTCTGCAACCAGGCGCGGCACTGATTGACCCAGCCCATCACCAGCGGCGCGATCAGCACCACCAGCACCGACTGCAACACCTGGAATACGATGTCGCTCGCCTGCTTCATTGTGCGAATACCAGCAACGCGATCAGCGTCAAAAAGCTGAACAGCAGGTACACCGAGATACGCCCCTGCTGTAGCTTGCCGATGTGGCCGGACAGGAATTCTGTGAAACGCGCGATGGGCAGATACATCGAGTGCCAATGCCGGTCCTCGACCTCCTGCTTGAACACCGGCCGTGGGTCGTCGGCGCGCGGAATCTCGCGGTGGATCAGGAAAACCGGCGCAAAGATCTGGCGGATCGGCTGGCCGAATCCGTCGGCCGAGTCCTCCATGCGCGAAGTCTGCGCGGGAAAGCCACAGTCCCAGGGATCGGAGCGGCGCAGCCGGCCGTGGTAAACCTGTCGTACCACGAGATACGTCAGCGCGAATACCACGGCGATCACCAGCAGGAACACAATCGGGCTGTAGCTTGCCTGCGCGCTCGAGGTAGGCACCAACCACAGCCAGCCTGAGGCCATCGCCCCATCTGAAAGACCGGCCTTGATCAGCGCCTGGCTGACATTGTTCAACTGCCCGATCATGAACACCGGCAGCAATCCAAGCGCGAAGCAAGCAAGCGCGAGCCATAACATTCCGGCCCGTTCCCATCGGCTCACCTCGCGCGGCTTCTCGGAGAGCTCGTGCCGGTGCTGGCCGAGGAAGGCGACCCCGTACACCTTGACGAAGCACATGCCGGTGAGTGCTCCCGAAAGCGCGAGCACGGCGGCGACTATCGGCACCAGGCTTCGCACCACGCTGCTCTCCAGCAGGGGCGCCTGCAGCGACGCCTGGAAGGTCAGCCACTCGGAGACGAAGCCGTTCAGTGGCGGCAACGCCGATATCGCGAGCGCGCCGATCAGGAAGTAGATCGCGGTATGCGGCAGGTAACGGATCAGCCCGCCCATCTCGTTCAGGTTTCTCAGCCCGGTCGACCTCAGGATCGCGCCGGCGCCGAGGAACAGCAGTCCCTTGAACACCGCGTGATTGAGCGTGTGATAAAGCCCGGCGATCAGCCCCAGCGCCGCGGCGACCGGATGGCCGCTGCCGAGGAACACCATCGACAGCCCGATACCGATCAGGATGATGCCGATGTTTTCGACCGAGTGGTACGCGAGCAGGCGCTTGAGATCGTGCTGCATCAGCGCGAACAACACGCCGAAGAGCGACGTCGCCGCACCGAACAGCAGCACGGTCAAGCCCCATTCCCAGCGGATGCCGCCGATGAGATCGTAGATCACCCGCACCATGCCGTAGATCGCGGTCTTCAGCATCACTCCCGACATCAGCGCGGACACCGGTGACGGCGCCGCCGGGTGAGCTTCCGGCAGCCACACGTGCAGCGGCAACATGCCGGCCTTGGCGCCGAAGCCGAAAAACGCAAGCAGGAACGCCACCGTGGCCCAGAAGCCGTTCAGGTCCGCTGCGCGCAGCGCCTCGAACGTGTAGTCGCCGTGGCCGCCATGCAGCACGCCAAAGCACAACAGGATGCTGATCGCACCGATATGCGCGACCAGAAGATAGATGAAGCCGGCCTTGCGGTTCTGCTCGTTGTGGTGCTCGGCGGTGACGAGGAAGTACGATGACAGCGCCATCGATTCCCAGACCACCATGAAGAGGTACGCGTCGTCGGCGATCAGCACGAAACTCATGCTGGCGAGGAACACGTGGTACTGCAACGTCAGCAACCCGACCGAACTGCCCTCGGTGCTGCGGAAGTAGCCGGCGGAGAACAGCGAAATGCCGAAGGAGACGCCGCCCAACAGCAGCAGGAAGAATCCGGAAAGCGGATCGACGCGCACATGGAACGGCAGGTCGGGCAGCCCCGCCGGAAGCACGGCGGTGCTCACTGGCGCGTTCATCGCCCAGAGCCCGGTGAGCGCCAGCGCCAGCGCGACCGCCGCGCCCGCCGGAAACACCCAATTGGTGACAACGCGCGGCGCGCGCGCGAGCGCCAGCCCGGCGGCGCCGAGGCCGATCCAGATCACCGATAAAGTGACCGCCGCCTCGACCGGCCGGAATGAAGACAAATCCATTTGAGATTATCGGCGCCTATGCGTACAGACCGCCGATAACACCTGCCTGGTGGGACACGGTGGAAGCGGACATCGGCTGCGTGCGTGCGGCGCAACCTCGACAGCCAGGTTGCACGGCAAAGCGCAGATTTTATTCGGTTTAGTGCCGATCGCGCAATTTGCCGCCCCCAGAAAAGAG
>DASWHI010000116.1:0-9889 GCA_036398235.1 Burkholderiales bacterium
CCGCCGATGCCGAGGAACGCGGACTCGCCGTAGCCCGCCTGCACGACGTTGAGGCAGAACAGCACGCCGAGGCTTCCGCTGCGGGAAATGACCCCGATCGAGCCTTTCCTGAAGATGCGCTCGTTGAAAGCGGGCATGAAGCCGGTGAAGCACTCGCCCGGCGTGACGGCGCCCGCGGTGTTGGGGCCGAGGATCCACGCGGAACGCTCCTTGGCCGCGGCGACGAAGACCATCACGTCCTGCACCGGGATGTGCTCGGTCAGCACCACCAGTCCCTTCGCGCCGGCCTCGATCGCGTCCAGCGCGGCTTCCCGGACCATCAGGGGCGGGATGAACAGGACCGCGACGTCGAATTCCGCGCCCTTCATCGCGTCCCGCGCGGTGGCAAAGACTGGCACGCCGCAATGCAAAGTTCCCGCCTTCTGCGGATTGGTGCCGCCGACGACCCGGGTGCCGTAGGCCTGCATGCGCTCGGTCCAGAACGTGCCCTGCTTGCCGGTGATGCCCATCACCAGCACGCGGTCGGCGCCACGGACGATCATCTTGCCGCCGCCCTTACTGCCGCCGCGCAAGCGTCGTCCATGGTCGCGAGTGGCGTCACGCCCAGGCGCGCTTTCAGAAGCCTGATCGCTTCCTCGTCGCCGGTGCCGTGCACGGAAAAGAAGATCGGCAACCGCGGCTTGAGGGCCTCGATCGCCTCGATGACGCCCTGGCTCATCACGTCGGTGCGCGCGAAGGCGCCGCAAAAATTGATGACGAGGCTCTGGATGCCGGGCTTCGACAGCAGCAGTTCGAGTGCCGGTCTCGCCTGGGTGTAGGCCTCGCCGCCGATCTCGAGGAAGTTCGCGGGGCGCCCGCCGTGGTGGCGCACCATGTCCATGGTCGTCATGGTGAGCCCCGCTCCGTTGGCGAGCACGCCGACGTTGCCGTCGAGATCGATGTACTTGAGGCCGGCGGCCTTGGCACTCGCTTCGAGGCCCGTGAGTTTCTCGGGCGTGCCGGTGCGCGCGATGTCGGGGTGGCGGACGATGCCGCAATCGTCCATCACGAACTTGCAATCGAGCGCAACGGCGCGGCCGTCCCGGGCGAGGGCGAGCGGATTGATTTCGAGCAGCTCGGCGTCGTACGCGCGGTAGGCCTCGTACAGATGCGCAAGGACGTCTGCGACCGTACCCTCGGCCGCGCCGATCCCGGCGCCCTGGACCAGCGCCCCGGCATCCGTGCGGGAGAAGCCGCGGCGGATGTCGACCGGCTGGCGCCGGAGCTTTTCCGGCGCCGTTGCCGCCACCTCCTCGATGTCCATGCCACCCGCGGTCGAAAACATGACGAGCGGGCCTTTGCTCGAGGGGTCGTTCAGCACCGCGGCGTAGAGCTCGCGCTCGATCGGCACCTGCTCCTCCACCAGCACCTTTTCGACCAGGTGGCCGGCGATCGTCATGCGGATGATCGCGCTTGCATGAATTCTCGCTTCGTCCGGCGTCGCGGCGCGCTGAACGCCCCCCGCCTTTCCGCGCTTGCCGGCCGGGACCTGGGCCTTGATGACGACCGCGCCGATGCCCGCGGCGATTCTCGCGGCCTCATCGGGCGTTCTTGCGAGCGCGCCCCGGGGCACGGCGATGCCCTGCGCGGCCAAGAGCGGCTTGGCGGCGTATTCCTCGAAATTCATTTACCGTATTTCTTCCAGAATGGACCGAAGAGGTCCGCTTCCGAGGGCTTCTTCTCGGGGATGGTGCGGACGATCCGCGTGATGTTCATGAAGTGCTGGTAGTGGAGATTGTCCGAGAAGCTGTTGCCGCCCCAGGTGCCGCAGCCCATGGAAAGCGAGAACGGCATTCCGTTGTCGAAGCTGCCGCCGGTGGCGAAGGTATGCGCCTGCTTCACGATGACTCGCGATACCGTCAATTCGTGCGCCAGGCGCCGGATGTGCGACTCGTTCTCCGTGTAGACGCCGACGGAGTGGCCGTCGCCCTGGTAATCGTAGATCGCGCGCACGATGTCGAACGCGTGATCGAAGTCGCGCGCGCGATAGACGGTTAGCACCGGCGAGAGCTTCTCGCCGCAGAACGGAAAATCCCTGCCGGTGCCGGTCTCCTCGACCAGCAGGCATTTCGCGTTTGCCAGCTCGGCACGGCCGAGGCCCGCCACCGCGCAAATCTTCTTCACCGGCTGTGCGGTCACCGCGGAAGAGAGCTTGCCGCCGGGAAACATGGCCTTTTGCAAGGCTTCCTTTTCCGTGGAACTGAGAAGCGCGCCGCCTTCCCGGGCGAGGGCATCCATCATCTGCGCGTAAACCCGGTCGTGGATGATGACCGCGTTCTCGGAGGAGCAGCTGGTCGCGTTGTCAAAGATCTTGGACGCCATGATCTTTCCCGCGGCATCCTCGCAGTCGGCGCTCTCATCCACGATCACCGCCACGTTGCCGGTGCCGACGCCGAGCGCGGGCTTGCCGCTGGAGTATCCGCCGCGCACATTGTTCTGGGAGCCCGTCACCACCACCAGGTCCGCCTGCTTCATCAATTCCGTCGTAAGCTCGCGCGTGACCGGCGCGGGCAGCATCTGCACGAGGTCGAGGGGTGCGCCGATGCGCTTCAGCCCATCCCACACGTAGTCGAGAAGCAGGGCGCAGGTGCTGTAACCCTTCGGGGAGGGCGCCACGATGACGGCGTTGCCGCACTTAAGGGCGTTGATGATGTTGTTGGCAGGTGTTGCGCCCGGATTGGTCGAAGGCACTACCGCCGCGATCACCCCCGCCGGCCGCGCGATCTCCGTAATGCCTTTTTCGGGAAGCTCTGCGATCGCCCCGGTGGACTTTGCGCCCCGAAGGTCGCGCAGCAGGCCGAGCGTCTTGCGGTGGTTCTTCGCGATCTTGTCCGCCACGACGCCAAGCCCGGTGTCCTTCACCGCCAGTTCCGCGAGCGCCTGGTTTTGCTCGGGGTTCATGATCGCCCAGCCGACCGCCAGGACCACCTCGTCGAGCTGCTCCTGGGTCGAGCGCCCGAAGATCTTCTGCGCGGCACGCGCGCGGCGGATCAGGCCGGAGACAATCTCGCTCGCAGCGGACCGGGCAGCCGTTGTTTCAGTGCGGGGCATTGCGGTTCCCAGTGGGAAGTCACGAATGTTAAACGGTATCGGTGGAAACGGAAAACCCCGGATGCCGCGCTGCCGGCGTTTGCCGCCTGCTATTTGCCGGCATTCCTGGCGGCCGGCCGCCCGGCTCGATGCCGAAGGTGCCGGATGACGGGATAGACCAGCGTGAAGACGCCGATGGCCATGATCGGGCCGCTGACGGGCCGGGTGAAGAACACGGTCCAGTCGTTGTTGAAGCTGATCATGGTGGTCATGAAATTCTGCTCCGCCAGCGGACCGAGGATGACCCCCAGCACGAGCGGCGGCACCGGGAAGCGCAGGCGCTCGGCAAGATAGCCGAGGACTCCGAAGACCACGAGCAGCCACACGTCGGTGATGTTGTTGCGCGCGGCGAAGGCCCCGAGCACGCAGCACATCACGACGTAGGCCGACACGATCACCTCCGGGAACTCGAGCACGCGCACGATCGCCTTGGCCGCGAAATAGCCGATGACGCACATGCCGATCACCGCGACGAAGAGCGAGGCGAAGACCGCGTAGACCAGCTCGCTCGAGGTCTGGAACACTTGCGGGCCGGGCTGTAGCCCGTGCAGCAGAAACGCGCCGAGGATGATCGCGGTCGCGCCGCTGCCCGGTATGCCCATCGTGATGAGCGGGATCATGGCGCCGCCGACCGATGAAGTCGCGGCGGTCTGGGGGGCGATGATGCCCTCGGGGATGCCGCTGCCCATCTCGGCCTTGCGCTTGCCGTACTGACCCTCGACGCCGTACGCGAGAAAGGAAGCCACGGTCGCGCCCGCGCCCGGCACGATTCCGATCAGCACCCCGAGCACGCCGCTGCGAATGAAGCTCGATTTCGTGGCGGCAATTTCGCGCCACTGCGGCAGCTTGGTCTTCACGGTGCCCACCGTTTCGAGCGGCGCGGTACGAAAGCCGTAATCGAGGCGCGAAAACACTTCCCCGAGCCCGAATGCCCCGACCATCACGACCAGGTAGTCGATCCCGTCCGTGAGTATCGGCACTCCGAACGTGAAGCGGTGCGCGCCGTAGGTGTCATCCACGCCCACCGTCGCGATGAGTAGCCCGATGAACAGGCTGATGAGGGCGTTGGCGAGCGAGGCGCCCCCCAGCGATACCACGCTCGCGAGGCCGAAGAAGATGATCGCGAAATATTCCGACGTGGAGAAGGTGAGAGCGATCTTCGCGATCGGCTGCGAGAGGAGCACCATGACGGTCGCCGCCAGCAGCCCGCCGAAGAGCGCCGCGATCAGCGTCCATCCGAGCGCCTGCGCCGCCTGCCCCTTCCGCGCCATGGTGTAGCCGTCCCACAGGAGCGGCACGTCGATCGGCTCGCCCGGGACCCGGAACAGGATCGAGGTCCAGGCCCCGGCGTAGGTTCCCGACACGTACATCGCCGTGAGGAGAATGATGGCGGCGGTCACGTCCATCTTGTAGGTGAAGGGCAGGGCGAGCACCACGCCCATGACCAGCGTGAGCCCGGGCAGCACCGCCACGAGCAATCCCGCGAGCAGCCCGACCGTGAGCGCGATCAGGTTGGCGGGCGCGAAAACGTGCACGAATCCGACGGCGAGCTGGCTGAATACGCCTACTTCCATGGGGTGCCGTTCCAGCCTTATCGTCGGGGCCGCGGCCGGCGGGTCCTAGCGGATGCCCATGAGCTGCATGAGCGCGAGTGTCACCTGGGCGAAGGGTTCGCGCCCGATCGGCAGCGAAACGTAGACGATCTTCATGAAGAAGAACATCAGGGCGAGCGTGCCGATCAGGCTGACCGCGGCGATCACTCCCCAGCGGCGGTAGCCGCCGAGCGCGATGAAAAGCGCGACGTAGGGCACCGTAGCGGAGAAGAAGCCGAGCGTCTGGATGACCGCCACGTAGAGCACGGAAAGCCCCATGCCGGCGACGAGCAGCCACGGGTGGTGCTCGACGGGAACGGCCGGCGCGGTGTCACCGTGCGCCCGCACGGATTCCTCGACAAGCTCTTCGAGCACGCCGCCCACTTCCTCTTTCCGCGCTCCGAGGAAGAGCCGCTTCGCCACCTCGTAGACGCAGGTGACGATCACCAGGGCGAGGACGAGCTTGGGCCAGAAATCCGGTCCGAGCACGCCCTCGCGCCGGTGGTAATCGAAGTGGGCGGCGACGTAATAGAGGTAGCCCGCCGCCGCGCCGAGCAGGACGTAGGGTGCGGTCGGCTTCAGCCGCGCGGCGTCGAACATTTCACTGGGCGATCGACGCTCATTTCTTCGGCGCGTACTGGCGCATGATCGCGAGCTCCTGCTGCATGAACTTCTGGGCGCCCGCGGCCGGAATGAAGCTCTTCTCTTCCGCGTACTGATCCTTCAGCCAGGCCCGGTAGTCGTCGGTCGCCGCCACCTTCGCGAGCGCGTCGGAGACTGCCTTGACCCGCGCCGCGTCGGTGCCCGTCCTAAGCACGATCGAGCGGAACTGGTTGATGATGATGCCGGCGCCCACCTCCTTGCCGGCGGGCACGTCCGCGTACGAGGGGAAACGCTGCTCCGCGAAGATCACCACCGGTCGCATCTTCTTGGTTTCGAGGAAGCTCTTCACATCGCCCAGCTGCTCGTAGAGGATGTCCGCGTGGCCCCCGAGAATCGCCGTGTAGCGCTCGGCAGGTTTGGGAAACGGCACCGACTGGAACTTCAGGCCTTTCCCGTTGAGGTAGATCACGGTGAGATCGTCGGCGCTGCCGAAGCCGGTGACGCCGACCTTGAGCGGCCGCTTCCTCGCCTCGGCCTCCACGTCCTTCCAAGTCTTCATCGGGCTGCCCTCCGCGACGAAGAACGCCGAGGGCTGGCGGATCATGATCGCCGCCGGCACGATCTGGGAGAGCTTCCATTTGGTCTTCGGATCCATCTGCACCGCGAGCGTGTCCGCGATGAAGATCGAGATCGAATAGCCGTCGGCAGGCTGCGCGAGCATCTTGGTCAGGCCGGTCTGGCCGGTCGCTCCGGGCACGTTGAGCACGGGAAGCGATACCGTGAGCGCGCTCTCGAGGCCCGGAGCGAGCTTGCGCGCGAGCTGGTCGGCGCCGCCACCCGGTCCCCACGGCACGATGAATTCGATCGGGCGCGACGGATATTTTTCCTGCGCCGCCGCGGGAAGAAGCGTGCCCGCCAGCAGCGCGCCTCCGAGCACGGGCAGCAGAAATTGCTTGAGGCTCGGTATCTGGAAGGTCATGGTCGTCTCCTCTGGGTTTGCCGCGTCAATGCATCCAAGCGGCGTGGCGTTCTAGTTCTCGTTCCGCAAAATACTACACCGCACTGGAGACAAAGTGTTAGACTTCGATGCATAACAAAGAGGAAAGACCTTCTGCTCCAGGAATGGAAGAGAAGAAACACGTTGAATTCAAGGGACGTCTGGTTTTTGTAGGCTTCGGCTCTATCGGTCAGGGTACCCTTCCGCTGATCCTGCGGCAAATCGACATGCCGCGGGATCGCATTTCCATCATCACCGGGGACGACCGCGGCCGCAAGGAGGCCGAGCAGTACGGCATCCGGTTCGCCATCAATCCGCTCAAGCGCGACAATTACCGCAAGATACTCGATCCGATGCTGGGGAGAGGCGATTTTCTCCTCAACCTGTCGGTCGACGTCTCGAGCGCGGTCCTGATCGAGTATTGCCTCCAGCGCGGTGTGCTTTACCTCGATACCTGCATCGAGCCCTGGCACGGCATGTACACCGATGGCTCGCTGTCGCCGAGTGAGCGTTCCAACTACGCCATGCGGGAGGATGCGCTGGCGCTGCGAAGAAAATACCCGAAGGGGCCGACTGCCGTGGTGACGCATGGCGCGAACCCGGGCCTGATCTCGCACTGGGTGAAGCAGGGCATGCTCAACATCGCCGGCGACCTGTGGAAGAAGGAGGTGAATATCCCGCGGTCGCGCGAGGACTGGGGCCGTCTCGCAATGAGGCTCGGCATCAAGGTGATTCATTGCGCCGAGCGTGACACCCAGGTTGGGGAGCCGCGCAAGCAGCGCTTCGAGTTCGCCAATACCTGGTCGGTGGACGGCTTCGTGAGCGAGGGCCGGCAGCCTTCCGAGCTCGGCTGGGGCACGCACGAGAAGCATTTCCCGCCCGACGGCTTTCGTCACGCCTCGGGCAGCCGCGCCGCGATCTACCTCGGGCGGCCCGGCATGTCGGTCAAGGTCCGTTCCTGGACGCCGAGCGAGGGGCCATATCACGGATTTCTCATCACGCACGGGGAGGCGATCTCGATTGCCGACTACTTCACCGTTCGCAGGCAGGGAAAGGCCGTCTATCGCCCGACCTGTCACTACGCCTACCACCCGTGCGATGACGCGGTGCTGTCGAATCACGAGATGGGCGGCAAGAACTGGATTGCGCAATCCAAGTACCGCATCCTGATGGACGAGATTTTCGACGGGGTCGACGAGCTCGGCGCGCTGCTCATGGGCCACCGCAAGAACGCCTACTGGTTCGGCTCACGGCTCTCGATCGAGCAGGCGCGCAAGCTCGCGCCGTGCAACAATGCGACGAGCCTGCAGGTCGCGGCGGGCGTGCTGGGCGCCGTCGTGTGGGCGATGGAGAACCCGAACGCCGGCGTGGTGGAGCCGGATGATCTCGATTACCGGCGCGTGCTCGACATCGCGGATCCCTATCTGGGCGAAATCCTCGGGGAATACACGGACTGGACGCCGCTGAAGGACCGCGGGTGGCTGTTCAAGGAGGAGGTGGACACGTCGGACCCGTGGCAGTTCAAGAATTTCCGCGTGGCCTGACGATATGAATTCCCCTCTCCCCCGGTTCTGGGGGAGAGGGTAGGGTGAGGGGGCAATCGAGACGGGCACGAAAGCGTGCCCGTTTTTCATTTGGGCCGGCAGCGGGACGAGGGCGTAAGATAGTCGGGCCGGCTGTTGGCGGGGAGAGGGCCATGAAGATACTCATCGTGGGCGCTACTCGCGGAATCGGGCGACAGGTTCTCGATCAAGCGCTGGCGGCAGGACATGCGGTAACCGCGCTGGTCCGCGATTCTCGCAGACTTGATGCGCAACACGAGCGGCTGAAAGTCGTGCAGGGCAACGTTCTTGACGCCAACGCTGTCGCGCTCGCGATGGCCGGCCAGGAAGCGGTGTGTTGCAGTCTCGGTGTCAAAGTGCCCTGGTTCCACGTGACGGTCTTTTCGGACGGAACGCGGAACCTGCTCGATGCGATGAAAAAGAGCGGGGCGAGGCGCCTCGTGTGCGTGACGGGCATCGGCGCGGGAGATAGCAGGGGACACGGCGGTTTCCTCTATGACCGGCTCTTCTTACCGTTTCTGCTCCGGACCATCTACGCGGACAAGGACCGTCAGGAATCACTGATCAAGGCAAGCAACGTCGATTGGGTCATCGTGAGGCCGGGATTTCTGACGAATGGGCCGCTGACCGGCCGCTACCGCGCGATTACGGACCTGTCGGGCGTGACTGCCGGCTGGATCTCCCGCGCTGATGTTGCGCATTTCATCCTCCATCAGCTCGTCGCGCCGAGCCACTTGCGGCAGGCGCCGTTGCTGACTTACTGACCCGCCAAGGCGCCAAGAAAAAGAATAATGGAGCCGCAGATAAACGCGGATACACGCTAAAACCTGCGGCCATGTTTTCAGGCCGGGAACCGAAACCGGGGCTCGTGCGTCCTTGAAGTAGATCGGCCGGAGATCACGGAGGAGGGTGAGTGGACGCGGGTCTGCACAGTTTCTTCGCCGAGAAGGTCGAGCGGCTGACCGACCGCCTGTACGGGACGGCGCTGCGGCTCACACGCAACAGCGATGACGCGGAAGATCTCGTTGCGGAAACGGTGGCGAAGGCCTGGGCCAAGCTCGGCGAGTTGAGCGACCCGCAGAGTTTCGATGCCTGGATCCAGCGCATTCTGTCGAACACTTTCGTCAGCGAGTGGCGCCACCGCCGCGCGAGCCCCGAAGTCGCGATGGAGCTCGAACCGGAGGACGGCGGGGACGAGCCGTTCTCGCTCTACGAGAAGCTGCATCAGCCGTTTCTGCTCTGGTGGACGACGCCTGAGGAAGAGGTGATCGCAAAGCTGCTGCGCGAAGACATTGACCGCGCGCTCCACGCGCTTCCCGACGCGTTCCGCATCGCGATCGTGCTGGTCGACGTCGAGGGATATTCCTACGGCGAAGCGGCGGAGCTGCTCGGCGTGCCTATCGGAACGGTACGCTCGCGCCTCGCCCGGGCGCGCGCGCAACTTCAGCGCGTGCTGTGGCAGCATGGGAAGGACGCGGGACTGCTTGAACGCCACATGTCTGCAAAGGCCCACAATGTCTGAACCGACCGTGAAATGCGAAGAGGTGCTCAAGCATCTCATCGCCTATCTTGACCGCGAAACGGACGCGCACACCGCGGCCGAGATCGAACAGCACCTCGAGCAGTGCCGAAGCTGCTTCAGCCGCGCCGAGTTCGAGCGGCAACTCAAAGCCCGCGTGCGCGCGGCCGGCAGCCGCAGCGCGCCCGAGCGCCTGCGCGCCAGGATCAGAAAGCTGGTGGACGAGTTCTAGGAGTCTGACTAACGCCTAGCCGCAGGGTGTTGCTAATGGTCGCGATTTTCGGCTTTACGCGCGAGAAAGTCATTGCGGCGGTCCAGGAAATGTACACCGCCGTAGCGGTGGCCCCGGAGCGCGGATTCCATTTTCCGGTGGGACGCGACGCCTGCCTGCGGGTGGGTTATCCCGCGGAACTGCTGAAGGGCCTCCCGGGGGAAGCGCTGGAATCGTTCGCGGGCGTGGGCTGCCCGTTTCGCGCCGGCGTGATCC
>DASWHI010000117.1:0-70980 GCA_036398235.1 Burkholderiales bacterium
CCGGCACCTCCGGCTGAATGAAGCGGATCACCATCGCCACCGTGTTCTTCTGATGGAAGATGCTGATGCGGAAGTTGCCGAGGCTGCCGCCGCTCTGGGCGAAATTCATCTCGTGCGAGGTCTCGAACTCCTTCACCTGCGTCTCGGTCATCAGCTCGTAGCAGATTTTCTTCACCTGATCCGAGTCGAGCACCTGGCTGCTCACCGGCATGACCTCGCCGTTGATCTTGATCTGGACCGGCGACCCGGCGCTGAAAAAGAGGTCCGAGGCCTGTTTCTCGGCCATCAGCTTGAAGAGCGGCGTCACGAACATGACGGTCTCCTTCCGTTAACCGGCGCGAAGCGTCCGGTTTAACGCTAATTCTGCCAACTCCTCGCGGCATTGCATAGGCAAGTTCTCACTCAATCGCCGCGCAGCAGCTCGTTGATGCTGGTCTTGGCGCGGGTCCGCGCATCGACCTGCTTGACGATCACGGCGCAGTAGAGGCTGCAGCGCCCGTCCGCGGCGGGCAGGCTCCCCGGCACTACCACCGATCCCGCCGGTACGCGCCCATAGAGGATCTCGCCGGTCTGGCGATGAAAGATGCGGGTGCTGGCACCGATGAACACGCCCATCGAAATGACGCTTCCTTCCTCGACCACCACGCCTTCGACGATCTCGGAGCGCGCGCCGATGAAGCACCCGTCCTCGATGATGGTGGGACCGGCCTGCAGCGGCTCGAGCACGCCGCCGATACCGACCCCGCCCGACAGGTGCACGTTCCGGCCGATCTGGGCGCAGGATCCCACCGTGGCCCACGTGTCCACCATGGTGCCTTCGTCGACGTAGGCCCCGATGTTGACGAAGGAGGGCATCAGCACCACGTTACGGGCGATATAGGCGCCGCGCCGCACCGTGGCCGGCGGCACGACGCGAAAGCCGCCTCGCCCGAATGCCTGCTCAGTGTAGCGGGCGAACTTGGAGGGAACCTTGTCGAAGTAGCGGGTGGCGCCGCCTTTCATCACGAAGTTGTCCTGCAGCCGGAACGACAGCAGCACTGCCTTCTTGATCCACTGGTGCGTGACCCACGCTCCCGCCGCCTTTTCCGCGACGCGCAGCCGCCCCGTATCGAGCCCGGCGATGGTCTGCACGACGGCGCGTTTCAGCGCCGCACCGGCCTTGCGCGGGGTGATTTCGGCCCGGCTCTCCCACGCCCGCTCGATGACGGCCTGCAATCCTTTCATGCGGCGATTCCTCTTCGTGTCAAAACGCGGACCACCGGCGATCAGCCGCGCGTGCTCGGGAACGTCGGCAGCGGGTCGAGACTCACGGGCGGACCCGGTTTCCAGCCGGGTTCCGCGTGCTCGGCGACGACCGTCGTGAAGATCCCGCCCCGAACGTAGAATTTGGCGGTGAGCCGCATGAAGCGCGGGCGCGTGACGCGCACCAGGTCATCGAGGATGCGGTTCGTCACGTCCTCGTGGTACGCGCCCCGGTTGCGGTACGACCCGACGTAGAGCTTGAGGCTTTTCAATTCGACGCAGCGCGCGGCCGGCACGTAATCGAGCACGAGGGTCGCGAAGTCGGGCTGGCCGGTGCGCGGGCACAGGCAGGTAAACTCCGGTATTTCCATGTGAATCCGGTAGTCGCGCGCGGGACGGGGGTTGGCGAAGGTCGCGAGCTTCGCGCTCGGTCGTTGCGGCATTATCGCGGCGGCCCAAATCCGTTAGAATGTCATTCCCAAATGGCCTGCGGATTATAACCTCTACCCCAGACCGCTCAATTGCGACTCAAACAGATCAATCTGGCAGGCTTCAAGTCTTTCGTAGACCCCACCCACATACCCGTCCCCGGACAACTGGTAGGCATCGTCGGCCCCAACGGCTGCGGCAAGTCGAACGTCATCGACGCCGTGCGCTGGGTGCTCGGCGAGACCTCCGCGAAGCACCTGCGCGGGGACACCATGCAGGACATCCTGTTCAACGGCTCGGGCCAGCGCCAGCCGGTGAATCGCGCGAGCGTCGAGCTGATTTTCGATAACAGCCTCGGCCGCGCGGCGGGACAGTGGTCGAGCTACGCCGAGATCTCGGTGAAGCGCGTGCTCGCCCGCGACGACGAGTCCACCGCCTACTACATCAACAATGTCCACGTGCGGCGCCGCGACGTCGCCGATATCTTCCTCGGCACCGGCCTCGGCAGCCGCGCCTATGCCATCATCGAGCAGGGCATGATTTCGCGGGTGATCGAAGCGAAGCCCGAGGACCTGCGGATCTTCCTCGAGGAGGCGGCCGGCGTCTCGAAGTATCGCGCGCGCCGCCACGAAACCGAGCTCCGCCTCCAGGATGCGCGCGAGAACCTGCTGCGGGTGGAGGACGTGCGCGCCGAGCTCGAGAAACAGCTCGAGCACCTGCAGGCGCAGGCGGAAGTGGCGACCCGCTATCACGAACTCCAGGCGCGGACGCGTGCGACGCAGAACCTGCTGTGGCTCCTGCGAAAACAGGACGCGGGCGCGCAGCGCGAGCGCCACGCCAGGGAGGTCGAACGGGCAGGGCTGGAGCTGGAAGCGCAGACCGCCGCGCTGCGCGCGGCCGAGATGCGTCTCGAGGAGATGCGGGAACAGCATTTCCGCTCGAGCGACGCCGTTCACGCCGCGCAGGGCGCCTTCTACGAAGCTAACGCGGAGACCGCGCGCCTCGAGCAGGAGATGGCGCATCTGCGTGAGAACCGCCAGAGGGTTGAGCGCGAGCTCGCCGACTTGCGCGCCCAGATCGATCGCGATCGTGACCAGCTGGCAGCGGCCCAGGCGGAGCTGACCGAGTGGCAGGGCGAACGCACCTGCGCCTCACAGCGGCTCACTGCGAGTGAAGCCGCACTGAAGCTCGAAGCAGGCAAGCTGCCGGTGGCAGAGGAGGCCTTCAAGGCCACCCGGGGCCGTTACGAGGAACTGCAGCGCACGCTTGCGCTAGCCGAGCAGGCGGCCGGTGTGGAGCGCACCAAGCACGAGTATGCGCGGCAGACCCTGGAACAGCTTGCGCAGCGCACGCAGCGGCTGACTGACGAGCGCTCCGGATTGCAACCCGCGGATGCCGCTCAGCTGGCGCTTCTGCGCAACAATATCGCCGCGCTGGAAAATGAGTTGCGGGGATTCTCCGGAACGCTCGCGGCGCATGAGGCGCAGTTGCCACAGGCCGAGCAGGCACTGCGGGATTGGGATGCGGCGGTCGAGGGCGCACGCGAGCGCTTGACCGGGGTCGACGCGCGGCTGCAGGCCTTGCGCCAATTGCAGGAACAGGTTGCACGCGGGGCACAAACCGAAGGCTGGCTCGAGACCCGCGGGCTCAAGGGCGCGCCGCGGCTGTGGCAAGGCATCCGCATAGAGCCGGGCTGGGAGGGCGCGCTCGAGGCGGTTCTGCGCGAGCGCCTGAACGCCATCCCGTTGGAGCGACTGGAGCAGGCTGAAACCTGGTTCGCCGAGCCCCCTCCGGGAAAAGTCACGATATTCGCCGCGACGCGCGAGGTCGGGCAGGCGTCTGCGACGCTTGCCGGCTGCGAACCGCTAAGCCGCTACGTGAGCTGTACCGATGCCCGCATGGAGGCGGTGCTCGCGGACTGGCTGCACCGGGTCTATGTGATCAGCGATGCGGCAGGCGGCCTGGCGGCACGCGCGCAGCTTCCGGAGGGTGCGCTGCTCGTGACGCGCGAGGGGCACATATTCACCCGTCACGCGGTGAGCTTCCATGCGCCCGACAACGAGCTTCACGGGGTATTGACCCGGCAACGCGAGATTGCGCAACTCGACGGCACGTTGCAAGAGGCACGGGCCGAGGTCGAGGAACTGCGAACGGCAGCAACCGCTGCCGAGCAGGACGTTCACGGGCGGCGCGCACGAATCGGCACGCTGCGCGAAACGATCGGCGAGCGGCAGCGGCGCACCCATGTGCTGCAGCTCGAGGCAACGCGGCTCGCGGCAGTCGATGAGCGGGTGCGGAGCCGCACGCAGCAGATTGCGGCAGAGCTTGCCGAAATCGATGCCCAGGCGGACGTCACCTACGCGGCGGAGCAGGCGGCGTCGCGCCGCATAGCCGAACTGCAATCCGAAGTGGAGGAGCTGCGCGCCCAGCTGGCGTTGGCGACCGACCTCTACCAGCGCGCCGAGGGCGTGCTGGAGCGCCAGCGGTCAGCCTTGCAACAGGCGCGCGACGAGGCCCAGGCGGCGACTTTTGGAAAACAGTCATGCGACTCTAAAATCAATGAGATAGATTCATCAATTAAGGTTATTTCTGAAGGCGGCGAGAGGCTCCATTCGGCATTCGAGTCCAGGCAGAAGGAGTCCCAGAGTTTCGACGAAGCGCCGGTTCAGCAGCGCCTGCAGTTGGCCTTGACGACACGCACTCAGTGCGAACAGGCGCTGGCGCGCGCGCGCGATGCGCTGGACGGCATGGAAAACGGCCTCAAGGCGGTCGATGCAGAGCGCCACGCAGCGGAGCAGCAGCTCGAGCCGCTGCGCGAGCGCAGCGCGGAGGCGCGGCTCAGGGAACAGGAAGCGCGCTTGAACGAAGAGCAGTTTGCCGCGCAACTGACGGCTGCGGGCGCGATCGAGGACGAAGTTGCGCGGCAGTTGGAAAAGGGCATGCGGCCGGGCACGCTGGCCGCCGACATCAACCGGCTGGGCGAGGAAATCAATTCCCTCGGCGCGGTCAATCTGGCTGCGCTGGAGGAGCTCGAATCGGCACGATCTCGCCGGGATTACCTCGACTCCCAGTCGCGCGACCTGAATGAGGCGATGGCGACGCTTGAGGACGCGATCCGGCGCATCGATCGCGAGACGCGCGAGCGGCTCCAGCACACCTTCGATGAAGTCAACCGCCATTTCGGAACCCTGTTCCCGGCGCTGTTCGGCGGCGGACAGGCGCGGCTGGTGCTGACCGGCGAGGAGATTCTCGACGCGGGCGTGCAGGTCATCGCGCAGCCCCCTGGCAAGAAGAACACCACCATTCAACTGCTTTCGGGCGGCGAAAAGGCGCTCACGGCGCTCGCGCTGGTATTCTCGATGTTCCAGCTGAACCCGGCGCCGTTCTGCCTGCTCGACGAAGTCGACGCGCCGCTCGACGATAATAATACCGAGCGCTTCTGCGAGCTGGTGAGAACGATGTCGCAACACTCGCAGTTCCTGTTCATCAGCCACAACAAGATCACCATGGAGATCGCCGAGCAGCTGCTCGGCATCACCATGCAGGAAGCCGGAGTGTCGCGCGTCGTGGCGGTCGATATCGAAGAGGCGATGAAGCTGTCCGAAGCCGCGGCCTGACGCGGACCTGGTCCATGAGCGATCTGCAGTTAAGCCTGCTCGTCATCGGCGCGGTGGTGGTCGGCGCCGTTTATCTGTACAACTGGCTGCAGGAGAGGCGGCTCCGCCGCCGCCTGCAACAAGCATTCGGGGACGTGCACGAGGATGTGCTGCTGGGAGCGGGGGTCCAGTCCGCGCCAGCTGACGGACGCCGCGAGCCGCAGCTCGTGCCGCCAGACGATGCGCGCGTCAGGGACACCGCGGACGATGAACCGGCTGGGGTGCCGGCGGCGGCGGGATTCGATGCGGTGCTCGATTATGTCGCGGAGATCAATGGCTCGACCCCGATCGCCGATGCCCTGATCGGGGAGCTTTCCAGCAAGATCGCATCCTGCGGCAAGCCCGCCCGGATCACGGGGTTCGAGCCGCGGGGCGGCGCTTGGGAGGAGATCGCGCGCGGCGCCGGCGGCCGCTACACCAGGCTGCGGCTGGGGCTGCAGCTTGTGAACCGCTCGGGCGCGGTGAACCCGGCCCAGCTCGCGACTTTTTGCGATGCGGTGAGGCAGTGCGCGGACCGGATACCGGCGCAGGCCGTCTGTCCCGACGCGCAGGCGGGGCTCAAGGTCGCGCGCGAGATTGATGCGTTCTGCGCCAACGTCGACGTCGCCATCGGGGTTAATGTCATCGCGCAGGAGGGCGGCGTATTCGCCGGGACGCGGATTCGCGCGCTCGCGGAATCGGCGGGGTTCAAGCTCGAGCCCGACGGCGTCTTACACTATCGTGACGAGCGCCGGCACACGCTGTTCACGCTCGACAACCACGAGCCCGCACCCTTTCTGCCCGAAAGCATCAAGGGCATCTCCACTCATGGCGTCACGCTGCTGCTCGATGTTCCGCGCGTGGCGCATGGGCCCGAGGCGCTCGAGCTGATGTTGAAGATCGCGGTCGGCCTCGCCGCGGGCCTGGGCGGGCGCGTGGTGGATGACAACCGCGCGGTGCTCACCGAAGCCGGCGCCGCCCGCATCAAGGAGCAGTTGCGCTCCATCCACGCCGCAATGGCGAAGCAGGGCGTGCCGGCCGGCAGTGCGCGCGCGCTGCGCCTGTTCTCCTAAAATGGCGGCAGCGCGCGAGCTGGCCGCGCGTGCCGCGAAGCTGCGGCAGGAAATCGAGCGGCACAACTATCAGTACTACGCACTCAATCAGCCCTTGATCTCCGATGCGCAGTACGACGCGCTATTTCGCGAGCTGCAGAAGTTGGAGGCCGCGCACCCGGAGCTCGCCACATCCGATTCCCCTACCCAGCGCGTGGGGACGGCGCCCGTGGACGCGTTCGCCGAGGTCACGCATCGAGTTCCCATGCTTTCGCTCAACAATGCGTTCGACGAGGATGAAGTCAGCGCCTTCGACCGGCGCGTGCGCGAAGGGCTCGCAATCGACGAGGTGGAATACGCGGCGGAACCCAAGTTCGACGGTCTGGCCGTGAGCCTCGTGTACGAGGGGGGTGCGCTCGCGCGAGGCGCGACGCGCGGCGATGGCTACACGGGTGAGGACGTGACGGCCAACCTGCGCACGGTGCAAGCCATTCCCTTGCGGCTAAGTGTGCAGCGCCCCCCGCGGTTGCTGGAAGTGCGCGGGGAAGTCTTCATGCTGAAGCGTGATTTTGAGGAACTGAACCGTCACCAGCGCGCAAAGGGGGAGAAGGAATTCGTCAACCCGCGCAACGCCGCCGCCGGTGCGCTGCGCCAGCTCGATTCCCGGATTACCGCCAGCCGGCGCCTGGCTTTTTTCGCGTATGGCCTGGGGGCGGCCGCAGGTACGCCAGCGATCGCGAGACACAGTGAGCTGCTCGACTACCTCGCGGGCCACCGCTTCCCGGTCGCGCCGATTCGCGAGGTCGTGAGGGGGCCGGACGGACTGCTCGGCTACTACCGCCGGGTCGCGACAATGCGCGAGCGGCTGCCTTACGACATCGACGGCGTGGTCTACAAGGTGAACGACCTCGCGGCGCATGAGCGGCTCGGCTACGTGGCGCGCGCGCCGCGCTTCGCTCTCGCGCACAAGTTTCCGGCGGAAGAGACAACGAGCGAGGTAGAGGCGATTATCGTGCACGTCGGCCGCACCGGGGCGCTCACGCCGGTTGCGCGCTTGAGGCCCGTGTTCGTTGGCGGCGTGACCGTCACCAACGCGACGCTGCACAATGAGGACGAGATCCGGAGAAAGGACATCTGGCGCGGCGATACCGTCTCGGTCAGGAGGGCCGGGGACGTCATCCCCGAGGTCGTTCGCGTCGTGAAGAAGGGACCCCGGCGCGACCACGACCGGTTTGTCATGCCGCAGCACTGTCCGGAGTGCGGATCGAAGGTCGTCCGTCTGGAGGACGAGGCGGTGGCTCGCTGCAGCGGCGGCCTCTACTGTCCCGCCCAGCGCAAACGGGCCCTGCTGCATTTCGCCTCGCGCAGAGCAATGGACATCGAAGGGCTTGGCGAAAAGCTCGTGGATCAGCTCGTAGAGCGCCAGAGGGTGAACGACCCGGCGGACATCTATGCGCTCGACGCCGGGGCGCTGGCCGGGCTCGAGCGCATGGGGGATAAATCCGCTGCCAACGTGATCGAGGAGATCGATCGCTCGCGCGAAGTGGGCCTGGCGCGATTCGTTTACGCTCTGGGCGTGCCGGCCGTGGGCGAGGAGGCCGCGCGGGTCCTGGCAGGTCACTTCGGCGATCTGCATGCACTGATGGCTGCCGATTGGGATGCCATTGCACAGGACAAGAAGACGGTGCAGAAGGAAAACGCCGCGAGGAAAAAACGGGGCGATGCTCCGCTTCCGGTTCCGTTGGAGGGAATCGGGCCGGAGGTCATGGATTCGATTTCGAAATTTTTCGCGGAGCCCCATAATCGAGATGTCATCAGACGGCTTACGGGCAGGCCGGGGCGCATCACCTTTGCCGCCGCCAAGCGCCCGATTGCAGCGGGGCGCGGTCGCGTTGCCGGCAAGCTATTCGTCCTGACGGGCACGTTGCCGCATCTCGCGCGGGAAGAGGCGAAGGAACGGATCGAAACCCGGGGCGGCAAGGTTTCCGGCAGCGTGTCCAAGAAAACCGACTACGTGGTGGTCGGGTCCGATCCCGGCAGCAAGCATGACAAGGCCCGGGAGCTCGGGATCGCGGTGCTCGATGAAGAGGGGCTGTTGAAACTACTGAAGGAAAAGGACTAGCCCATGTCCAGAATCACCAAGGCGGTGTTCCCGGTGGCGGGCCTGGGCACGCGCTTCCTGCCGGCGACCAAGGCAAGCCCCAAGGAGATGCTGCCGGTCGTGGACAAGCCGCTCATCCAGTACGCGGTGGAGGAGGCGGTGGCAGCCGGCATGACCGAGATGATCTTCGTCACGGGGCGCGGCAAGCGCGCCATCGAGGATCACTTCGACAGGGCGGTGGAGCTGGAAGTCGAGCTGGCAGAAAGCGGGCGCACGGAGCTCCTCAGGATCGTGCGGAACATCATTCCGCGCCGCGTGAGCTGCACCTACGTCCGGCAGGCGCAGGCGCTGGGGCTCGGACATGCGATCCTGTGCGCCGAGCCGGTGGTGGGGGATGCGCCCTTCGCGGTGGTGCTCGCCGATGACCTGATCGACGGCGATCCGCCCGTGTTGCGGCAGATGGCGCGGATCTTCGAGCGCCGCCGCTGCCCGGTGGTGGCGGTGGAAAACATCGCGCGCGAGGAGACGCGGCGCTACGGCATCGTCGCCGTGCCGCGGAAATCACGCTCGCCTCATCGCATTACCGGCATCGTGGAGAAGCCGGAGCCGCGTGCCGCTCCGTCCACGCTCGGCGTGGTCGGCCGCTACCTGCTGACGCCGCGCGTGTTCCACCATCTGCGCCGGGTCAGGCCCGGCTCCGGCGGCGAGATCCAGCTGACCGACGGCATTGCGGCGCTGCTCGGCGAAATGGACGTGCTGGCTCACGAGTTCCACGGCGTGCGCTACGATTGCGGAAGCAAGCTCGGCTACCTTCAGGCCAACGTCCAGCTCGGGCTGAAACACGCGGAAGTGGGCGCGGCATTCGGACGCTACCTGCGCGGGCTGCGGGGCCGCGCTGCAAAATAGCCTTCACTCATTGAGTGGCATTCACTCCCGACCAGGCGCGGCGCGTGCTCGAGACGGCGGATCTCATGTGTTCCGCCGCGGCCGTTTCCACGGCGGTGAGCCGTATTGCGCGCGAGATCACCGCCGCGCTTTCCGGCAGCTTCCCGCTGGTGCTGTGCGTGATGCGGGGCGCCGTCGTCTTCGCCGGCCAGTTGCTGCCGCAGCTCAAGTTTCCGCTCGAGTTCGACTATCTCGACGTGAGGCGTTACGGCGACACGACCCGCGGGGGAGCGATCGAGTGGCGCGTGTTGCCGGGCACCGCCGTGGCGGAGCGGACGGTGCTGGTGCTCGACGACATTCTCGACCAGGGGAGCACGCTGGCTGCGGTGCGGGAAAGGCTCCTTGCGGCGGGCGCGAGCTGCGTCTATTACGCGGTACTGACCGAAAAGGACACCGGCGGCGCGAAACCGATGCACGCGGACTTCGTCGGCTTGCGCCTGCCCGATCGCTACGTGTTCGGATGCGGAATGGACGTCGGCGGGGTCTGGCGCAACCTGCCCGAGATCTACGCCCTGAAGGAGGAGAATTGATAGGAATCATCGGCGGCAGCGGCCTGAGCGAGCTCGAAGGCGTGGAAGGCGCGCGGCGCCGCGCGGTGCGCACTCCGTATGGAAGGCCTTCCGGCGCGCTCGTCCTCGGCACCCTCCGCGGCCGCAAAGTGGTGTTCCTCCAGCGCCACGGTCCGGGGCATGCGATCCCGCCGCACGAGGTCAATTACCGCGCCAACATCTGGGCGCTGCACGCGCAGAAAGCGAGGAACGTGGTGGCGATCGCGGCTGTGGGCGGCATCCGCCGGGATCTGGGACCCGGCGCGTTTGCCGTTCCCGACCAGATCATCGACTATACCCATGGGCGTGCCTCGACTTTTTACACGCGCGGTCGCGGCCCGGTGACGCATATCGATTTCACCCGCCCCTATTGCGAGGCCATGCGTCAGCGGCTGCTCCGCGCCGCGCGCGCGGCGGGAGTCGCGGTGGCGGCCGAAGGCACTTACGCCGCCACGCAGGGACCGCGGCTCGAGACAGCGGCGGAAATCGGGCGCCTCGAGCGCGACGGCGCCCACCTGGTCGGCATGACCGGCATGCCCGAGGCGGCGCTCGCGCGCGAGCTCGGGCTGTGCTACGCCGCGCTCGCGATCGTCGTCAACCACGCCGCCGGCCGCGGCGCGGCCGAGCGTGAAATCCGCCCCGCGGAGCTGCGCGTCGTGGCGGAGCGCGCCACGGGGCGCGTGCGCGCGATTCTCGAGCAACTGGTGATGCTCGATGGCGATTAGGACAGTGCTGCGGATGGGGGACCCGCGCCTGCTCGAGCCGGCGCGGCCGGTGGAGCGATTCGACACACCGGAGCTGCACGCGTTGATCGCCGACATGAACGACACCATGCGGGCGCTCGACGGCGCGGGCCTGGCGGCGCCGCAGATCGGGGTGGGCCTGCAGGTCGCGGTGTTCGGCGTCGAGCGCAATCCCCGTTATCCCGACGCCGAGCCGGTCCCGTACACCGTGCTGGTCAATCCCGCGCTCACGCCGGTCGGACGCGAAATGGAGGAGGGCTGGGAAGGGTGCCTCAGCGTGCCCGGCATGCGGGGGCTGGTGCCGCGCTACCGGCAGTTGCGCTACCAGGGCTGCGACCCCTACGGCCGGCCCCTCGACCGCACCGTGAGCGGATTCCATGCCCGGGTGGTGCAGCACGAGTGCGACCACCTCGCGGGGATCCTCTACCCGATGCGCATCCGCGACCTGCGCAACTTCGGCTTCAACGAGGAGCTGTTTCCGGGGCAGGACCTGCAGGACGAGTGAAGTTTCAAGTTCCGAGTTGCGAGTTTCGAGTTGGAAGCCCGCATCGGTCGGGAATTCTTGCTGGCGGCAGTCGCCGCGCACGAGGCAACTGGAAACTCGAAACTGGAAACTCGAAACCGGCTACGTGCGCAGCTGCTCGACCAGATCGCTTTCCAGCCGCACCACCGTCTTTGCGTTCTTGAGCGCCGCGCCGGTGATGATGAAGACGTCCTCGGCGCGCGCGCCGAGCGTGTTGATCTTTGCGGTGTGCAGGTTGATGTCGTAGGCGGTCAGCACCCGCGCGATGCGGGAGAGCAGTCCGGGGCGGTCGCCGGCGATGATCGAGAGCACCGACGAGGTGCCTTTCTCGTCCGGCTGGAGGTTGACCTCGGGCGAGATCGGGAAATGCCGCAGCTGGCGGGAAAGCCGCGGACGGGTGAGCGGCGGCAGCGGCGCCTTCAGCCGCAGGCGCTCGGCGAGATCATGCTCGATGAGCCCGATCACGTCGCGGTACTGCGGGCGGCGGTTGTTGGCGTCCTGCACCTGGAAGCTGTCGAGCGCGTAGCCATGACGCGTGGTGTAGATCTTTGCCTCGTAGATGTCGTAGCTGATGTGCTCGAAGAAGCTGCAGATGCGCGCAAACAGCTCCTTCTGGTCGGGCACGTAGATCATGACCTGCAGGCCTTCCCCCGCGGGCGACAGGCGCGCCTTGACGACCGGGTCCTGGCTCTGCACCCGGTAGTAGAGCAGCCGGGTGTGCCAGGCGATTTCCTGCGGCTCGTGGCGCAGGAAATAGGCGTCCTCGAGCCCCCTCCACAATTTCTGCTCGGCGGCTTCCGGTACCGCGTAGAGCCGCAGCTTGGCGCGCGCCTCGTTCTGGCGCGCCTGCAGGCTGCTGGCGAGCGCGAGACTGTCCCCTGCGAGCAGCCGCCGGGTCGTCCAGAACAGGTCCTCGAGCAGCTTGGCCTTCCACGCGTTCCACACCTTGGGGCTGGTGCCGCGGATGTCGGCGACGGTCAGCAGGTAGAGGGCGGAGAGGTGGCGTTCGTCGCCGACGCGCTGCGCGAAGGCCTGCACGACGGCCGGGTCGGCGATGTCGCGCTTTTGTGCGGTCATGGACATCACCAGATGGTTCGCGACCAGCCAGGCGACGAGCTCTACGTCCTCGGGCGCGAGGCCATGGTCGCGGCAGAACTGCCGTGCATCCGCCGCCCCCAGCTCCGAATGGTCGCCGCCGCGTCCCTTGGCGATGTCGTGAAAGAGCGCGGCAAGGTAGAGCACCTCGGGGCGCTCGAAATTGCTCATCAGCCGGCTGCACAGCGGAAACTCGTGCGCGAGCTCCGGAATCGAGAAGCGGCGCACGTTGCGCACCACGCGCAGGATGTGCTCGTCCACCGTGTAGACGTGGTAGAGGTCGTGCTGCATCTGCCCGACGATGCTGCCGAATGCGGGAAGGTAGCGGCCGAGAACCCCGTACTGGTTCATGCGCCGCAGCGCGCGTTCCACCCGCGTCGGGCTCCGCAGCAGCTGCAGGAATTGCTGCCGGTTGCGCGGGTTCTTGCGGAAGGCCGGGTTGATCAGCCGACGTGCCCGCCAGAGCGCGCGCAGGGTGGGCGCGCCGATGCCCTTCAGCTCGGGATGCTGCTGCAGGAGAGTAAAGCACTCCAGTATCGCGGAGGGCTCGCGCTCGAACAGGCGCTCGTCGCGCGCCGCGAGCAGCTCGTCGCGCACGCCGAAGCGCTCGTTGATCGGGTGATAGCCCTTGTCGTGCGGCGGCGCAACGCGCGCATCCAGGTTCTGCAGCACGAAGGTGGCGAGGCGCGTCACCGCCTGCGCGGTCCGGTAATAGCGCTGCATCAGCTGCTCGCTGGCGAGGCGGTGCGGGCGGTCGTGCAGGCCGAACTCGCGCGCCAGCGCGGTCTGGAAATCGAACAGCAGGCGATCCTCGCGCCGGCCCGCGAGGTAATGCAGCCGGATGCGCAGGGCCTGCAGGAACTGCTCGTTCTGGTGGATCTCGCGCACCTCGGCGCGGGTGATCACACCCCGGCGCGCCAGCTCGCCCCAGCTCGCGCCGATGCCGGCCGCGCGCGCGATCCACAGCACGGTCTGCAGATCGCGCAGCCCGCCGGCGGACTCCTTGATGTTGGGCTCGAGGTTGGTCTCGGCGTAACGCATGTGGCGCTGCTGCTGCTCGAGCAGCTTCGCCTGCAGAAATGCGGAGGGGTCGAGGGCGTCACGCACGCGCTTGACGAATCGCGAGAACAGCTCGCGCCTGCCCGCAAGCAGCCGCGCCTCGAGCAGCGTGGTTTGCACGGTGACATCCGCCGCGGCCAGCGCAAGGCATTCGTCGATGGTGCGCACGCTGTGGCCGACCTCGATTCCGATGTCCCACAGCGTGCCGATCAGGCGCTCGATCTTGCGTGCGCAGTCGGCGTCCGCCGGTCCCGGGAGCAGGATCAGGATATCGACATCCGAGCAGGGGAAGAGCTGTCCCCGGCCGTATCCGCCCACCGCGGCGAGCGCAATTTCGCGCGGCATGGCGTGGCTCACCCAGACTTCCTTGAGCTGGCGGTCGACCAGCGCAGACTGGCGGCGCAACAGCTCTTTCGGAAAATTGCGCGAGGACAATTCCTCGCGCAGCAGCGCACGCGAGGCCGCGAGTTTTTGCTTCCAGTGTCCCGCTCGGGCGTGCGCCGCGATTGCCGGGGCGGCGGTGGCGGTTTGCAGATCGGCCATGCTCTCAGCTCTGGAGCGGGGGCCGCGGCGGCGCGCCTTCAGACACGGTGAGGACCTCGTGGCCGTACTCGGTCACCAGCACGGTGTGTTCCCACTGCGCCGAAAGGCTGTGGTCCTTGGTCACGACCGTCCAGCCGTCAGCGAGCTGCCGGATGTCCGCCTTGCCGGCATTGATCATGGGCTCGATGGTGAAGGTCATGCCCGGCTCCAGCCTGAGCCCGACGCCCGGCCTGCCGTAGTGCAGCACCTGGGGCTCCTCGTGGAACTTCCTGCCGATGCCGTGGCCGCAGAACTCGCGCACCACGCTGTAACCGTGGCCTTCCGCGTGCTCCTGTATGGCGTGCCCGATATCGCCGAGATGCGTGCCGGGGCGCACCGACTCGATGCCCCGCCACAGGCACTCGAATGTCACCTCGCACAATCGCCGCGCCTGGATGGAAGGGCTCCCGACGTAGAACATGCGGCTGGTGTCGCCGTGGTAGCCGTCCTTGATGACGGTGATGTCGATATTGACGATGTCGCCGCTGCGCAGCTTCTTGCCACCGGGCACGCCGTGACAGACCACGTGGTTCACGGAGGTGCAGATCGAGCGCGGGAACGGCCGATAGCCGGGCGGGGCGTAGTTGAGCGGAGCGGGGATCGCGTGCTGCACATCGGCAATGTATTCGTGGCACAGGCGGTCAATTTCCCCCGTGGTCGCGCCCGGCTTGACATGGGGAGTGATGAAGTCGAGCACGTCCGAGGCGAGACGGCCGGCCACGCGCATCTTTTCGATTTCGTCCGGGGTCTTGATGCTGACGGCCATGGAACTCCCCCGCGCGCTGCATGCGGCGGCCGCGGGGGGATGGAGGCGCTGGTTTTTCAAGGACTGCGGATTGTAGTCCAGATCGACGCGCCACGCACCCGCGGCGACAATCTTGAGGCGGGATATTTTACTGTGCTAAAATAAATAGTTAGCTTTTCGGCTCGGGACGTTGATCCGTGACGGAAAAGCTCAATTCGCACATCCGCCATTTACAGTGAGGGTGGCCCTTGCAGACAAGGGCCCCGCGGCGGGTGGAGGCTCAACCCTTACAGGAGAACAAGGCAGCATGTCAGTCACGATGCGTGAAATGCTCGAAGCCGGGGTCCACTTCGGGCACCAGACCCGCTACTGGAACCCGCGGATGGCCCCCTACATCTTCGGCCATCGCAACAGGATTCACATCGTCAACCTCGAGAAGACGATGGAAAAGTACCTGGAGGCGCTGAAATTCGTGCGCCGCCTCGTCACCAACAAGGGCACGGTGCTGTTCGTCGGCACCAAGCGCCAGGCGCGTGAAATCATCAAGGAAGAAGCCGTGCGCTGCGGCACGCCCTACGTCGATTATCGCTGGCTGGGCGGCATGCTGACCAACTACAAGACCGTCAAGCAGTCGATCAAGCGGCTGAAGGACATCGAAGCCATGGCGCAGGACGGAACGCTCGACAAGCTTCCGAAAAAGGAAGCTCTGCGTTATCAGCGCGAGATCGCCAAGTTCGACCGCAGCCTCGGCGGAATCAAGGACATGAACGGGCTGCCGGATGCGCTGTTCGTGATCGATGTCGGCTACCAGAAGGGGGCGGTCGCGGAAGCGAACAAGCTCGGCATCCCCGTCATCGCGGTGGTCGACACCAACCATTCGCCCGAGGGCGTCGCCTATGTCATTCCCGGCAACGACGACTCGAGCCGGGCGATCCGCCTCTACGTGCGCGGCGTCGCCGACGCGGTGCTCGAAGGCCGCCAGGACAGCCTCAAGGAAGTCGTCCGGGGCGGCGAGGAGTTCGTCGAGGTCGAAGAAGCCGAGGAAGCGTGACGCGCGGTCCGGATGTCACGGCGGGGGCGCGAGCCCCCTTTTTTTAACCACCGGGGACGGGAAATGGCGGAAATCACCGCGAGCATGGTCAAAGCGCTGCGCGACAAGACCGATGCGCCGATGATGGAGTGCAAGAAGGCGCTGGCGGAAGCCGGCGGCGACTCCGCGCGGGCCGAGGAGATCCTGCGCGTGAGGCTCGGCAACAAGGCGAGCCGGGCCGCGAGCCGGATCGCGGCGGAGGGCGTGGTGGTGGCCCACGTTGCGCCGGACGGCAGGATCGGCGCTTTGGTCGAAGTGAATTGCGAGACCGATTTCGTGGCCAAGAACGGCGAGTTTCTCGCGCTGGCCGCGGCGATTGCGGAACTGGTCGCATCGCGCAACCCCCCTACCGTGGAAGCACTCGGCCAGCTGCCGTTTAGCGGATCGACGGTGGAAGAGGCCCGCAAGGCGCTCGTCGGGAAGATCGGCGAGAACATGGCGATCCGCCGCTTCACGCGCATGACGGCGCAGGGAAGGCTTGCGGTCTACATCCACGGTGGGGCGAAGATCGGCGCGATGGCGGATGTCGTGGGCGGCGACGACGCGCTCGCCAGGGATATCGCCATGCACATCGCGGCGAGCAAGCCCGTGGCGCTTTCGGCGGCCGCGGTTCCGGCCGAACTGGTGCAGAAGGAACGCGGCATCGCCGCCGCCAAGGCGGCGGAGTCGGGCAAGCCCGCCAACATCGTCGAAAAGATGGTGGAGGGCGCCGTACAGAAATTTCTCAAGGAAGTGACGCTGCTCGGCCAGCCGTTCGTGAAGAACGACAAGCAGAGCGTCGAGCAGCTGCTGAAGTCCAAGGGGGCCACAGTCGCCGGTTTCACCCTCTACGTCGTCGGCGAGGGCCTGGAAAAACGCAAGGACGATTTCGTATCGGAAGTGATGGCGCAAGTCGGCCAGACGGCGTGAACGTCCCGCTCCGGCCAGCCGACCTGCCTGCTCCCGCCCGCACCGGGGACCCCATGCCGCAGACGCCCGCCTACAAGCGCATCCTCCTCAAGCTCTCCGGCGAGGCGTTGATGGGGCAGGAAAGCTACGGTATCAGCCGGGAGACGGTCGACCGCATCGTGGGCGAGGTGGCCGAGGTGGTGAATCTCGGCGTGGAGGTGGCGGTCGTCATCGGCGGCGGCAACATATTTCGCGGCATCGCGCCGGCGGCGTCCCACATGGACCGCGCGACCGCGGACTACATGGGGATGCTCGCGACGGTGATGAACGCGCTGGCGCTGCAGGACGCGATGCGCCGCGTGGGCCTGGTGAGCCGGGTCCAGTCCGCGCTCAACATCGAGCAGGTTGTCGAGCCCTACATACGGGGCAAGGCGATGCGCTACCTGGAAGAGGGCAAGGTGGTCATTTTCGCCGGGGGCACGGGCAACCCGTTCTTTACCACCGACACCGCGGCCGCATTGCGCGGCATGGAGATGAACGTCGACCTCGTGTTGAAGGCCACCAAGGTGGACGGGGTGTATACCGACGACCCCAAGACCCACCGCGACGCAATGCGCTACCAGCGCCTTACCTTCGACGAGGCCATCATCAAGAATCTCAAGGTGATGGATGCCACCGCGCTGACGCTGTGCCGCGGCCAGAACCTGCCGATCAACGTCTTCAGCATATTCAAGCCGTCGGCATTGAAGCGCATCGTTCTCGGCGAGGACGAAGGCACATTCCTGCATAATTGAGGGCCACCACGGTGATGACGGGAGGCGCAACATGATTGCCGACATCAAGAAGACCGCGGAGCAGAAGATGCGCAGAACGGTGGACGCGCTGAAAACGGACCTGGCGAAGATCCGCACCGGGCGCGCTCACACCGGGCTGCTCGATCACATCATGGTGGACTATTACGGCACGTCGACCCCGGTTCCCCAGGTGAGCAACGTGACGCTGATCGACGCGAGGACGATCTCCGTCAGCCCTTGGGACAAGAAGATGGCGCCTGCGATCGAGAAGGCGATACGCGATTCCGACCTCGGGTTGAACCCGGCATCGATGGGCGAGACCGTGCGGGTGCCGATGCCGGCCCTGACCGAGGAGCGCCGCAAAGATCTTATCAAGGTGGTGCGCCATGAATGCGAGAACGCGCGCGTGGCGGTGCGCAATGTGCGCCGCGACGCCATCCACCACCTGAAGGAGCTGCTCAAGCAGAAGAAGGCCTCGGAGGACGAGGAGCGCCGGGCCCAGGACGATATCCAGAAGCTCACCGACCGCTCGATCGCCGACATCGACAAGCTCATGCAGCAGAAAGAAGCTGACCTGATGGCGGTGTGATGGCGACGTTCACGAGCTCCACGGTCGAAATTCCCCCGGACCGGCGCATTCCGCGCCACGTCGCCGTCATCATGGACGGCAACGGGAGATGGGCGAGGCAGCGCCGCCTGCCGCGGGTGGCGGGCCACCGCCAGGGCGTGAAGGCGGTGCGCGAAATCGTGCGCTCATGCGGGGAGCGGGGCGTGGAATACCTCACCCTGTTCGCCTTTTCGAGCGAGAACTGGCGGCGTCCCGCGGATGAGGTCAGTTTTCTGATGCAGCTGTTCGTGATGGCGCTCGAGCAGGAAGTCGAAAAACTCCACGAGAACGGCATCCGTTTCAAGCTGATCGGCGACGCGAGCCGGTTCGAGCCCAGGCTCGTGCGGCTCGCCCGGGAGGCGGAAGCGCTTACGGCGGCGAACCAGCGGCTGACGCTGACCATCGCGGCGAACTACGGCGGGCGCTGGGACGTGCTGCAGGCGGCAAACCGGATGCTGCGGGAGCGTCCCGGGCTGGCCGCGGGCTTCGGCGAGGGCGATCTGACCCCGTACCTCGCGCTGAACTACGCGCCCGAACCCGACCTCTTCATCCGCACCGGGGGCGAGCAGCGCATCAGCAATTTCGTGCTGTGGCAGCTCGCCTACACCGAGCTCTATTTCACCGATACGCTGTGGCCGGACTTCGACGCCGCGGCACTCGATCGCGCCATCATTTCGTACCAGCAGCGCGAGCGCCGCTTCGGGCGCACCAGCGAGCAGCTGCCGGCCGGCACCGGGCTGGCTGACTTCCGCGCCGGCGCATTCCGCTCTGGCGAGTAACGGCGGCCGAGGCCGTCGAAGCTTCAGGAACGTATGCTCAAGGCGCGGCTCGCCACGGCGCTCACCCTTCTTGCCGCTTGCATCGCGGCGGCCCTGTTCCTGCCGAACCGGTGGTGGGCTGCGCTGCTGCTGGCGGCGCTGGCGCTCGCCAGCTGGGAATGGGGCGGGCTGGCAGGCATCAGGGGGACGCGGCGCGGGCTGTTCTCTGGCGCCGTGCTCGTCTCGGCGTGGGCAATCGGACAAATTGCCGGAGAGGAGGGCGGGGGGGCGAGCCGGCAGCCGGCGCTGGAGGCCGCGGTCTACGGGGCGAGCGTCGCGTTCTGGGTGCTGATTGCGCTGCCGTGGATGATGCGGCGCTGGCAAGTGCGCTCGCCGCTCGCGGTTGCCGCCGCCGGGTGGATCGTGCTGGTGCCGGCGTGGCTCGCGCTCGCGCGCCTGCAGGCGGATCCGGAGCGGCTGCTCGCGCTGCTCGGCATCGTCTGGATCGCCGATACCGCGGCTTTTCTCGCGGGACGCGCGTGGGGACGGCATCACCTCGCGCCCGCGATCAGTCCCGCCAAGACCTGGGAAGGCGTGGCGGGCGCCGGTGCCGCAGTGGCAGTGTATTATGTCGCTCTGTCGATCTTCACGCCTGAATGGCGCGGGTGGAGCGGCGCGTTGCTGTTCGCAGGCGTCACGGTGATGAGTATCGTGGGGGACCTGTACGAATCGTGGATCAAGCGCCAGGCGGGGGTGAAGGACAGCGGCGCGCTGCTGCCGGGGCATGGCGGCGTCCTCGACCGGATTGACAGCCTGAATTCGAGCATGCCGTTTGCCGCCCTGCTGCTCTCCTGTGTCCGCTAGACCGCCCTCGAGCCATGGCTGACAAAAAACGCCTCGCGATACTGGGTTCCACCGGCAGCGTGGGCACCAGCACGCTCGACGTGGTGGCGCGCCATCCCGAGCGGTTCGAGGTGGTGGCACTCGCCGCGCGTCACCAGGCCGCGGCGCTCTACGAGCAGTGCCTCGCGTTCCGGCCGCGCGTCGTGGTGCTGCTGGAGCCGACGCCGGCCCGCGATCTGCAACGGCGCCTGCTGCAGGCGGGACTCGGCTGCGAGGTGCTGAGCGGGGCAGGCGCGCTGGAGCGGGTCGCGAGCCTGCCCGACATCGATACGGTCATGGCGGCGATCGTGGGCGTGGCCGGGCTGCGCCCGACGCTTGCCGCGGCGCGCGCCGGCAAGAAAATCCTGCTGGCGAACAAGGAGTCACTGGTGTCTGCGGGCGCGGTGCTGATGGACGCGGTGCGCGCAAGCGGTGCGACGCTGTTGCCGATCGACAGCGAGCACAACGCCGTGTTCCAGGCGCTGCCGCGCGCGCGCGGCGGTCCCGATACCGCGGGCGTGCGCCGCATCCTGCTCACCGCCTCCGGCGGGCCGTTCCGCACGGCGTCGCTGCGCCAGCTCGAGGAGGCGACACCCGCGCAGGCGTGCGCGCATCCGAACTGGGTGATGGGGCGAAAGATCTCGGTCGATTCGGCGACCATGATGAACAAGGGGCTGGAGGTGATCGAGGCGCGCTGGCTGTTCGGGGCGCGCGCAGACCAGATCGAGGTCGTGATCCATCCCGAGAGCGTGGTCCATTCGCTGGTCGAGTATGTCGACGGATCGGTCATCGCCCAGCTCGGCAACCCCGACATGCGCACCCCGATCGCCTACGCGCTCGGCTTCCCTGACCGCATCGATGCCGGCGTGGAGTATCTGGATCTCGCGCGCATCGGCGCGCTGCACTTCGAACGTCCCGACCGCGAGCGGTTTCCGTGCCTGCGGCTGGCCTATGAAGCGCTCGCGGCGGGCGGCACCGCGCCGGCGGCACTCAACGCGGCGAACGAGGTTGCGGTTGCGAGCTTTCTTTCCGGAGCGGCCGGGTTCCGGCAGATCCCGGCCGTAATCGAGGCCGTGCTGTCGGACACGGCATGGCGCCCCGTCGACAACCTCGAGGACGTGCTTGCAGCGGATCGTGACGCGCGCGAGCGCGCCGACGGGTGGCTGCGCGCGGCGGGGCGCCGCCCGCTCGCCACTCACGGCACCTGAAACATGTCGCTGCTCATCACCATCGCCGCCTTCGTGGTGGCGCTCGGTTGCCTGATCGTAGTTCACGAATTCGGTCATTTCATCATCGCGCGCGCGTGCGGGGTCAGGGTCTTGCGCTTTTCGGTCGGCTTCGGCAGGCCGCTGTGGGCAAGGCGCTTGGGGCGCGACGCGACGGAATGGGTGATCGCCGCCTTCCCGCTCGGCGGATACGTCAAGATGCTGGACGAGCGCGAGGGGCCGGTGGCAACCGCGGAGCTCCCGCGGGCGTTCAACCGGCAATCGGTCTGGCGCCGGGTCGCGATCGTGGTTGCGGGGCCTGTGGCGAATTTTGCACTGGCGATTGCGCTCTATTGGGTGCTGTTCGTCTACGGCGTGCCCGGCTTGAAGCCCGTAGTCGGGGAGCCGCCCGCCGGCACACCCGCGTACCACGCCGGTTTCGCGGCCGGAGAGGTCATTGTCAGGATCGGCGACGAGCCGGTTGCGAGCTGGCAGGACGCGCGCTGGATACTCCTGCAACACGCCGTCCGGAAATCCGCGATCGAGGTCACGGTGTCGCGTGCCGGAGGCGGGACCGCCGCGCGCCGCCTCGACCTCTCCGCAGTGAGCGCGGCCGACCTCGACGGTGATTTCCTCCGCACGCTCGGCCTCATGCGCTATCAGCCGCCGCTGAAGCCGGTCATCGGCGAGGTCGTGAGCGGCGGCGGCGCCCAGCGCGCGGGGCTGAAGGCAGGCGACGAGATCGTGGCGATCAACAATCAGCGCATCGAGAGTTGGGATCAAGTAGTCAAAATCGTGCGTGCGCACCCCGGCGCCCAACTCGTGTTCGAGGTCAGGCGTGGTGGCGCGCTGCAGCCAGCGATCGCAATCTCCCCCGAGACCGTGGTCGAGGGCGGGGGAAAGTTCGGCAGGATCGGAGCGGCGCCGAGAATCGACCGGTCGGCGCTCGCGGACATGGTCGTCGACGTGCGCTACGGGCCGCTGGAAAGCCTCGGCCGGGCCGTTCAGAAGACCTGGGACACCTCGGTCTTCAGCCTGAGGATGCTCGGCAAGATGATCGTTGGCGATGTCTCGCTCCGGAATCTTTCCGGCCCGATCACCATTGCCGACTACGCGGGGCAGTCGGCGCAGAGCGGAGCCACCTCGTACCTCCTGTTCCTTGCCCTCATCAGCATCAGCCTCGGCGTGCTGAATCTCCTTCCGATCCCGTTACTCGACGGCGGGCACCTCATGTACTATGCGATTGAAATTCTCCAGGGTCGTCCCGTTTCGGACCGTGCCATCGAGATCGGTCAGCACGCCGGCCTGGTGCTGCTGGTCGCACTGATGGCCTTCGCGCTCTATAACGACATTCACCGCCTCCTCGGCGGCTAGGAGCCCCTAACACGATGAAACGCGCGATGCGCTGTCACGATTTTGGCTCAGGGCGCGAAGCAAGGCCCGCCGCTTAGACCGACTAAGCAAGGGACTTGCGACAAAGCCATGGGCCAAAATTCGTGCCAGCCCCTGGGTTGTCATTGGAAATTCAGATGCCTGCGCCGGGGTTGCGGCTAAAATCGGCGCTAACTTTGTCGCTCGGCTTGCCAATATCGACATATTGACTGCACCTCGCTTCGCGTTATCACCGATTTTGGCTCGCAACGCACGCGTGTTTCATCGTGTTAGGGGCTCCATCATGCGCCGGTTCCGCGCAGCATTGCTGCTTCTCGCGTTTCATGCGGCAGCGGCAGCCGCCCTTGAGCCTTTCGTCATCCGCGATATCCGGGTGGAGGGCATCCAGCGCACCGAGGCCGGCACGGTGTTCAGCTACCTTCCGGTCAGGGTCGGGGACAACCTGACCGACGAGAAGGCGGCCCAGGCCATACGCGCGCTGTTCGCGACCGGGTTCTTCCGCGACGTCAGCCTGGAGCGCGAGGGCGAAGTGCTCGTGGTGGTGGTGCAGGAGCGGCCGTCAATCGCCCAGATCGAGTTCTCTGGTTTGCGTGAGTTCAACAAGGACGAGCTCACGAACGGGCTGCGCCAGATCGGCATCAGCGAAGGCCGCATTTTCGACCGCGGCCTGCTCGAGCGCGCGGAGCAGGAAATGAAGCGCCAGTACCTGAGCCGCGGCTACTACGCGGCCGCCATCAACACCACGGTGACGCCGCTTGAGCGCAACCGGGTCGCGCTCAACTTCAATGTCGAGGAGGGCCAGGTCGCCAAGATCCGGCAGATCAGCATCATTGGCGCGCAGGCCTTCAGCGAGAAGGAGCTCACGGGACAGTTCGTGCTGCGCACCCCGGGGTTGCTGACCTGGTTCAGCAAGCACGACCAGTATTCGAGGGAAAAGCTCTCCGCCGACCTGGAGCGGCTGCGTTCCTACTACCTCGATCGCGGCTATATCGAGTTCCGGATCGACTCCACACAGGTTTCGATCACGCCCGACAAGCAGGATATCTACATCACGATCAGCATCACCGAGGGCGGCCGCTACACCGTGTCGGATGTGCGGGTAGCGGGCGAGCTGTTGATCCCGGAGGAGGAGGTGCGCAAGCGGATACTGGTCAAGCCGGGCGAGACGTTCTCACGCGAGCGCGTGACCGAGTCGACCAAGTTGATCGGCGACCGCCTGGGCGACGACGGCTACGCCTTTGCCAACGTCAATGCCGTGCCGAGCCTCGACAGGGAAAAACGCCAAGTCGCGTTCACGTTCCTCATCGATCCGGGACGGCGCGTCTACGTGCGCCGCGTCAACGTCACCGGCAACTCCCGAACGCGCGACGAGGTCGTCCGGCGCGAGGCGCGCCAGCTGGAAGGCGCCTGGTACTCGCAGAAAAAGGTCACCGCCTCCAAGCAGCGCATTGACCGGCTCGGTTATTTCACCGAGGTCGGCGTCGAGACGCCTGCGGTGCCGGGGTCAACCGACCAGGTGGACGTCAACTTCTCGGTCGTCGAGAAGCCAACCGGGTTGGTGTTGTTGGGCGCGGGCTTCGGCAGCGACGAGGGTGTGACCGTTTCCTTCTCGATCGCACAGCAAAACATCTTCGGCAGCGGCCGGCACGTTTCGGTCAACGTCAATACGAGCCAGATCAACACGGTCTACTCGCTGTCCTACACCAACCCCTATTTCACGGTGGACGGCGTGAGCCAGGGCTTCGATATCTATTACCGGGAACTCGATCCCGACGCCAGGGACCTGGGCGCATACCAGACGAAGACCGCGGGCGGGCAGCTGCGGTTCGGCGTCCCGGTCTCCGAAATCGATACGATTCAGTACGGCATAGGTTATGACGACACGACCATCACGACTTTTCCCGACAGCCCGCAGCGCTATCTGGATTACGTGGCGGTCTTCGGCTCGCAGAACACCAACCTGTTCCTGACGGCCGGCTGGGCACGCGACGAGCGCGACAGCCGGATTTACCCCACCAAAGGCTCGCTCCATAGAGCGAACGCGGAGCTCGGCACGCCGGCCGGGGACCTGGAATACTACAAGCTCTACTATCAGTACCAGCGCTATTTCCCCCTGACCCGCTTCACCAGCTTGATGGTGAATGGCGAGGCCGGATACGGAGACGGCTATAATGATAAGCCGTTGCCATTCTTCAAGAATTATTACGTTGGCGGTGTCAACTCGGTGCGCGGCTTCAAGTCCTTTACAATAGGCCCCAAGGACATCAACGGCGATCCCACGGGCGGGCCGCGCAAGGTGCAGGCCAACACCGAGCTGCTGTTTCCGTTTCCGGGCCTGGAGAATGACCGGTCGGTGAGATTGAGCGCGTTCGTCGATTCAGGCGTCGTCGGCGACACCATCGATCTAAACCTGCTGCGGGTTTCGGGCGGATTGGCGCTGCTGTGGGTGTCGCCGCTCGGCCCGCTGAAGATCAGCCTTGGCCTTCCGATCCGCAAGCAGCCGGACGACGATCTGCAGGAATTCCAGTTCACGTTCGGCGGAGCGTTCTGACGGCGACGGCGCGAGGCGAGGCGCGGCGACATTACTGCAAGGAGAAGGCATTGAGGCACATATACAGTACAGCGGGTGTGCTGCTCGCGATCGCCATCGCGGGGGCCGCCGGGGCCGCAGAGCTGAAGATCGGCTTTGTCGACGTGGAGCGCATCAGCCGCGAATCGGCGCCGGCGGAGCGCGCGAGCAAGCAGCTCGAGAAGGAGTTTGCGCCGCGGCAACAGGAGCTGCAACGTCGCGAGGCCCAGATCAAGGAACTCAAGGGTCAGCTCGAGAGGGAAGCGATGACAATGTCCGAAAGCGATCGCCGCGGAAAGCAGCAGGAGCTGGCGCGCGCCAACGTGGAATTTCAGCGCATGCAGCGGGAATTTCGCGAGGATCTCACGATCCGGCGCAACCAGGAGATACAGGGATTGATGGAGCGGGCCAACCGCGTGATCAGGGCGATGGCCGAAGCCGAGCAATTCGATCTCATCGTCCAGGACGCGGTCTATCGGAATCCGCGTATCGATATCACGGACCGGGTGCTCAAGGCGCTCGCCGAAGGCAAATGACGACCGTCGTGATAATGCGCGACGACGCTCGACCCCTCACCCCTTCCCCCTCTCCCGAGTGGCGAGGGAAAATGGGCACCGGTAAATGGTTTGTCGCCCATTTACCGAAGGCTCAATAGGCGACCATGCACTGCGCGCTGCGCCGGCGTACGACTGCTGCGGCCGGCAGCGTCCCGCGCCCATGACAGACAGCGGACGCATTTCCTTCAGCCTGCGCGAGCTTGCCCGGCGCTTCGGCGGCGAGATTGCCGGCGATCCCGCCTTCGAGGTGCGGGGCGTTGCGTCGCTGGAGAGCGCGGCTCCCGACAGCCTCGCCTTCCTCGCCAATGCGCGCTTTCTGCCGCAGCTCAAGGCGACGCGCGCGGGCGCGGTGATCGTGGGCCCGGCGGCCCGCGGCGCGACGCAGCTGCCCCGGATCGTGTGCGCAAATCCGCATGCCTATTTCGCGCGGGTGTCAGCGCTGTTCAACCCGCCGCCAGTGGCGCGGCCTGGCGTGCACCCAAGCGCGGTCGTCGACGGCTCGGCGCGGATCGCCGGCGACGCCGAGATCGGGCCGTGCGCCGTGGTCGAGCGCGGCGCGGAGATCGGGGCGGGCTGCGCCATCGGCGCCGGCTGCTATGTCGGGGAGGGCGCCGTGATCGGGGCCGGCACGCGGCTCTACCCGAACGTCTCCGTATACCGCGGGTGCGTGATCGGCGAGCGCGGCATTCTGCACTCGGGCGTGGTGATCGGGGCCGACGGCTTCGGCCTCGCGCTGGACGAGGGGCGCTGGGTCAAGGTGCCGCAGGCCGGGCGCGTGGTGATCGGCAACGACGTGGAGATCGGCGCCAACACCACGGTCGACCGGGGCGCGCTCGACGATACCGTGATCGAGGACGGTGTCAAGCTCGACAATCAGATACAGGTCGCGCATAACGTGCGCATCGGCGCGCACACCGCGATCGCCGCCTGTACCGGCATCGCCGGCAGCGCGAAGATCGGGCGCCATTGCCGCATCGGCGGCGCCGCGGGCATTGCCGGGCACATCACGATCGCCGACAACGTGGAAATTTCCACCTACACGCTGATTACCAAGTCGATCAGCCGTCCCGGAACCTACACCGGGGCCTACGCGTTCGAGCCGCACCGGGACTGGCTGCGCAACGCGGCCCAGCTCCGCCACCTCGCCGAGCTGGCGCAGCGGGTGCGCAAGCTGGAGAAAAAATCGAAGCAGCCGAAAAGGAGCAGGCCGTGAGCGGCATGGACATCAACAAGATCCTCGAGTATCTCCCGCACCGCTACCCCTTCCTGCTGGTCGACCGGGTGGTGTCCTGCGAGCCGGGCAAGCGCTTGACGGCACTGAAGAACGTCACCATCAACGAGCCGTACTTCCAGGGCCATTTTCCCCATCACCCGGTCATGCCCGGAGTGCTGATCATCGAGGCGATGGCGCAGGCCTGCGCGATCCTGACGTTTCACAGCGAGCAGCACCGGGCCGACGAGCGCCTGGTCTACTATTTGGCCGGGATCGACAATGCCCGGTTCAAGAAGCCGGTGATGCCCGGAGACACGCTGCGCCTGGAGGTGACGCTGGAACGCCACGTCCGCGGCATCTGGAAGTTCACGGCACAGGCGCTCGTCGCGGATGCAGTCGTGGCGGTGGCCGAGATGATGTGCACGGTGCGCTTGCTGGAGGCGGAGGGGCGGACCTCCCCGGTGCCGCACTCGTGAGGCGTCCGTCCCGGCCGTGAAGGCTCACGCCACCGCCATTGTCGACCCCCGCGCGCGGATCGCGCCGGACGTCGAAATCGGCCCCTACGCCGTCGTCGGGCCGGATATCGAGATCGGCGCGGGATGCTCGATCGGCGCCCACACCGTGGTGACCGGGCACACCCGGATCGGGCGGCGCAACCGCATCTTCCAGTTCGCGTCCATCGGCGAGATGCCCCAGGACAAGAAGTACCGGGGGGAGCCCACGCGGCTCGAGATCGGCGACGACAACACCATCCGCGAATTCTGCACCTTCAACTGCGGGACGCCGCAGGATGTCGGCGTGACGCGGGTCGGCGACGACAACTGGTTCATGGCATACGTACACCTCGCACACGACTGCCAGGTGGGCAGCCACACGATATTCGCCAACGGCGCGACGCTCGCCGGGCACGTGCACGTCGGCGACTTTGCCATACTCGGCGGCTTCACCGCCGTGCACCAGTTCTGCCGCGTCGGGACGCACAGCATTACCGGGGGCGGCTCGATGGTGCGGCAGGACGTGCCGCCGTACGTGACCGTTTCGGGCAATCCGGCGAAACCGTACGGATTGAACGCCGAAGGTCTCAAACGACGCGGATTCACGCCCGATACCATCACCCGTCTGAACCGGGCGTACAAGACCCTTTATCGCTCCGGTCTGACGCTGGAACAGGCGAAGCAGCGGCTCGCGCGGCAGGCGGCCGAATGCCCGGAGATCCGGGTCACGCTCGATTTCCTGTCCACTTCCGAGCGCGGCATTGTCCGCTAACGAGCATCGTGAAAGTCGTTGACGATGCTCGGGCCCTCACCCCTTCCCCCTCTCCCGAGCGGAGAGGGGAAATGGACAGCGGTAACTGGTTTGTCAACCAGTTAGCCGAGATTGGAGATGGATGGAGCCGCTGACCATAGGCATGGTCGCCGGCGAGCCGTCCGGCGATGCGCTGGGTTTTCAGCTCATCCAGGCTCTGCGCCGACAGCTCCCCCACGCGCGGTTCACGGGCATCGGCGGGCCCCGGATGACGGGCGCCGGCTTCGAGGCGACGTTTCCGATGGAAAAGCTCGCCGTCATGGGCATCGTGGAGGTACTGCGCCATTTGCCCGAGATCGCCGGCATCCGCCGCCGCCTTGCGGCGCAGTTCCTCCGCGAGCGACCGCGGCTCTTCATCGGCATCGACTCGCCCGAGTTCAATATCGGCCTCGAGCTGAAGCTCCGGTCCGCGGGCGTGCCAACGGTACACTACGTAGGCCCCCAGATCTGGGCGTGGCGCGCTGGCAGGATTCACACCATCCGGCGCGCGGTGTCCAAGATGCTCGTGCTGTTCCCGTTCGAGACAGCTATCTACGAGCGGGCGCAAGTGCCGGTGGCCTACGTCGGGCATCCGCTCGCGGACCAGCTCGGCAATTTCCCCGGAACCGCCGCCATGCGCGAGCAGCTCCGCCTGCCCGCAGGGGGAAAGATCGTGACGTTGCTTCCGGGAAGCCGGGTCAGCGAGCTCAAGCGCATGGCCGGCTTGTTCGTTGCGACGGCCGAGAAGATCGCCGAAGCTGTCCCGGGCGTGCAATTTCTCGTCCCGTTCGTCAGCCGGGAGACCCGGGAGATTTTCGAAGCCGCGCTCTTTCGTCGCGCCGCGGGGGAGCTCAACATGAGCATGATGTTCGGCCACGCGCACGAGGCCATGGCCGCCGCCGACGTCGTGCTGGTCACGTCGGGGACGGCGACGCTGGAGGCGGCGTTGTTGAAGCGGGCGATGGTCGTGACCTACAAGGTGGCACCGTTCTCCGCGCTCATCCACCGGGCTTTGGTTCACTTCCCCTACGTCGCGCTGCCCAACGTTCTTGCAGGTGAATTCATCGTGCCGGAGTTCCTGCAGGAGGAGGCGACGCCTGAAAATCTCGCGCAGGCGGTCACCAATCTGCTGTTCGACCCGGTGATGCGGCAGCGGCTCGAGGCGCGTTTTGAAAAGATGGCCGCGGAGCTGCGCCGGGACGCCCCGACTGCGGCTGCTGCGGCGATCCTGCCGCTGCTCGACGGTGCACCGGCATGAAGGGTGGCGGCGCGCTCATTTGCGGCGTCGATGAAGCGGGGCGCGGCCCGCTTGCGGGGCCGGTGTTCGCCGCGGCGGTAATCCTCGATCCCGCGCGCCCGGTCGCGGGACTCGCGGATTCCAAGGCGTTAAGCGCGCGCCGGCGCGAGGCGCTGGCGGGCGAGATCACGTCGCGTGCGCTTGCATGGAGCGTGGCGAGCGCGAGCGTTGAGGAAATCGACGCGCTCAACATCTTGCAGGCGAGCCTCCTTGCGATGCGCCGCGCGGTGGAAGGACTCGCGATCGTCCCCGCGGGGGTGGAGGTGGACGGCCCGCACTGCCCGCGGCTGGAGGTCCCGGCGCGCGGCATCGTGGGCGGAGACGCCACGCACGCCGGCATCTCGGCCGCTTCGATCCTGGCCAAGGTCGCGCGCGATGCGGAGATGCTCGCCCTCCACCGGATCCATCCCCGCTACGGCTTCGACCGGCACAAGGGCTACCCCACGGCGGCGCACCTCGCGGCGCTGCGGGCGCACGGGGTGTGCGCGGCGCATCGGCGCAGCTTCGCGCCCGTGCGCGCGCTTCTTCCATGAAGCAAATCAGCTCCGCCGCCAACCCGCGCTACAAGTCGCTGCGCAAGCTCGTGCAGTCGTCCGGGGAGCGCAGGAGCACGGGGCTTTCGGTGCTCGATGGGGTGCACCTGGCCGCGGCCTACCGGGAGTGCGGCGGGACGCCGCGGGCGATCGCGGTCAGCCGCACCGGGCTCGCGAATCCGGAAGTGCAGGGGCTGCTCAAAAAAATGGAGGGCGTGGAGATCGTCGTGCTCGGCGATCCCCTGTTCGGGGCGCTCTCTTCCGTCGCGACCCCAACCGGCATTCTCGCCGTGGTCGAGACACCGCGCCCCCAGGCTGTGCCGCAGCGCATGGACGCGTGCGCGATGCTGGAAGATCTCCAGGACCCCGGGAACCTCGGCTCGATCCTGCGCTCGTGTGCGGCGTCGGGCGTCGGGCATGTGTTGCTGTCGAAGGGCTCGGTGCACGCATGGTCCCCGCGCGTGCTGCGCGCGGGAATGGGCGCGCATTTCGTATTAAGCATCCACGAGGAAGCGGACCTCGTCGCGGCAGCGCGGCAATTCGAGGGCACGCGGGTCGCGACCCAGGCGCTCGCGCCGCGCGCGGTGTTCGATGTCGACCTGAGGGGCAGGGTCGCGTTCCTGTTCGGGAACGAGGGCTCCGGACTCAGCGCGAAGCTGCTCGCGGCTGCGGATGCGGTGGTTTCGATACCGATGCCGGGCAGGGCCGAGTCGCTCAATGTCGCGGCCGCTGCCGCGGTGTGCCTGTTCGAGCGGGTGCGCCAGCTGCGTCAGTAGATGCGCCGCACCAGCTTCGCTTGCTGCAGGATGGTGGTGGCGAGCTCCTCTACCGACTTGCTGGTGGCATCGAGGAAGGGTATGCCTTCCTGGCGCATCAGCGCTTCCGCTTCGCGCACCTCGAACTCGCAGTTGGCGAGCGTCGCATACTGGCTGCCGGGCCGGCGTTCGTTGCGGATCTGCTGCAGGCGCTCCGGATGGATGGTCAGTCCATAAAGCTTGCCGCGGAGCGGCCGCAGCTGCGCCGGCAGGCGCATGCTGCTGAAATCCTCGGGAATCAGGGGATAGTTGGCCGCGCGGATGCCGTACTGCATCGACAGGTAGAGGCAGGTCGGCGTCTTGCCGCAGCGTGATACCCCGATCAGGATGACGTCGGCTTCGGAGAGGTCCCGGTTCGACACCCCGTCGTCGTGGGAGAGCGTGTAGTTCACCGATTCGATGCGGTGGTGGTAGTTGACGAAATCCGCGACGCTGTGCGAGCGCCCGATGGCATGCGAGGCGCGCAAGCCCAGCTCGCGCTCGAGTGGCGAGATGAAGATCTCGAAGCAGTCGAGGAACAGCGCGTTGGCTTCGCCGACGACCTGCGCGATCTCGGTGCGGGCGAGGGTGGAGATCACGATCGGGCGCTCGCCGTCGGCCGCCGCCTGTTCGTTGATCTTGCCTACGACCTCGCGCGCTTTTTCCACCGTGTCGACGAACGGTAGCGTCACCTCGTTGAAGCGCACGTTGTCGAACTGGGTGAGCAGGCTGTGGCCGAGCATCTCGGCGGTGATGCCGGTGCGGTCGGAGACGAAGAATGCGGTGCGGGGCCGCGCCATCGGTGCTGCCTTCGTTGTGTCAGCCAACGATCTTGGCGATTGCCTCGCGGAGCGCCTCCAGTTCGTCCTTTTTCAACTGCCCGAGGCGCCGAATGACGAGCGAGGCTTCGATGGTGGTGATCACGGGTTTCACGACCGAAGGCTTGATGAGGCCGGCGCTCTTCCAGTCCTTGACTTGGACCTCTCCGATCACGCCGGCTGGCCGTACCTGGCTGGTGACGGCCATAATGATCAGGTCAGGTCTCTCGGCGTGGTAGCTGCTGGTGCTGATAATGACGGCGGGGCGGCGCTTGATGGCGCTCTGATCGGTGAAGGGAAAGGGGACTAAAACGATGTCGCCGAAGCTATAGCTTGTCGTAGGCGGCATCCTCTTCGTTGTCCCAGATCTTGGCAAACGCCGGCTCGGCGGCGCGGGCGGCAGCGCGCACTCCCGCGCGCTGCCCGTCCCGGGTGCGCAGAAAATCGACGAAATCCTCGACCTCGGCCACCCGTTCCGGGGGCAGGTTCTTGAGTTTCTCGATAATCGTGTGCGGATCTCTGGTGTTCATGCTACAGCCGTCAATGTAAACCAGATGTTGATAATTCTACTCCCTGACTGGAAAATGCGCCTCAAGTTACGGGGTGAACCTCTTCCGGGCTATGGGGGCATCGCCTACTGCCGGCTCGATCACGGTCACCATCAGCGGCAACAGCCTGCCGGTGGTCGCCTCGGCGACACGGATATCGGGGGCGGACACTTCGGGGGCGAATGGCAGCGGGGCGATCGAGGCGGTGGCAACGGAAGCCGGCCCCCCCGTCACCGATGATCGCAACATGAAGGTCGAGATCACGACGCTCTCGAATAACGCGCGCGCCTATGCCGCCGGCACCCATCGGCTCGCGACCTTCACCGTGCCCCCGGGAGAGAGCGCGATCTCGGTCAACAATGTCGCGGGCGACTCGGGCGACAAGACGACGCTTTCCACCTGGTATGAGGCCGCTCCCACCCCCGGGACGGTGACCCTCGGTGCCGACAACGACCTCAACTCCGACCGGGACTGGGCGGTCGTCGCCGTTTCCCTCCGCCCCGCGGGCAGCGCCGGGCAGGCGCTCTCCCAGAGCGAGACGGTGACGGCAAGCATCACGAGCGGGGCCTCCATCACGCTCCCCGCCTGGACGCCTGCTGCCAACGATCTCATCCTGGTGGCGGTAGCGCTCCGGGACGAGACGCGCCCGGTCGCGGTATCGGGCAACGGCTTGACCTTTGTCGAGGTCGCCAATCTCGATAACGCCCAGAACCAGACCGGGGTCAACCTCTTCCGGGCGATGGGGGCCGCGCCTGTGAGCGGCCCGATTACGGTGACGCTTACCGGCAATAGCCTGCCCGCGATCGCCTCCGCCACCCGCATTGCCGGGGCGGACACTTCGGGGACGAACGGCAGCGGCGCCGTTGAGGCGGTGGCAACGAACGCCGGCCCGCCGGCGACCGATGATGACGACATGAAGATCGCGATCACAACGCTCACCCCGAACGCCTGGGCCTATGCCGCGGGCACCCATCGGCTGGCGAGCTTCGGCTTGCCCAGCGGGCAGATCGCGATCGCCACCAACAATTTCGCGGGGAGCTCGGGCGATACCACCACGCTCTCGACCTGGTATCAGCCTGCTGCTGCGCCCGCCACGGTTACGCTCGGCGCGGACAACGACTTGAATTCCGTCCGCGACTGGGCGGTCGTCGCGGTCTCGATCAAACCCACCACGGGAGCGGCGAATGCCCCACCGAGCGTGGCGATCACGAGCCCGGTGAGCGGGGAGAGCTTCCAGTTCCCGGTCACCCCGATCCTGGTCAGCGCCGACGCGCAGGACGCCGATGGCACGGTCGCGCAGGTGGAATTCTTCGCGAATGGGGTGCTGATCGGGGGCGCCACCGCGAGCCCGTTCACGATCCAGTGGTCAAACGTCGCGGCGGGGGATTACACTCTGACTGCGCGGGCGACGGATGACGCCGGTGCGCAGACGACGAGCGCGGCGGTTAATATCAGCGTGCGGGTGCCGCAGATCTTCTACATGCACACCGATCATCTGAACACCCCAAGGCTCATTGCTAACGGCGCGAGCCAAACCGTGTGGACGTGGGCGAACGATGATCCGTTCGGGGCCAACGTCCCGAACGAGAACCCCTCGGGACTGGGGATCTTCACCTGCAACCTCAGACTCCCCGGCCAATACTTCGACAAGGAAACAGGACTTCACTACTCGTACTACCGCGACTACGACCCTGCGATCGGACGATTCCCGCAATTCGATCCCATCGGCCTGCGAGGCGGGATCAACGGATACGTCTACGTAGAGAACAATCCGCTGAGCTTCATCGATCCGTTCGGCCTTCAAGCCTCGGATGTGTTTGGCGGTGAGCAACCGAGAAGCCCCGTCGTCGGCTGGCCCAACGTGAGCACGCAGGCACAGCAGAGCTTAGCGGGACAGCTTCAACGCCTTTGGAACAACATCTTTAGCCAGTCGTCCTCGAATGACGAGCTTGAGCGTTGCTATCAGGACTGTGAGGCACAGCGGAAGCGCGACCAAGACGATTGCGAGTGGTGGTGGAAGATGCGTGGTCGCAACGTGGACGACTATCGTCGATGCCAACGGGCGGCTGACGAGCGCTTGTTGAAGTGCTACGAGAATTGCAGGAACACGTGCAAGCAAAAATGAATTCGATCCCGAGAGAACTACCATGACTGCGGGCTCGCCGATTACCGAAGAGATTCTCCAGGACTGTGTTCAACGGATTGCTTCCGGTGACTCGGGCGGAGCGTACGATCTCGCGCTAACTTGGATCGGGCACATTCCAGAGCGCAAGAATTGGCAGGACATCTACGTTGCAGAGGCGCTCCTTCACTACGCTGCGAACCACAATGTTGCGGACTCGAAGGACTACCTGGCGTCAACGTGGCCGCGTCTCAAAGAAAACTTCCGCCAGCGATTCGGCCCAAAGTAGCAGCCACAACTCCCGGCCCTAGATGGTCAGAAACTGGGACACGATCCGCGCGATCCTGCTGAAGCTCGAAGCCGCGAAGACCGCGCACACGACGCTCACGCTCGACCAGGTGGACGGGATCGCGCCGCAGGAAGTGGGCTACCACATGATGCTGCTGAAGGAAGCCGGGCTGATCGAGGCGAACATCCTCAAGTCAAGCACCGGCGACGGTGCGATCGCGACGGCGCTCGCGCGGCGGCTGACCTTCGCCGGTCACGAGTTCCTCGACCAGATTCGCGACCCGACCCTGTGGGGCGGGATCAAATCGAAGGTGAAGGAGAAGGGATTCGATCTCACCTTCGACACGATCAAGGCTGCTGCCGCAGCGCTCATCAAAGCCGCGCTCTCGTAGCGCGCCCCCCCGCGCATACAACTGTAAACACCGAAACCGAATCGTGCCGCGGGGTTGCTGCCGGTTTGTAGTACCTGTGTAGTCGTTGGGTTTACACGACAATCCCACTGCGGCGCGCACTTAGCGCAGCCTGGTAGGTGCGTATGGTGTGGTGGGGTCTTCGGGCGTTAAAGAACGCCCGAAGAGCGTTTCCGTTGCCGACGCTTTAGCGTCGGCCGGCAGAGCAGCGCCGGGCCCTCTGTCCACTGGACGAATACTGAACAATTGGGGCCAGGTTCAGATTTCTTCTCGCTCCTTCATCACTTGCAATTTTTCAGCTGATTCGAATCCCAACTGCGCCGTAAGCTCCCCCATCGAGTAGACAGCTCAGAAGTAGACTGTTTCGCCGCAAGGCGCTCGCGGTATAGCGCTGGTGGCAGGCTTCCCAGCGAATCATGGGATCGTTCCTCGTTGCAGGTCCTGAGCCACTCGCGCGAGATCTGGCGCACATCGCGTAGATCGGCGAACACGTAGGCGTCGAGCACCTCGTCGCGGTAGCTGCGATTGAAACGCTCGCTGAACGCGGTGTGATCCGTGAATGGAAAGGGGACTAAAACGATGTCGCCGAAGCTATAGCTTGTCGTAGGCGGCATCTTCTTCGTTGTCCCAGATCTTGGCAAATGCCGGCTCGGCTGCGCGGGCGGCAGTGCGCACCCTCGCGCGCTCCCCGTCCCGCGTGCACAGGAAATCGACAAAGTCTTCGACCTCAGCCACCCGTTCCGGGGGCAGGTTCTTGAGCTTCTCAATGAGCGTGTTCGGATCTCGCGTGTTCATGCTAAAGCCGTCAATGTGAGCCAGACATTCTTGTACTCCTTCACTGGAAAATCGACTCGATGCGGGGCCGCGCCATCGGTGCTGCCTCATGCCTGGATTGCCGGTAAAATAACTGCTTTTCCCGCAATGCACAAACCGGCATCGCGTCCGCGGCCATGAGCGGCTCCCGCCTGACCCTCGATTTCGCAAGTCTGCGCATGACTGACGTTGCAGACGTCGGCGGCAAGAACGCCTCACTCGGCGAAATGATGAGCCAGCTCGGCGGAGCCGGCGTGCGTGTTCCGGGCGGATTCGCAACGACGGCGCAGGCATACCGCGAGTTCCTGGCGCAGGGGGGGCTCGATCAGCGCGTGGCGGGGCGGCTGCGCGGGCTCGACGTCTCCGATGTCCCGGCATTGACACGGGCCGGCGAGGAGATCAGGGGCTGGATCCTCGCGCAGGACTTGCCCCGGCAGCTACAGCTGGACATCGCAGCGGCGTACCGCAAGCTGGCGGATGGCGCCGGGGCGGAGGCCACGTTTGCGGTGCGGTCCTCGGCGACGGCCGAGGATCTTCCCGACGCCTCGTTTGCCGGGCAGCAGGAAACCGTGCTCAACGTGCACGGGCTCGACCCTCTTTACGTGGCGCTGAAGCAGGTCTTCGCGTCGCTCTACAACGATCGCGCCATCTCGTACCGCGTGCACAAGGGCTTCACGCACGGCGAGGTTGCGCTGTCGGCCGGTATCCAGCGCATGGTGAGGAGCGACCTCGGGTCGAGCGGGGTCGCGTTCACGCTCGACACCGAGTCGGGCTTCGACCAGGTGGTGCTGATCACGTCCGCCTACGGACTGGGCGAGACAGTAGTGCAGGGCAAGGTCAACCCGGACGAGTTCTACGTCTACAAGCGCGCCTTGCGCGAGGGAAAGCAGGCGATCCTGCGCCGCGGCCTCGGATCGAAGGCGGTCAAGATGGTATACGCCGGCTCGCGGCAGGCGGGAACGTCGGTGACGACGGTGAGCGTGCCGGAGATCGAGCGACGCCGCTTCTCGCTGAGCGACGCCGAGGTCGAGGAGCTCGCGCGCTACGCGCTCGCCATCGAGGACCATTACCGGCGGCCGATGGACATCGAGTGGGGCAGGGACGGCCTCGACGGGAAAATCTATATTCTGCAGGCGCGTCCCGAAACCGTGAAGGCGAGGGAAAAGCCCGACACCCTGCGCCGCTACCGGCTGAAGCAGCGCTCCGAGGTCCTCGCGACCGGCCGCGCCATCGGCCAGCGGATCGGAGCCGGCCCGGTGCGCGTGATCCTCAGCGCCGCCGAGATGTCGCGCGTGCGCGAGGGCGACGTGCTGGTGACGGACATGACCGACCCGGACTGGGAGCCGGTGATGAAGCGCGCGGCGGCGATCGTCACCAACCGCGGCGGCCGTACCTGTCACGCCGCCATCATCGCGCGCGAACTCGGCATACCGGCGGTGGTGGGCTGCGGGGACGCCACCCAGGTGTTGAAGGACGGGCGCCCGGTCACGGTTTCCTGCGCCGAGGGCGATACCGGCTTCGTCTATCGCGGCATCCTCGAGGCGGAGATCATCGACCTCACGCTCAAGGGCATGCCCAGGGCGCCGGTGAAGATCACCATGAACGTCGGCAATCCCGAGCTCGCCTTCGAATTCCAGCGCCTGCCCAACGAAGGCGTGGGGCTCGCGCGCCTCGAGTTCATCATCGCGCGCATGATCGGCGTGCACCCCCGGGCGGTGCTCGCCTATCCCGATCTGGGATCCGATCTCAAGCTCGCGGTCGAGGAGCACAGCGCCGGCTACCCGGACCCGGTGACGTTCTACGTGGACAAGCTCGCGGAGGGCGTCGCCACGCTCGCCGCGGCGTTCTGGCCCAAGCCGGTGATCGTGCGTCTGTCCGATTTCAAGTCGAACGAGTATTCGGCCCTCACCGGCGGGGCGCGCTACGAGCCGCGGGAGGAGAACCCGATGCTCGGCTTCCGCGGCGCGGGGCGCTACCTCGATCCCTCGTTCCGGGAATGCTTCGAGCTCGAGTGCCGAGCGTTGAAGAAGGTCCGCGACGGCATGGGGCTCACCAACGTCGAGATCATGGTGCCGTTCGTGCGCACCGTGGCCGAGGCGCGGAAGGTGCTCGAGCTGCTCGCCGCCAACGGCCTGAAGCGCGGGGAGGGCGGGCTGCGCGTCATCATGATGTGCGAGCTGCCGTCGAACGCGATTCTCGCCGACCGGTTCCTCGAGCATTTCGACGGCTTCTCCATCGGCTCCAACGACATGACTCAGCTGACCCTCGGCCTCGACCGCGATTCGGGCGTCGTCGCGGAGCAATTCGACGAGCGCGATCCGGCGGTGAAGGCGATGCTGCATCTCGCGATCCAGGCGTGCCGGCGGGCGGGCAAGTACGTCGGCATCTGCGGGCAGGGGCCGTCGGACCATCCGGATCTCGCGAAATGGCTGGTGGAGGAAGGCATCGAGAGTATCTCCCTCAATCCCGACACGGTGGTGGAGACCTGGCTCTACCTCGCAAAGGAGACCGCAGGAGCGCAGAAAGCCTAGACGGCTCGCCAGCGGACCGCCTGCGCGCGCGAATCATTGGCCGCCGCGCCGAATTTCGCTAGAATACGCAAACCGCCGGCCTATGCGATGAGCAACAAATACATCTTTGTCACGGGTGGGGTCGTATCCTCTCTGGGCAAAGGCATCGCCGCCGCCTCCCTCGCCGCGATTCTGGAATCCCGCGGCCTCAAGATCTCGATGGTCAAGCTGGATCCCTATCTCAATGTGGATCCGGGGACCATGAGCCCGTTCCAGCACGGCGAAGTCTTCGTCACCGAGGATGGCGCCGAAACCGACCTGGATCTGGGCCATTACGAGCGCTTTCTGCACGCCAAGATGTCGAAGCGCAACAACTTCACCGCCGGCCAGATCTACGAAAGCGTGATCCGGAAGGAGCGCCGGGGCGACTACCTCGGCGGCACGGTGCAGGTCATCCCGCACATCACCGACGAGATCAAGCAGTTCATCCGACGCGGGGCGGGCGAGGCCCAGGTGACGATCGTCGAGATCGGCGGCACGGTGGGCGACATCGAATCGCTGCCATTCCTCGAAGCGATCCGCCAGATGGGGATCGAGCTCGGGCGCGAAAACTGCTGCTTCGTCCACCTGACGCTGGTGCCCTACGTCGCGGCGGCCGGCGAGATCAAGACTAAGCCCACCCAGCATTCGGTGAAGGAGCTGCGCGAGATCGGGATCCAGCCCGACGTGCTGCTCGGCCGCGCCGACCGCCCGCTGCCGGAGGACGAGCGCAGGAAGATCGCGCTCTTCACCAACGTGCCGGTGGAGGCGGTGATCTCGGCCGTGGACGTGGACAGCATCTACAAGATTCCCGCCATGCTGCACGCGCAGAAGCTCGACGACATCGTGTGCCGCAAGCTTGGCCTCAATCCGCCGCCCGCCAACCTGTCGAGCTGGGAGCGGCTGGTCCACGCGTTGGAGCATCCGCAGCGCACCGTCAACATCGCACTGGTGGGCAAGTACGTCGATCTCACCGAATCCTACAAGTCGCTGACCGAGGCGCTGATCCACGCCGGCATCCATACCGGCGCCCGCGTCAAGATCCATTACGTCGATTCCGAGACCATCGAGAAGAACGGCACCACCGGCCTGCAGAGCATGGATGCGATCCTGGTGCCGGGCGGCTTCGGAAAGCGCGGGGTGGAGGGCAAGATCAAGGCGATCCGCTACGCGCGCGAGAACGGCGTGCCTTATCTGGGCATCTGCCTCGGCATGCAGCTCGCCGTCATCGAGTACGCCCGCAACATGGCGGGGCTCGCGGGCGCCCACAGCACCGAGTTCGACCCCGACACCCCCCACCCGGTGATCGCGCTGATCACCGAGTGGCAGGACCGCGATGGGCGCATCGAGCGCCGCGACGCGCAATCGAACCTCGGCGGCACGATGCGGCTGGGCGGCCAGGAATGCGTGCTCGAGCCGGATTCCGCCGTGCGCCGGATCTACGGCCAGGATCGCATCATGGAGCGGCACCGCCATCGCTACGAGATCAACAATCACTACCTGCCGCGGTTGAAGGCGGCGGGGCTGAAGGTGAGCGGGACCTCGGCCAAGGACCAGCTGTGCGAAATGATCGAGCTGCCCGGCCACCCCTGGTTCGTGGGCTGTCAGTTCCATCCGGAGTTCACGTCGACCCCCCGTAACGGCCACCCACTGTTCAAGGCGTTCGTGCAAGCGGCGTTGAGCACCGCGCGTCCCGACCAGGCGGCGGGGAAGCCGGGGGACCCGGGGCGGCTCAAGAGCATTGCTTAAGGACCGCTACGGTGACCTCCCGCCCGCGACGATCGCAGCCGGCGGCGCCGCAGCGCGGCATGCGGCTCTCCCGCGCCACCATCGAGCTGTGCGGCTTCAAGGCCGGCCTCGACCAGCCGTTGTTCTTGATAGCCGGCCCGTGTGTCGTGGAGTCGCGCGACCTCGCGCTCGACACGGCGGGCGAGCTCAAGGAGATATGCGCCGGCCTTGGCGTGCATTTCATCTACAAGTCGTCGTACGACAAGGCCAACCGGACGTCGCTCAAATCCTTTCGCGGCCTGGGAATGGACAAGGGGCTCGAAATTCTGGGCGAGGTGAGGAAGAAGGTGGGAGTCCCGGTCCTGACCGATGTGCACGAGAGCGAGGACATCGACGCGGTGGCGAGCGTAGTGGATGTGCTGCAGACGCCGGCGTTCCTGTGCCGGCAGACCGATTTCATCTGCGCGGTCGCGGCCGTGGGCAAGCCGGTCAATATCAAGAAAGGCCAGTTTCTCGCGCCCGGCGACATGCGCAACGTCGTGGAGAAGGCAAGGGCGGCGAGCGGGCGCGACAACATCATGGTGTGCGAGCGCGGGGCTTCCTTCGGCTACAACAACCTGATTTCCGACATGCGCTCGCTTGCAATCATGCGCGAGACCGGCTGCCCCGTCGTGTTCGACGCCACGCATTCGGTGCAGCTCCCGGGCGGGCAGGGTACCGCGAGCGGCGGTCAGCGCGAGTTCGTGCCGGTGCTCGCGCGCGCCGCGGTGGCGAGTGGCATTGCGGGGCTTTTCATGGAGACTCATCCCGACCCGGAGAAGGCGCTCTCCGACGGTCCCAATGCGTGGCCGCTCAAGCTGATGAAGCCGCTGCTCGGCACGCTGCAGGCGCTCGATGGCATGGTCAAGCAGCGCGGGTTCGCCGAAGACATGCTCTAGTGCCGTTCCAACTATTTCCAGGTAATCGAGTGAGTCCCGTAAATCCAGACGCCACAGGCAGGGAAGCAGCTCGAGCTTGGCGAAACAAGTTGGAACGGCACTAGCACCGTTTCAACTACCGGATTTCAAACGCAGATCACGACAGGAACAACAATGAGTGCGATCGTTGACGTCATTGCAAGGGAGATACTCGATTCACGCGGCCAGCCCACCGTGGAGGCGGACGTGCTGCTCGAATCGGGCGTGATGGGCCGGGCGGCGGTGCCCGCGGGGGCCTCGACCGGCAGCCGCGAGGCGGTGGAGTTGCGCGACGGCGACGCCGGCCGCTACGGCGGCAAGGGCGTCCTCAAGGCGGTCGAAAACATCAACACCGAGATCTGCGAGGCGGTGATCGGGGTGGACGCGACCGAGCAGAGCTTCGTCGACAAGACCTTGATCGAGCTCGACGGCACCGAGAACAAGTCGCGGCTCGGAGCCAACGCCGTGCTCGCCGTGTCGCTGGCTGTGGCGAAGGCCGCGGCCGAGGAATCGGGCCTGCCGCTTCACCGCTACCTGGGCGGGGCCGGGGCCATGGCCATGCCGGTGCCGATGATGAACGTGATCAACGGCGGCGCCCACGCGGACAACAGCCTCGACATGCAGGAATTCATGATCGTGCCGGTGGGATTCACATCGTTTCGCGAGGCGCTGCGCTGCGGCGCAGAGGTGTTCCAGGCGTTGCGGAAGCTGCTCGCCGACCGGGGGCTTGCGACCGCAGTCGGCGACGAAGGCGGTTTCGCGCCGCGGCTGCCCAAGCACGAGGCGGCGGTCACGACCATCCTCGACGCGATCGAGGCCGCCGGCTACCAGCCCGCGGACCAGGTCGCACTCGCGCTCGACTGCGCCGCCACGAGGTTCTTCGAGGACGGCGAGTACACCCTCGCCGCTGAGGGACTGACCATGAGCTCCGCCCAGTTCGTCGACTACCTCGCGGAGTGGGTCGAGAAGTACCCGATCATCAGCATCGAGGACGGCATGGCGGAGGACGACTGGGACGGCTGGAAGCTGCTCACCAGGCGTCTCGGCAGGAAGGTCCAGCTGGTCGGGGACGACTTGTTCGTCACCAACACGCGCTTCCTCAAGCAGGGCATCGAGAAGGGCGTCGCCAACTCCATCCTGATCAAGGTGAATCAGATCGGCACGCTGACCGAGACCTTCGCGGCGATCGAGATGGCGAAGCGCTCGGGCTATACGTCCGTGGTGTCGCACCGCTCCGGAGAGACCGAGGACACCACCATTGCCGACATTGCCGTCGCCTCGAATGCCCTGCAGATCAAGACCGGGTCGCTCTCGCGCTCGGACCGGCTCGCCAAGTACAACCAACTGCTGCGCATCGAGGAGGATTTGGGGGAGGCGGCGAGCTATCCCGGCCGCGGGGCGTTCTACCAGCTGCGGTAATGGGTGCTTCCCGCTGCCCGTCGGCCATCACGTGATGAGAGCGCTGACGCTCGCGCTAGCTGCCCTGATCGTGCTGATCCAGTATCCGTTGTGGCTCGGGAAGGGCAGCTGGTTCCGGGTGTGGGAAGTGGATCAGCAGATCCGCGCCCAGCGCGAGGCGAACTGGCGGCTGCAGGCGCGCAACGCGGGGCTTGAGGCCGAGGTGCGCGATCTCAAAGTCGGGCTCGACGCGATCGAGGAGCGGGCGCGCAGCGAGCTCGGCATGATCCGGCAGGACGAAATCTTCTTTCAGGTGCTGGAGGCATCGCCCGCGGCGGCGCCCGGCGAACCTGCCGCGCGCTGAGATGGCTGCCTCCGGGGCAACGGGCCCGGCGAGGGTCATCGACGGGGTGGCCGCGGCTCGCGAGGTCTACGCCCGGTTGAGGGAGCGGGTCGCCGCGCTTGGTCGCGTCAAGATCCGGCCGGCCCTCACCGCGGTGCTCGTCGGCGACAATCCCGTCTCCCGTATCTACCTGCGGAACAAGACGCGGGCGTGCGCGGAGGCCGGAGTCCGTTCCGAGGTGCTTGAGCTGCCGGCGGGTTGCCCGGCGCAAACGCTGCGCGCCACGCTCGCAAAGCTCAATGCGGATCCCGGGGTCCACGGGATACTGGTGCAGCTCCCGCTGCCGCAACCTCTCGATGCATCGCTGGTGGCGCAGTCGGTCGCGCCCGCGAAGGACGTCGACGGCTTGACCTGGCACAACCTGGGCGCCCTCATGGTGGGACAACCGTTGTTCGAGCCGTGCACGCCGCGGGGGGTGATGGCGCTCCTCGAGCGCGCCGCGGTCGAGATCGATGCGCGGGAGGCGGTCGTGGTCGGGCGCAGCCCGATCGTCGGCAAGCCGCTGGCGCTGATGCTGATGGCGCGCGGGGCGACCGTGACGATCTGTCACAGCCGGACCCGCGACCTCGCAGCGCACACGCGCCGCGCCGATATCCTGGTGGTCGCGGCCGGCCGGGCCGGGCTCGTGACCGGTAACATGGTGAAACCGGGCGCCGCCGTCATCGACGTCGGCATCAACCGCCTGCCCGGAGGCAAGCTCGCCGGCGACGTCGATTTCGCCTCGGTGCGCCCGGTCGCCGGCTGCATCACACCGGTGCCCGGCGGCGTGGGGCCGATGACGATCGCCATGGTCATCGCCAATACGGTTCTGGCCGCCGAGCGCAGCCTCACGCCAGGGGCGGCATGAGCGGCAGGTCGCCGCTCAGCACGAAAAGGCGTTGGAGAAGTTGAACAGGAACTCCGGGCTGAAATAACCCCGGAATCCCAGGTAGGCGACGACCGCAGCAAGCACGGCCAGCATTGCCCACAGGAGGAGGCGCGTGGATTGCGTCATGCGCACTTCAAGCACGGGTGCCGCCGCTCGCCGGATTCGGACCTTCATTATTGCATACCACGCTCGCACGCCCGTCCAGGATGACGGTGCGAGGCGCCGCAGTGTGGCGAGGGCGCATATGCACAGAACGGCAGGTTATGAAACCGCGCCCCGGCGGTTGATATAATTTTCAGTTTTTTAGAGGGTTGTCACGCGCACTTGGCCTCACGCTCCATTCCGGCGGCGGGTTTCGATTGCACCTTCGACGAGCTCTATACGCGCGAGGGGCTGGTGAAACTCGACCGGCGCTTTCTCACGGGGTTGAGGGAGAGCGACGCCACCCTTCACGACCGGCTCGTGCATGCGCGCGGCAATCCCGCCGGGCTGGCGCCGAAGCAGGAATCGGAGCTCCTGCTTGCGCTCGCCCCGCATCTGGAACGGTTCGTCGCGCGCCTGTTCGGCATCGAGCCGGAAGTCCAGGCGCTTGCGGCGAAGCATCACGTGCTCGCGCCGCTCTACCAGGTCAAGCGGCAGTTCGTGCAGCGCAAGGCGATGCACCGTTACGCGGCGCCGGAAGCGGCGGCCTTCGACGGCCCGGCGCTCGAGCGCGAGCTCGAAGCGGCATTCGGCGAGCCGTTCACCGAGCTCGCCTACGCGCGTCATGTCGCGCAGTGGCAAAAGGACGAAGCGGTGCACGCAACGCAACTCGAGCGCGCGCTGCGCTACGCGGCGTGGGCCGCGCATACGGAAGCAGGCAAGGCGCGCCGCGGGTCCGGTGTGCTGTTCAAGGCGCCGTCCAAGCTGGATCCGCGGCGGCTCGTGCCCCTCGTCAGCGATGAGTCTGCCGGTTACCGCAGCCACCGGCTCGCCCCGCACCACCTGCGGCGGCGCGACGGCTTCAAGTTGACCGATGCCGGCGCCGATCTGGTGCGCGCGCTCGACGAGGCGAACTACTGCATCTGGTGCCACGAGCAGGGCAAGGATTCGTGCTCGAAGGGCCTGCCGGAGAAGGGCGCGACCGGGCGCGGGGCGGCTTCCTTCAAGAAAAGCCCGTTTGGCGTCACCCTGGCCGGGTGCCCGCTCGAGGAGAAGATCTCGGAGTTCCACCAGGCGAAAGCCGAGGGGCACGCCATCGGCGCGCTCGCGATCATCGTCGTGGACAACCCGATGGTGGCGGCGACCGGGCACCGCATCTGCAACGACTGCATGAAATCGTGCATCTACCAGAAGCAGGACCCCGTGGACATCCCGCAGGCCGAGACCCGCACGCTCAAGGATGTCCTCGAGCTGCCGTGGGGCTTCGAGATCTATTCGCTGCTCACGCGCTGGAACCCGCTCAACGTGCGCGCGCCGTTTCCGAAGCCGGCAAGCGGCAAGCGCGTGCTGATCGCCGGCATGGGGCCGGCGGGGATCGCGCTCGCGCATCACCTGATGAACGACGGGCACTCGGTTGTCGGCATCGACGGTCTGAAGATCGAGCCGCTGCCGGAAGGTTTGTCGGGCAGCGATGCGCGCGGCGAGCGGGCGCCGTTCGAGCCGGTGCGCGAGATGGGGAGGCTCTTCGAAGCGCTCGACCGGCGCGTCATGGCGGGCTTCGGCGGGGTGGCGGAGTACGGCATCACGGTGCGCTGGGACAAGAATTTCCTCAGGGTGCTGCGCCTCCTGCTCGAGCGCCGGCGCGAATTCGCCCTCTTCGGCGGCGTGCGCTTCGGCGGCACGTTGACCGCCGACGAGGCATTCGCCATGGGCTTCGATCATGTCGCGCTCGCCCTCGGCGCCGGGCGCCCGACCGTGCTCGACTTGCCGAACGGGCTCGCACGCGGAGTACGGGCAGCGTCGGATTTCCTGATGGGGCTGCAGTTGACCGGCGCGGCGAAGACGGATTCTCTTGCCAACATGCAGCTGCGGCTGCCGGTCGTGGTGATCGGCGGGGGTTTGACCGCCATCGACACCGCCACGGAGGCCCTTGCGTACTATCCCCTCCAGGTGGAGAAGTTCCTGCGGCGCTACGAGCAGCTTGCGCGCGAGCATGGCGAAACCGCGGCGCGCATCGCATGGGATCAGGAGGAGCAGGGCATCGCGGACGAATGGCTCGCGCACGGACGGGCCTTGCGCGCTGAGCGCGCGCGCGCCGCTTCGGAAAGCCGCGAGCCGCGCATCCTCGAGCTGCTGCAGGAATGGGGCGGGGTCGTCATCGCCTATCGCAAGCGACTGATCGACAGTCCGTCCTACACGCTCAATCACGAGGAAGTGCACAAGGCGCTCGAGGAGGGGATCCGGTTCGCGGAAGGCCTGGTTCCGCTGGCGGTGGAAGTCGATGAACACGGGCACGCCTGCGCGCTCAGGGTTTCGGTGCGGCGGCGGGGCGACGACGGCGGATGGACGGAAGTATCGAGGGTCGAGCTGCCGGCCCGGACCCTCCTGATCGCGGCCGGCACCCATCCGAACACCGTGATCGCGCGCGAGGACCCGGAACACTACCGGCTCGACGGCGAGTATTTCCAGTCCTGCGACGAAAGCGGCGCGCCGGTTGCGGCGGAGCAGGCCATCTCCAAGCCGTCGCAGCCGCGGGTGCTGCTTGCGCGCCGCAATGACGGGCGCTTCCTGAGCTATTTCGGAGACGTACACCCTTCGTACTTCGGCAACGTGGTGAAGGCGCTGGGCAGCGCCAAGCAGGGCTACCCGGTGGTGAGCCGTGTGCTCGAGCGCGTCAGGCCGGCCTCGGCGCTGAGCGACCCGCAGTTCTTCGGCCGGCTGAACCAGGAGCTGCGGGCGACGGTGCACGAGGTGGTGCGGCTGACGCCGCTGATCGTCGAGGTCGTGGTGAAGGCGCCGGCCGCGGCGCGGCGCTTCCGGCCCGGCCAGTTCTACCGCCTGCAGAATTTCGAGATGCTCGCCCGGCAGGCCGAAGGAACGCGCCTCATGATGGAGGGCATTGCGCTTACCGGCGCCTGGGTGGACGCGGCGCGCGGCCTGATCTCACTGATCACGCTCGAGATGGGCGGCTCCTCGGACCTGTGCGTGCTGCTCAAGCCGGGCGATCCGGTGGTGGTGATGGGACCGACCGGCACACCCACGGAGATTCCGAAAGGCGAAACCGTCATACTCGCGGGGGGAGGGCTCGGCAACGCGGTGCTGTTCTCGATCGGACAGGCGATGCGGCGTGCCGGGAACCGCGTGCTCTACTTCGCGGGCTACAAGCACATGACTGACCGCTACAAGCTCGGGGAGATCGAGGCGGCAGCGGACGCCGTGGTGTGGTGCTGCGACGAGGAGCCGGGCTTCACGCCCGACCGCCCCCAGGACCGGAGCTTCGTCGGCAACATCGTGCAGGGCATGCACGCGTATGCCAGCGGCGGCCTGGGCGAGCAGCCGATCCCGTTCAATGCGGCGGATCGCATCATGGCCATCGGCTCGGACCGCATGATGGGGGCGGTAGCCCGCGCCCGGCACGACCTCCTCAAGCCCTATCTCAAGCCGGGCCACCGGGGCATCGGCTCGATCAATTCGCCGATGCAATGCATGATGAAGGAGATCTGCGCCCAGTGCCTGCAGCCGCACGTGGACGAGATGAGCGGCAAGGTGAGCTACGTCTTCTCGTGCTTCAACCAGGACCAGCCGCTCGACCGCGTGGACTGGACGGCGCTCGATGCGCGGCTGCGCCAGAACTCCGTGCAGGAAAAGCTTGCCGCCGAGTGGATCGACCACTGCCTGGTCGGGCTCGGCGCGCGCGACATGCAGCGCGTGTAGCGAGGGCTAGTGCCGTTCCAACTATTTACGAGTAATCGAGTGAGTCCCGTAAATCCAGACGCCACGGGCAGGGAAGCAGCTCGAGCTTGGCGAAACAAGTTGGAACGGCACTAGGCCAGCTCCCGCAGGACGGCACCGAGCGTTCCCGCGATCTCGTCGATTTGCTCCGGGCTGATGATGAGGGGGGGCGAGAGCGCGATGATGTCGCCCGTCACCCGGGTCATCACCCCTTTCGCGAAGCACTTGAGGAAGGCCTGATAGGCGCGCGCGCCCGGCTTCCCCGGCAGCGGCTCGAGCTCGATCCCGGCCATCAGGCCGAAATTGCGGATGTCGATCACCGGTCCCGCTCCTTTCAGGCTGTGCAGCGCCTGCTCGAAACGGGGCGCGCGCTCGCGCGCGCGCTCGAAGAGCTTTTCCTCGTGGTAGAGCGCAAGCGTCGCCTCGGCCGCGGCGGTGGCGAGGGGATGGCCCGAATAAGTGTAGCCGTGGGAGAACTCGACCGTATCGGGCGGCGCGCTGTTCACCACCGTCTCGTAGATCTCGCGGCGCACCACCACGCCGGCAAGCGGAACGGTGCCGCTCGTGACACCTTTGGCGAAGGTGATCATGTCCGGAGTCACACCAAAGGTCTGCGCGGCGAACGCCTGGCCGGTACGGCCGAAACCGGTGATCACCTCGTCGAAAATGAGAAGCAGACCATGCTTGTCGCAGATCGCGCGCAGCCTCTCCAAGTAGCCTTTGGGGGGAACCAGCACGCCGGTGGAGCCCGCAACAGGCTCCACGATCACCGCTGCGATGTTGGAAGAATCATGCAGTGGAATGAGGCGCGTCTCGAGATCGTCGGCAAGATGCGCGCCCCACGCCGGCTGCCCGCGGCTGAAGGCATTGCGCTCGAGGTTGTGGGTGTGAGGCAGGTGATCGACGCGCGCGAGCATGTTTCCGAAGGCCTTGCGGGTGGCGGGAACGCCGCCGACCGAGATGCCCCCGAAGCCTACTCCGTGATATCCGCGCTCGCGGCCGATCAGCACGTTGCGGTGCCCCTCTCCGCGGGCGCGCTGGTAGGCGAGCGCCATCTTCAACGCAGTGTCGACCGCCTCGGAGCCTGAGTTCGCGAAAAAGACGTGGTCGAGCCCCGCGGGAGCCATCTGCGCGATCAGCGCCGCCGCGCGGAATTCTCCGGGATGCCCCATCTGGAAGAGGGGCGAGTAGTCGAGCGTTTCCGCCTGGCGGCGGATCGCTTCGACGATCTTCGGGCGGCAGTGTCCGGCGTTCACGCACCACAGGCCTGCCGTGCCGTCGAGTACCCGCTGGCCGCTCTCGGTCTGGTAATGCATGTCCCTGGCCGCTACCAAAATGCGGGGCGCGGCCTTGAACTGGCGGTTGGCGGTGAACGGCATCCAGAACGGCTCGAGGGGGTAGTCGCGTGGTGGCATGGGTCGCGGGCAATGGCGGATGGACGATCTATTTTGCCAGCGTCGCCGGCCTTCAGCCATACTGCTATGCGATGACGCAATTCACGCTGCGCGTGCTCGCGCTCCTGCTGCCGCCCGCGCTTTGCCTCGCCCAGCCGGTCGTCCACATCGGCTCGAAGCGCTTCACCGAGTCCTACATCCTGGGCGAGATCATGGCGCGCACTGTTGAGGCAGCGGGGGAGGCGCGCGCGCAGCACCACCAGGGGCTCGGCAATACCGCGATTCTCTACTCCGCTCTGAGGAGCGGGGCGATACACGCTTACCCCGAGTACACCGGCACCATCGCTTTCGAGCTGCTCGGATTGCAGCGCGTGCCGGACCTCCCGGAGCTCAACCAGCTGCTCGCCCCGCACGGATTGGCGGCTGCGGTGCCGTTCGGTTTCAGCAATTCTTATGCTCTCGCCATGCGCGCGACGCGCGCCGAGGAGCTGGAAATCACGCGCCTTTCCGACCTGGCGCGGCACCCCACCCTCAAGCTCGCGCTGTCCCAGGAATTCCTCAACCGCCGCGACGGGTGGCCGGCGCTGCGGGCGGCTTACCGCTTCGCGTTCACGGACGTGCGGGGGCTTGATCACGGGCTCGCGTATGAAGCACTCGCGGCCGGGCAGGTCGACGTCGTCGACGCCTACACGACTGACGCCAAGATCCCGCGTTACCAGTTGCGGGTGCTGGAGGACGATCTCCGATTCTTCCCGGCGTACGATGCGCTGATACTCTACCGTCGCGATTTCGCGCAGCAATTTCCGCGATCGTGGGAGGCGCTGCGGCATCTGGCGGGCCGTATCAGCGTGGAGCGGATGATCGAGCTGAACGCCGCGGTCGAGCTCAGGGGATTCTCGTTCGCGGCGGCCGCGAACGCGTTTCTCGAGACGTCATTCGCGGGCGCGCCGCAGGCAGCGGGCGGGCAGCGGTCATTTCTGGCCGCCTTGACCGGTCCCGACTTGTGGCGCCTCACGCTCGAGCACCTGGGGCTGGTCGCCGCGTCTCTCGCGCTAGGGGTGGCGATCGGCGTGCCGCTCGGGGTTTGCGCGGACCGGATGCCGCGCGCGCGCCACTGGATACTGGGCGCGGCAGGGGTGCTGCAGACCCTACCGGCTCTCGCGCTGCTCGCCTTCCTGATCGCCGCGCTCGACCGGATCGGAACGCTGCCTGCGATCATCGCGCTGTTTCTCTATTCGCTGCTGCCCATCGTGCGCAACACGGAGTCGGGGCTCGGCGGCGTGCCCGGATCGCTGCGGCAATCCGCAATCGCCCTCGGGCTGACCGACTGGCCGCGCCTGCGGCTGATCGAGCTCCCGCTCGCGGCGCGGACGATACTTGCGGGAATCAAGATCGCCGCCGTCATCAACGTGGGAACCGCCACCATCGCGGCTTTCATCGGTGCCGGGGGCTATGGCGAGCGCATCGTGGCCGGGCTTGCGGTCAACGATCACGCATTGCTGCTGGCGGGAGCCGTGCCGGCCGCGGTGATGGCTCTTGCCGTCCAGTGGATCTTCGACTTTTTGGAGCGCCGTTTCTTCTGGATGGGCCCTCCTCGCGGCCGGCGCGCAGGCCGTTCCTGAGCCCCCAATCGGGCGGCAGGCCGGGGACGGGCGCAGGGGGTGCGGCACGGACGGGGGAGCGGGAATGGTTCTCACTGAACTAATTTTTAGCCGCCCTGTCAGTGGATTATCGATCGGCTTCGCGGCATCCGGACGCGGTCCGGGCGGGTATACTTGCCGTTCTGAATGGCGAGCCTGCCGCTCGTCTCGCATAACAAGAAGGCCAGGGACGGGTTTGATGAGCGATCGCGAACTCGATCAGCAGCTGGTCGAGCGCGCGCAGCGCGGCGACAAGCATGCATTCGAGCTGCTGGTGAGCAAGTACCAGCGCAAGCTTGCCCGGCTGCTGTCACGCTTCATCCGCGACTCGACCGAGGTCGAGGACGTGACGCAGGAGGCCTTCATCAAGGCCTACCGGGCGCTGCCGAGTTTTCGCGGTGACAGCGCGTTCTATACGTGGCTGTACCGGATCGGGATCAATACCGCCAAGAACTACCTGGTGGCGATGGGGCGGCGGGCGCCGACCACGACCGAGATCGACAGCGAGGAGGCTGAGGGCTTCGAGGAAGCGGAGCAGCTGCGCGATCTCAATACGCCCGAGAACGAGCTGATGAGCCGGCAGGTGGCGGAAACCGTGAACCAAACCCTCGCCGCGTTGCCAGAGGAGTTGAGGACTGCGATCACGCTGCGGGAAATCGAAGGGCTGAGCTACGAGGATATCGCAAATATAATGAATTGCCCGATCGGCACCGTCCGGTCGCGCATATTCCGGGCGCGCGAGGCAATCGCCGCGAGATTGAGGCCGCTGCTGGGCACCCGGAAGGACAGGAGATGGTGAGATGAACAGGGTCTCGGAATGGATGGATGGCGAGCTGCCGGCGCACGAAACGCGCCTGCAGATCGACCGCGTCAAGCAGGACATGGAGCTGCGTCAGTGCTGGGACACCTTTCATCTGATCGGCGATGTGCTGCGGGGCGAGCACGCCCTGTCGCAGGATTTCGAGCGCCGCCTGGCCAGCCGGCTCGCCGGCGAGCCGACCGTGGTGGCGCCGCGGCCCCCGGCGGTCAGGCGCTTCGCGACCTACGCGCTCTCGGCCGCGGCTTCCCTCTCCGCGATTGCGGTGGTCGGATGGCTGGCATTTTTCGACAATCCCATTCTCCCCCACGAAGTCGCCCAGCCGCAGATCGCCCCTCCGCCCGCAGCAATCCCCGCCGAGCCGCAGCTTGCCAGCGTTCCCAGCGACGGCACGATGAACGAGTATCTCATCGCGCATCAGGAATTCTCGCCAAGCACCGAGTTCCAGGGCCTGGCTCCCTATATCCGCGGTGTATCGAGCTCCCGACAGGTCAAGGATCGCTAGTGCCGCTCCCTTGTTGGCGTAATCTGCCGCGCAGGGCCGGGCTTGCCGCTGGGAATGGGGCAGCCGGACGCTATTCCCGTCAGGCCGGAGCGCTCCGGGGCATGAAGACCGCGAGGCTCATTGTTCTCCTGGTATTCGCGAGCCCGGTTCCCGCTGCGGAGCTGGACGGGACAGGCTGGCTCAGCAAGATGGCCAACGCGTCGCGGCGGCTCAATTACAGCGGCGTGTTCGTCTACCAGCATGCCGACCGCATCGAGACCTCCCGCATCGTACATTTCGTCAACCCCGCCGGCGGCGAGTTCGAGAAGCTGGAGACCCTCGACGGGCCGGTGCGCGAGGTGATCCGCACCAACGACCAGGTGAGCTGCTACCTTCCCGACACGAAGACCGTGATCGTGGAGCCGCGCAGCGCGCGCCGGTTTCCGGCGCTCCTGCCGGAGCAGCTGAGCGGGGTCTCCGAAAATTACGAAGTGACCGTCGCCGGCCGGGACCGCGTGGCGGGACTCGAGTGCCAGGTGATCGTGCTCGCGCCGCGCGACCGGCTGCGTTACGGCCACCAGTTCTGTGCCGAGGCCGTCTCCGGGCTCCCGTTACGCGCGCGCACCTTCAACGAGAAGAATCAGCCGCTCGAATCGTTCGCCTTTACCGAGGTGAAGCTGGGCGGGCGCTTTTCGCGCGACCAGGTGCGATCGCGCTACGCGGCGAAAAGCCGGACCTGGAAGGTCGATCAATCGTCGCTGGTGTTGAGCGATGTGCCAGCCGATACCGGATGGACGTTGACGCGCCAGCCAGCCGGATTCAGGAAGCTGACCGAATTGAAGCGCTCCATCGCCGGACGCGCCGCGATGGTGTCCCACATCGTGTATTCCGACGGGCTTGCCGCGATTTCGGTTTTCATCGAGCCGCTGCCCAAGACCCGGCCCGTCAAAAGCCTCTCCCACCAGGGGGCGGTCAACATTTACGTCCGCCCGGTGGCGGATCACCTGGTCACGGTGCTCGGGGAAACGCCCGCCGCGACGGTGATGCAGGTCGCCAATTCCCTCGAATTAAGGAGCGGGCACACCCGGTAGCGTCGTGCCGCGGCTTCCGGCCGCGGCTATTCCAGGAAACTTTCCAGGACTGTCGAGTTTGAATATGCTCAAGCGCCTAGTTCTCGTGCTGCTCCTTATCGCGGCGCCGGTTGCAGCTGCGGCGCAGCTGCCCGATTTCACCGAGCTGGTCGAGAAGCAGGGCCCGGCGGTGGTGAACATCAGCACGACGCAGTCGGCGCGCAATCCCCTGCTGCCGCAGGCGCCGAACCTGCCGGAGGACGATCCGTTCTACGAATTCTTCCGGCGCTTCATCCCTCAGCCGGGGCCACGCGAGTTCCAGCCGCAGTCGCTGGGGTCGGGCTTCATTATCAGCCAGGACGGCTACATCCTCACCAATGCCCACGTGGTCGAGACCGCCGACGAGATCAACGTGAAGTTGACCGACAAGCGCGAGTTCAAGGCCAAGGTCATAGGCGCCGATCGCCGCACGGATGTCGCCCTCATCAAGATCGAGGCGAGCGGGCTGCCCGCGGTCCGTTTCGGAGATCCGGGCAAGCTGCGCGTCGGGGAGTGGGTGCTGGCGATCGGCTCGCCCTTCGGCTTCGAGAATACGGTGACGGCCGGCATCGTCAGCGCCAAGGGGCGCTCGCTGCCGCAGGAGAACTACGTTCCCTTCATACAGACCGATGTGGCCGTCAATCCCGGCAACTCGGGCGGGCCGCTGTTCAACCTGCGCGGGGAGGTGGTCGGCATCAACTCGCAGATCTACAGCAAGAGCGGCGGCTTCATGGGCTTGTCGTTTGCAATACCGATCGACGTTGCCAACGACATCGCCAGGCAGTTGCGCACGACCGGCAAGGTGACGCGGGGACGCATCGGCGTCGTGATCCAGCCGCTCACCAAGGAGCTCGCCGACGGCTTCGGGCTCGCGCGGCCGCAAGGCGCGCTGGTGAATTCGGTCGAGAAAGGCGGGCCGGCCGACAAGGCGGGTGTCGAGCCCGGCGACGTCATCGTGCGCTTCGACGGCAAGGCGGTGGCGTCCTCGGAGGACCTGCCGCGGATCGTCGGCGCGACGCGGCCGGGCGCCAAGGTGACGATGCAGGTGTGGCGCAACAAGGAGACGCGTGACATGCAGGTGGTTGTGGCGGAGATACAGGACGACCGCGCAACGCGGCAGTCGCGGCGCGGCGGCAAGCCGCCGGCCGTGCTGCCGAGCCAGTACGGGCTGGCGCTGTCCGACCTGACCGATGCCCAACGCGAGGAGCTCAAGGTTACCGGCGGAGTCCTGGTCGAGAACGTGAAGGGCGCGGGCCAGCGCGCCGGCGTGCGCCGCGGCGACGTCATCCTCGCCATCAACAACCAGGACGTGAAGTCGGTCGAGCAGTTCAACCAGATGATGGGCCGGTTCGACAAGGGGAGCATCGTTGCGCTGCTGGTGCGTCGCGGGTCCAATTCCCTCTACATCCCGATGCGGGTGGATGCCGGCTAAAAGAGCCTATCTCAATGATAGGCTCTAGTTCCGATCTCGGATAAAATACGCGGCTTTGGGGGCACTGACCGGTGCCCTTTTCGATGCAGCGTATCCGCAATTTCTCGATCATCGCCCATATCGACCACGGCAAGTCGACGCTCGCCGACCGCTTCATTCAGCTCTGCGGCGGGCTGGCGGAGCGCGAGATGGAAGAGCAGGTGCTCGATTCGATGGATCTCGAGCGCGAGCGCGGCATCACCATCAAGGCGCAGACCGCGGCGCTCGAATATCGCGCGCGTGACGGCAGCCAGTACCTCCTCAACCTGATCGACACGCCCGGGCACGTCGATTTCTCCTACGAGGTCTCGCGCTCGCTGGCGGCCTGCGAGGGGGCGCTCCTCGTCGTGGACGCCTCGCAGGGCGTCGAGGCCCAGACCGTTGCCAACTGCTACACCGCCACCGAACAGGGCGTGGACGTGATCCCGGTGCTCAACAAGATGGACCTGCCTCAGGCCGAGCCGGAGCGCGTAATCGGCGAGATCGAAGACATCATCGGCATTCCCGCGCACGACGCGTTGCGGGTGAGCGCCAAGACCGGCGACGGTGTCCCCGAGATCCTGGAGGCGGTAATCAGCCGCATCCGGCCGCCTTCCGGCGATCCGGCGGGTCCGCTCAAGGCGCTGATCATCGATTCGTGGTTCGATAATTACGTCGGCGTGGTCATGCTGGTGCGCGTCGTGGACGGGGCATTGAAGCCCAAGGAGCGCATCCTGCTGATGTCTAGCGGCGCGACCTACCTGTGCGAGCAGGTGGGCGTGTTCACGCCGAAGGCGAAGGAGAAGGATGTCCTCGCCGCCGGCGAGGTCGGCTTCATCACCGCCGGCATCAGGGAGCTGAAGGCCGCGCGGGTCGGCGACACGGTGACGCTCGCCCAGCGTCGCGCGCGGGAGCCGCTGCCCGGCTTCAAGGAAATCAAGCCCCAGGTGTTCGCGGGGCTCTATCCGGTCGATCCGGGCGAATACGAGGCGCTGCGGGACGCGCTGGAAAAGCTGCACTTGAACGACGCTTCGCTGCGCTACGAGCCGGAATCCTCGCAGGCGCTCGGCTTCGGCTTCCGCTGCGGCTTCCTCGGACTGCTGCATCTCGACATCGTGCAGGAGCGGCTGGAGCGCGAGTACGGCATGAATCTCGTCACCACCGCACCCACCGTCGTCTACCAGGTGCTCAGGCGCGACGGCGCGGTGCTGGAGATCGAGAACCCGTCGCGCCTCCCGGCCCCCGGCGCCGTCGCCGAGATCCGCGAGCCCGTCATCAAGGCCTCGATCCTGACGCCGCACGACTACGTCGGGCCGGTCCTTACGCTCTGCAACCAGAAGCGCGGCGTGCAGCGCAACATGCAGTACCTGGGGCGGCAGGTGATGCTGACCTACGAGCTGCCATTGAACGAGGTCGTGATGGACTTCTTCGACCGGCTGAAGTCGGCCTCGCGCGGCTACGCCTCGCTCGATTACGAGTTCCTCGAGTACCGCGCCGGCGACCTGGTGCGGCTCGATATCCTGATCAACGGCGAGCGCGTGGATGCGCTCTCGCTGATCGTCCACCGCGAGAACGCCCAGCACCGCGGGCGCGAGCTCGCCGTCAAGATGCGCGAGCTGATTCCGCGCCAGATGTTCGACGTGGCGGTGCAGGCCGCGATCGGCTCCCACATCATCGCGCGCGAGACGGTGAAGGCGATGCGCAAGAACGTGCTCGCCAAATGCTACGGCGGCGACATCACGCGCAAGAGAAAGCTGCTCGAGAAGCAAAAGGCGGGCAAGAAGCGCATGAAGCAGGTGGGCAACGTCGAGATTCCGCAGGAGGCGTTTCGCGCGATCCTGCAGGTGGAAAAATGAATTTCGCGCTGATCCTGTTCCTGCTGCTCGTCGCGACGGGGGCGGTATGGGCGCTCGACCGCTGGTGGCTGCGCCAGCGGCGCCCCGCGGGCCGGGCCGAGCCGTGGTGGGTGGAGTATCCGAAGAGCTTCTTCCCGGTGATCCTCGTGGTGTTCCTGCTGCGCTCGTTCCTGGTGGAGCCGTTCAAGATACCCTCGGGATCGATGCTGCCGACGCTGCTGGTGGGCGACTTCATACTGGTCAACAAGTTCACCTACGGGATCCGATTGCCGATCATCAACGTGAAGGTCGCCGACCTCAACGCGCCGCGGCGCGGGGAGGTCATGGTATTCCGCTACCCGGAGAACCCGGCGCTCGATTACATCAAGCGCGTCGTCGGCCTGCCGGGCGACCGCATTTCCTACCGCAACAAGCGGCTGTCGATCAACGGCGAGGAGATCCGGATCAAGACCGATGGCGAGTATCACTACATCGAGTCCGGCAATAACTTTATCGCGGCGCAGCGCCTGACCGAGACGCTGGGAGAGCACCAGCACGCGGTGCTGCTTCAAGCGGAAATTCCCGGCGTGCACCTGTCGGGTGTGCGGCTCTTTCCCTTCCGCGAAAATTGCGCCTACAATGAGGCGGGCTTCAGCTGCACCGTGCCGCCCGGTCACTATTTCCTGATGGGAGACAACCGGGACAGCAGCAGTGACAGCCGCTACTGGGGATTCGTGCCCGAGTCGCATATCGTCGGCAAGGCGTTCCTGATCTGGTGGAATTTCGACGACTTCAAGCGCATCGGACAGCTCATCAATTGAGAAGGACGGATCATGCGTAGACAGAAAGGCGTCACCCTGTCGGGCTTCCTGATGTGGTCGGTGGTGGCGGTGTTCGCCGCGCTGCTGTTGTTCAAGATCGGCCCGCCCTATATGGAGTTCCTGACGATTCAGGCCAATTTGAAGGCCGTCGCCAACGATCCGGAAGGGCGCTCTGGCGTGCGCCGCGTCGTGGAGGACCTGTTCGACCGGCGTTCGGCGATCGAGAACATCAGCGCGGTGAAGGCCAGGGACATCATCATCACCAAGTCCGGCGATGGCGTGGTGCTGAGCTTCGAGTACACGGTGTGCGTGCCGATCGTGTTCAACATCCGCGCCTGCATGGATTACCAACCGACGTCGAGCAAATAGGGCCGGTATGGCGCGACTTGCCGTCTGATGGAACCGGGAGAGCTCGATCTCGGCATCGGTCATCGCTTCTCCGACCCGGAACTGCTGCGCCGGGCACTGACCCACCGCAGCTACGGTCCCGCTCACAACGAGCGCCTGGAGTATCTCGGCGACAGCGTGCTCAACTGCGTGGTGGCGCTCGAGCTGTATCACAAGTTCCCCAGCCTTCCCGAGGGCGAGCTGTCGCGGCTGCGCGCGAACCTCGTCAACCAGCAGTCGCTTGCCGCCAGCGCGCAGCAATTCGGCTTCGGCGCGCGGCTGCGGCTGGGCGAAGGCGAGCTGAAAAGCGGCGGGGCGCGACGCCCCTCCATACTCGCCGATGCGGCGGAGGCGGTGGTCGGTGCGGCATTCCTGGACGGCGGCTTCACAGCAGCGCGCAATGTGGTGCGCGTCCTGCTGGGCGGCGCCATCGATGCCATCGACCCCGCGCTCTCGGGGAAGGACCCCAAGACCCTGCTGCAGGAATACCTGCAGGGGCGGAAGCTCGCGCTGCCGCAGTACGCGGTGGTGGCGACGCGCGGCGAGGCGCACGAGCAGCAGTTTCAGGTCGAGTGCGTCATCCACGAGCTCGGGATCCGCTCGTTGGGGGAGGGCGCAAGCCGGCGCAGCGCCGAGCAGGAGGCGGCGCGGCAGGCCTATGAGCTTGCAAACCGCGCCTGAAGCCGGAGCGGCGCACCGTGCCGGCCGCGTCGCGCTGGTGGGACGGCCCAACGTCGGCAAGTCGACGCTGTTGAACCGCCTGGTCGGCTGCAAGCTGAGCATCACTTCCGGCCGCCCGCAGACGACGCGCCAGCGCGTGACCGGCATCGTCACGCGGCCGGACGCGCAGATCGTGTTCGTCGACACGCCGGGCTACCAGACGGAGCATCGGTCCGCCCTGAACAGCGCCATGAACCGCGGCGTGGCGGCCGGGCTGCAGGACGTCGACGCCGTCGTATGGCTGGTGGAAGCCCTGCAATACGGCGAGCGCGACGCGGCCATCGCCGCGCTGCTGGCCCGCATCCCCAAGGTGATCCTCGCGATCAACAAGACGGACAGCATCAGGGACAGGAAGCGCCTGCTTCCGTTCATCGCCCGGCTTTCAGAGCTGCGCGCGTTCGAGGCGATCATCCCGATTTCGGCGGAGAAGGGCTGGCAAGTGAACGAGTTGCTGGATGCGATCGTCGCGCTGCTGCCCGAAGGGCCGCCGGTGCACGGAGCGGATGACATCACTACCGTCAACGAGAGATTCCTGGCGGCGGAGCTGCTGCGGGAGAAGCTGTTTCGGCTCCTCGGCGAGGAACTGCCGTACGCCTCGACCGTCGAGATCGACCGCTTCCGGGAGGAGGGAGGTCTGCGCACCATCCATGCCTCGATCGTGGTCGACAAGGAAAGCCAGAAAGCCATCGTAATCGGCAAGGGCGGCAAGCAGCTGAAAACGATCGCCTCGCAGGCGCGCCGGGACATGGAGCGGCTGTTCGGCGGCAAGGTGTTCCTCGAGGTCTGGGTCAAGGTGAACCGCGGCTGGGCGGGAAGCGCGGCCGCGCTCAGGCGCATGGGGTTCGATAACTGAGGGATGAGGGCCTTTCAACGTTGCTCAGGACAGGCGAAATGAGCGAGAAGCTCCGGCGCGACGCGCAACCCGCTTTCGTGCTGCACAGCTACGCGTACCGCGAGACCAGCCTGATCGTGGAGACCTACGCGCGCGACCACGGGCGGGTGGCGCTGGTGGCACGCGGTGCGCGGAGGCCGAAGTCGGCGGTGCGCGGGGTCCTGCTCTCGTTCCAGCCGCTGCTCCTGTCATGGAGCGGCCGCGGCGAGCTGCGCACGCTGACGCGCGCCGAGTGGCGGGGCGCCTACTGCCCGCTCAAGGGCGAGGCGCTGATCTGCGGGTTCTATCTCAATGAGCTGCTGCTGAAGCTCCTTCCGCGCGACGATCCGCACGAGCAGTTGTTCCAGGTCTATGAGGAAACGCTTGCTGCGCTCGCGGACGACGGCGAGCGCCCGGCGGTGCTGCGGCGATTCGAGATGTGCCTGCTGCGCGAGCTCGGCTACGCGGTCATACTCGATCGCGACGTCGAGCGCGGCGAGCCGGTGATGCGCGAGGAGAGCTACGTCTACGTCGTCGAGCGCGGCCCGGTCGGTGCGGCGGGCGCCCCGCGGAACGGGGTAGAATTGTCGGGCCAGACACTGCTCGACATGCAGTCCGGCGTTTTCACCAGCGCGGCGACACAGCAAGAGAGCAAGCTCTTGATGCGGACGCTGATCAACCACTGCCTCGGCAACCAGGTCCTGCACACCCGCCAGCTGCTGCGCGACCTGCAAGATCTGTGAAAAAGATACTGCTCGGCGTCAATATCGACCACGTCGCTACCTTGCGGCAGGCGCGGGGCACGGAATATCCGAGCCCCCTGGATGCGGCGCGCGCCGCCGAGGACGCGGGGGCCGATTACATCACGCTCCACCTGCGCGAGGACCGCAGGCACATCCAGGACCGCGACGTCGTCGCCTTGCGCAAGGCCCTGCGGACGCGGATGAACCTGGAAGCGGCGGTGACGCCGGAGATGATCGCGTTCGCCAGGCGCGTGCGCCCGCAGGATGTCTGCCTGGTGCCGGAGCGGCGCGCCGAGCTCACCACCGAAGGCGGACTGGACGTGGCGGGCGCATTGAGGCGCGTCGGGCGGGCGTGCCGGGAGCTCGCTGCGGCGGGCATCCGAGTATCGCTGTTCATCGATGCCGACCGCCGCCAGGTCGACGCCGCGTTGAGAACGGGTGCGCCTGTGATCGAGCTCCATACCGGGGGTTATGCCGGAGCCGGCGGTGCGGCACGAAAGCGGCGGGAGCTCGCGAGAATTCGCGCTGCCGCGGAATATGCTGCGGGAAAGGGCCTGCGCGTGAACGCCGGACACGGGCTCAATTACGACAATGTCAAGCCGATTGCCGCGATTGCACAGATCGGCGAGCTCAACATCGGCCACGCCATCGTTGCCAGGGCTGTATTCGTGGGCATGGGGCAGGCCGTGCGCGAGATGAAGGCGCAGCTCGAGTCCGCGCGATGATTCTCGGCATCGGCATCGATCTCGTAGAGCCCCAGCGCATCGCGCGGCTGCGGGAGAAGTACGGCGAGCGCTTTGCCCGGCGCGTGCTGACGCCGCTCGAGTGGCCGGTCTATGTCCAGTCCGCCAGACCGGTGCTGTTCCTCGCCAACCGGTTCGCGGCGAAGGAGGCCTTTTCCAAGGCGATGGGAACCGGCTTCCGCTACCCGGTGACGCTGCAGTGCATCAGCGTGGTCCAGGAGCGGTCGGGCAAACCCGGGTTCGCGTTTCACCCGAACCTGGAGCGGCTGGTCTTGAGTCGCGGCATCGTCAGGCATCACCTCACGATCAGTGACGAGATGAGCCTTGCCTGTGCCTGTGTGGTGCTGGAGGCGGAATGACGGCGCGCAGCATCCCGCTCGGTCCCGTGATGCTCGATGTCGAAGGGACCCACCTCACCGACGCGGAGCGCAGGCGGCTCATCCATCCTCTGGCGGGCGGAGTGATCCTGTTCGGCCGCAACTACGCCGGCGCCGGGCAGCTCGCCACGCTGACCGAGGAGATCCACGCCCTGCGCAACCCGCCGCTCGTCATCGCGGTCGATCACGAGGGCGGGCGGGTACAGCGTTTCCGCGACGGTTTCGCGGCGCTGCCTGCCATGCGCGAGCTCGGCTGGGCTTGGGACCATGGACAACAGCAGGCGCGGCAGCTGGCCCAGGAGGTGGGCTTCGTGCTCGCGGCCGAGCTGCTTGCGCACGGAGTGGACTTGAGCCTCGCGCCGGTGCTGGATATCGACCGCGGCGCAAGCAGCGTCATCGGCGACCGGGCATTCCATTCCGACCCGCGCGTGGTCGGGGAACTCGCGCGCGCGCTGCTCCACGGATTCCGGCAGGCGGGCATGAACGGGGTCGGCAAGCACTTCCCGGGGCACGGGCACGTCGCGGCCGATTCGCACCACGAGGTGCCGGTCGACGAGCGGACCTACGAGGCGATCGAGGCGGCGGACCTGGTGCCGTTCCGGCGCCTGATCGAGGCGGGGCTCGGCGGCATCATGCCCGCCCACGTGATCTATCCGAAGGTAGACGACCGTCCGGCAGGATACTCGTCAGTGTGGCTGAAGCATGTGCTGCGCGGCCGGCTCGGCTTCGACGGCGTGATCTTCAGCGATGATCTGAGCATGGAAGGGGCCCGTATCGCGGGCGACGTGACGCAGCGCGCCCGGGCGGCGCTCGGCGCCGGCTGCGACATGGTTTTGTTATGCAACAGCCCGCAGGCGGTGGACGACCTGCTCGAGAACCTGGGTTATGCGATGCCGGCGGTAAGTCTCGCGCGGCTTGCCCGCATGCACGGCAAGCTGCTGCCGGGAGGCATGCCGAGGCTGTGCGAGGACGCACGCTACGCGCACGCGCTGCAGGCGGTCGCTGGACTCGCCAAGCGGGAGGGCGAGCTGCCTCTTGCCTGACGGCTACGGGCGCGCATTCGCGCACGCAGCCTCGCCGCCGACGGCTATGCGCGGTCGATGTACTCGCCGGTATCCGTGTTGACGTTGATACGGCTGCCCCTCATGACGAACTGCGGCACCATCACGGTGATGCCGGTGTCGGTCTTGGCGGGCTTGAAGGAACCGGTCGCGGTCGCGCCCCTGAGATTGGGCTCGGTTTCCGTCACGGTAAGCGTCACGGTGGGGGGCAACTGCACGCCGATCGGGCGGTCGTTGTGAAAATTGACCTGCACATCGATGTTGGGAACGAGGTAGCCGGACTGCCCCTCGAGCAGCTCCTGCGGAAGCGAGAGCTGCTCGAAGGTCTCCTGGTCCATGAAGACGTAGCTCGATCCGTCGTTGTAGAGGTATTGCATGGAGCGCGGCTCGACATAGGCGCGTTCGATCTTGTCCTCGGTGCGGATGCGCTCGTTCCTCTTGGTGCCGGACTCGATGTCCTTCATCTCGACCTGCATGAAGGCGCCGCCGCGGCCGCCGACGTGGACGTGATAGGACTTGAGAACGCGCCAGACGCGCTTGTCCCATTCGATCAGGTTGCCGGCGCGGATCTCGGTTGCCAGGACTTTCGCCATTTCGACATACTCTCCGAAAAAAGCGCGTAATTTTATCAGGTCCCACCGTGTTCGACTCCGCCGCCGCCATCGCCAGCCTGCCACATCTGCCCGGCGTCTACCGCATGGTGAGCGGCGCGGGCGAGGTGCTCTACGTCGGCAAGGCTCTCGATCTGAAGAAGCGGGTCGCCTCGTATTTCCAGAAGGCCGGTGGCGGGGGCTCGCCGCGCATCCAGCTGATGCTCGAGCAGGTGGCGGCCGTAGAGACGACCGTCACCCGCTCCGAGGCCGAGGCGCTGCTGCTCGAGAGCAACCTGATCAAGACGTGGGCGCCACGCTATAACATACTGTTTCGCGACGATAAATCCTATCCGTACTTGATGCTGAGCGGGCATCGTTTTCCACGCCTGGGATTCCACCGCGGCAGCCTCGACAAGCGCCACCGCTACTACGGGCCGTTTCCCAACGCGGGCGCGCTACGGGAGAGCATCCAGCTCCTGCAAAAAGCCTTCCGCATCCGCACCTGCGAGGACTCCGTATTCAGCAACCGGTCACGGCCGTGCCTGCTGCACCAGATCCGGCGCTGCACCGCGCCGTGCGTGGGTCTCGTCAGTGAAAGCGCCTACGCCGAAGACGTCGCCGCCGCCGCGCTATTTCTGGCGGGGAAAGAGGACGAGGTCATCGAGCGGCTGGCCGCGCGGATGAACGCCGCCTCGGAGCACATGCGTTACGAGGAAGCGGCCGCATATCGCGACCAGATCGCGGCGCTGCGCAAGGTGCGTGAAAAGCAGTTCGTGAGCGGGGGCGGCGAGGATACCGACGTGGTCGCGTGCGGCCGCGCCGGCGGCATCGTTTGCGTCAACCTGGCAATGATCCGGGGTGGACGGCATCTCGGCGATAAGAACTTCTACCCGCGCAACGCGGAGGGCTGCAGCCCGGAGCAGGTGCTGGAGGCGTTCGTGCTGCAGCATTACTCTCAGCACGGCGTGCCGCCCCAGATCGTGCTCGGGGCGGAGCTGGACGCGCGGTCCCTCGGGGATCTGCTCTCCGAACGTGCGGGCCACAAGGTGCAGATCACGGTCAAGCCTGCGGGCGCGCGCAGGGCATGGCTCGAGATGGCGGCAAGAAACGCCGAGCTCGGCGCCGGCCAGGCGCTGGGGTCGCTGGCGACCCAGGAGGCGCGCCTGGCGGCGCTGCAGCAGCTGCTCGAGCTGCCGGAATCGGCGCACCGCATCGAATGCTTCGACGTGAGCCATACCATGGGCGAGGCGGCCGTTGCCGCGTGCGTTGTCTACGACGCGTCGGCGATGCAGAAAGGCGAGTACCGGCGCTTTAACATCGTCGTCAAGCCGGGCGACGACTACGCCGCGCTGCGCGATGCTCTGTCGCGCCGCTACCGCAGGATCGTGGCGGGCGAGGGCAGGGTGCCGGATCTCGTCCTGATCGACGGCGGCAAGGGACAGCTGGCGGTGGCCGCCGACGTCTTCGCGGAACTCGGATTGAGCGACGTCGCATTGGCCGCGGTCGCCAAAGGGCAAGCGCGCCGGCCGGGGGAGGAGCAGCTGCTCGTGGCGGGCCGCGCCGATGCGCTTGCACCGGGAGCCGATCATCCGGGTCTGCACCTGATTCAGCAGATCCGCGACGAAGCGCACCGTTTTGCCATCCAGGGCCATCGCGCCCGCCGCGGCAAGGCTCGCAGCAGCTCGCCGCTGGAGAACATCGCGGGAGTCGGCGCCAAGCGCCGGCAAAAGCTGCTCGCCCGCTTCGGCGGCCTGCGCGGGCTGCAGGCCGCCAGCATGGACGAACTGGCCTCGATCGAGGGCATCGGCCGCGCGCTGGCCGAGAAGATCTATCGCGAGCTGCATTGAAGAAATAGGCGATAATCGGCAATGCCGCTCAACCTGCCCAACCTGCTCACCTGGCTCAGGATCGTCCTCATCCCGCTGTTCGTCGGCATCTTCTACTTCGAGAAGAGCTGGGTGTCCGTGCCCAATCAGAATCTGGTGGCGACCATCATCTTTACTGCTGCGGCCATCACCGATTGGCTCGACGGCTGGCTCGCGCGCAAGCTCAACCAGACCTCCGCCTTCGGCGCCTTTCTCGATCCGGTCGCGGACAAGCTGATGGTGGCGGCGGCACTGATCATCCTGGTGCAGCTCGAGCGCGTGGACGCGATCATCGCTCTCATCATCATCGGACGCGAGGTCGCGGTCTCGGCACTGCGGGAATGGATGGCGGCTATCGGCGCAGCGCGCAGCGTCGCAGTATCGTTCCTGGGCAAGGTCAAGACAGCCTCGCAAATGCTGGCGATTCCACTGCTGCTCTATCACGACCCCCTCGGCGCGTTCCAGCCGCAGCAGGTGGGGACGTGGCTGATCGTCCTGGCCGCCGTGTTGACGCTCGTGTCCATGGCGTATTACCTGAAGGTCGCTCTTCCGCAATTGTGGCGCGCGCAGCGGTAAGCGGGCGCCATCTCGGAGCGAACTCGCGCCGGCGCTGCGTCACGGCGTCGTGCGCCGCGGTTGCCGCCGCGCGGGTTGCCAGGGCAGGGCGCCTGACCTATAATTTTTCATACGAAACGCGGGAATAGCTCAGTTGGTAGAGCGCAACCTTGCCAAGGTTGAGGTCGCGAGTTCGAGACTCGTTTCCCGCTCCAGAATTTCAGGGAAAGCGAAGTTAATGGTTTTGGTTTCGGCTAACCTGAAGGTTAGCCTGCACCGAAGCTTCGCTTTCCCTTTTCTGTTTTGAAGATTTCGTCGGCGGGGTGGCAGAGTGGTCATGCAGCGGCCTGCAAAGCCGTGTACGCCGGTTCGATTCCGACCCCCGCCTCCAGGTTCTATTGCGGTAGTATGGCTGCCGACGCCGGCGACAGGAACGTCTCGTCAGATACTGTTGGAGACTGGCTGCGGGTGCCGGCCAAAGGACAGGATGTCGGGCGAGTGGTGGAATTGGGATACACAAGGCACTTAAAATGCCTCGGCGCAAGCCATACCGGTTCGAGTCCGGTCTCGCCCACCAAGTTGACAGGGGTCGAGGTTTTTCATGATCGTATTTGATCTCGGGTGCGAGAACGGCCACCGCTTCGAGGGCTGGTTCGCCTCGAGCGAGGATTTCGAGCATCAGGCAAGCCGCATGCTCGTGAGCTGCCCGTCGTGCGGCAACTCCAGTATCTCCCGGCTTCCGCACGCGTCCCATATCCGGGCCGCGGGCAAGGAGCGCCCGCCGCGCGCGGAACCCGCATCCACGGGCGAGCAGCAGTACTCCAATGTCGGCGCCGACTTGCTGTCGAAGGTGATCGAGCACGTGATCAGCCACACCGAAGACGTCGGGGCGGGGTTTCCCGAGGAGGCGCGCAAGATCCACTACCGCGAGGCGCCCGAGCGCAGGATCCGCGGCACGGCATCGCGCGACGAGGTCGCCGCGCTGCGCGAGGAAGGCATCGAGGTTGTCGCGCTTCCCGTCCCCGCTCATCGGCTGGGCAAGGCGCATTGATGCGCCTTCGGTAAACTGACGGGACGTTTACCGCTGTCCATTTCCCCTCGCCACTCGGGAGAGGGGGAAGGGGTGAGGGGTCAAGCGGCATCACGGCAGGGAGGGCCCATGTTCAAGCACATATTGCTGCCGACCGACGGCTCCAGGCTGTCGGACCGGGCAGTCAGGATCGGCATCCAGTTCGCGGGAAGGATCAAGGCCCGCGTGACGGCGCTGCACGTCGTGCCCGCGTTCCAGGCGTTCGCAAACGAAGGCTTTGCGCCGCTCAGTCCGGTCTTGAAAAAACGCCTAGAGGACGAGTCGCGCGCGCGCGCGACGCGGTTGCTCGAGGCGATTGCGCGCCAGGCGCGCTCGAGAAAGGTGCGCTGCGCGACACTGAGCGTAGCGAGCGACATGCCGTATCAGGAGATCATCGGGACCGCGCGCAAGAGGAAGTGCGATCTCATCATGATGGCCTCGCACGGGCGCCGCGGCCTATCGAGCCTGCTGCTTGGCAGTGAAACCCAGAAAGTCCTGCTGCATTCCAAGGTCCCGGTGCTGGTGGTGCGCTGACACGGGCGGCGCGCAGGCACAGGTAACGAGCAATGAATCACCCTGCCGCACCCGCGCACTCCCTCACGGACAAGCTCATCGCCCGCAAGGACGGCGCGATCGGCTGGATCGTCTTCAACAACCCCGAGCGCCATAACGCGACTTCGTACGAAATGTGGCAGTCGCTGCCCCTCGTGCTCGAGGCGTACACGAAGGATCCCGAGGTGCGCGTGATCATCCTCCGGGGCACGGGTGAGAAAGCTTTCAGCGCCGGCGCGGACATCTCTCAGTTCAAGGAAAAGCGCAGCGGCGCGGAAGCGGTAAAGGAATACAACGCGGCGGCGGATGCTGCGAATCAGGCGCTGCGGGAATGTGCGAAGCCGACGATCGCGATGATCCGGGGCTACTGCATCGGGGGCGGCGTGGCGATCGCGGTGGGATGCGACCTGCGCATCGCTGCGGACGATGCCCGCTTCGGCGTACCGGCGGCGCGCCTGGGCCTCGGCTATCGCTTCGAGGGCGTGAAGCGCCTCGCCTCGGTTGTCGGCCCGGCGTACACCGCCGAGATTTTCTTTACCGCCCGCCAGTTCACCGCGCAGGAGGCGCTGCAGATGCGCCTCGTCAACCGCGTAGTGCCGGGCGCCGAACTCGAAAGTTTCATCGAGGATTACGCGCGGACCATCGCCCATAATGCTCCGCTCACCATCGCCGCGGTGAAGCGCTCGCTGGTCGAGTTACAGAAGGACTCCACGGAACGCGATCTCGTCCTCTGCCAGCGCATGGTGGACGCCTGCTTCGCGAGCGAGGACTACCGCGAAGGGCAGGCCGCCTTCATGGAGAAGCGCAAGCCCCAGTTCAAAGGCCGTTGATGCAGGCGGCGGCGTGGGAGCACCATGCCGTCGGATCACATGATGACCCCGGAACGACGCCATGCCCTTTGACGCGAATCGTCGCGACCTCACGGTCGGCGTGATCGGGACTGGCGCCATGGGACGGGGCATCGTCCAGGTCGCCGCGGGGGGCGGCATGCAGGTGCTGATGAGTGACAGCCGGCCGGGCGCGGCCGAGGAGGCGCGCGGGTTCATCGAGAAAATGTTCGCGCGCGCGGCGGAAAAGGGAACGATGACGAAGGACGAGGCGGTGGGGGCGGTCGACCGCATCAGGATCGTCGGCGGGCCGGCGGACATGAAATCGTGCCAGGTGGTGATCGAGGCCATCGTCGAGAACCTCGAAGCGAAGCAGAAGCTGTTCGCCGAGCTCGAGGGCGTCGTCGCGCCGGACTGCATACTCGCAACCAACACATCCTCGCTCTCCGTTACCACTATCGCCTCGAAGCTCAAGACGCCGCAGCGCCTTGCCGGCTTCCACTTCTTCAACCCGGTGCCGCTGATGAAACTGGTGGAGGTCATCGACGGGCTGCGGACCGAGGAGTGGGTGGGCGCAGCGCTGATGGCGGTGGGGCGCCGCATGACCCGCGAGCCGGTGCGGCTGAAGGATGCGCCCGGCTTCCTTGTCAACCAGGTCGGTCGCGGCTTTACGCTGGAGGCGGCGCATCTCGCCTACGAGGGCGTCGCCGGCTTTGCCGACGTCGACCGCGTGATGCGCGACGTCGGAGGTTTCCGTATGGGCCCGTTCGAGCTGATGGAGCTGACCGGGCTCGACGTGACGCATCCCGCGTCCGAGCTGATCTATCGCCAGTTCTTCGAGGAGCCGCGTTACCGGCCCAACCTCATCATGCGCAGCCGCTACGAGGCCGGGGTGTTGGGGCGCAAATCCAAGCGCGGGTTCTACGAATACGACGCGGAGATGAAGCCGCTCGTCCCTGCCGAGCCGCGTGCGCCCGCAGCGCGTCCCGACAGTGTCTGGGTGAGCCCGGTCGAGGCGCAGGGCCATGCAGCGCTGGCCGAATTGTTGAGCAAGCTCGGCGCGCGCCGCGAGGCCGCTGCGAAGCCGAGCACCGGGGCGCTCATCCTGATCACTCCCATCGGAGAGGATGCCACTACCTGCGCGGTGGAACAGGGACTCGATCCCAAACGCACGGTAGCCGTCGATACCCTGTTCCCGATGGTCAAGCGCCGCACTATCATGGGCACGCCGCTAACCGGGGCCGCCTACCGCGACGCGGCACACGGACTGCTTGCCGCCGACGGCGTGCCGGTCACGGTATGCCGCGACAGCCCCGGCTTCATCGCGCAGCGGATCGTGGCCATGATCGTCAACATCGGCTGCTCGATCGCGCAGAGCCGCACCGCCGAGCCGGCCGACATCGACAAGGCGGTGACGCTCGGCCTCAATTATCCGAACGGCCCGTTCCGGTTCGGCGACGTTCTGGGACCGGACCGCGTATACAAGGTGTTGTCGTCCATGCACCGTATTTACGGTGACCCGCGCTACCGCCCCAATATCTGGCTCACGCGCCGCGCAAAACTGGGCGTGTCGCTGCTGACCCCCGAACCCTGATGTCCGCGCTCGTTACGATGTCCTGAAAGGAGACTGCCATGCTCGATGCCTATCTCTACGAAGGGCTGCGCACGCCGTTCGGCCGCCATGCCGGCGTGCTCGCCAAGGTGCGCCCCGACGACCTGCTCGCCGACGCGATGCGCAACCTCATGAAACGGACCGCCTTCAAGCCGGAGCAGATCGAGGACATCGTCGTCGGCTGCGCCAACCAGGGTGGTGAGGACAGCCGCTGCGTGGCGCGCCATGCGGGCCTCGTGGCCGGCCTGCCGATCGAGACGCCCGGAACGGTGCTCCAGCGCAATTGCGCGAGCGGCCTGGGCGCCGTGGTGCACGTCGCCCACGCGATCACGGCCGGCGAGGGCGATGTCTACCTCGCCGGCGGGGTGGAGAGCATGAGCCGCTCGCCGCTCGTCATGAGCCGCGCCGAATCCGCGTTCGCGCGCGATATCAGGCTCTACGACAGCACGATCGGGCCGCGCTTCTCCAACCCCAAACTGGTCAAGCAGTTTGGCGACGACCAGATGCCACAGACCGCTGACACGCTGGCACGCCAATACGAGATCAAGCGCGAGGAGGCGGACCGCTTTGCCTTGCGGTCGCAGCAGCGCTACAGCATCGCCAAGGGCGAGGGCTTCTTCTCCGGAGAGATCGCGCCGGTCGAATTGCCGCCCACGCGCAAGGGGCCGGTGCCCCCGGTATCGGAAGACGAGCATCCGCGGCCGGGGACCGACCTCGACACGCTCGCCCGGATGCGGCCGCTCTACGAGGGCGGGGTCACCACCGCCGGAAACGCCTCAGGCGTCAACGACGGTGCGGTGGCGCTGCTCCTCGGCTCGAAGGCGGCCGGCGAGAAAGCGGGAGTAAAACCGCTCGCCCGCTTAATCGCCACCGCGGCGGCCGGCGTGCCGCCCCAGATCATGGGCATCGGCCCGGTGGCGGCCTCCAAGAAGGCCCTCGCGCGGAGCGGCCTTGCGTTGAAGGACATGGACATCATCGAGATCAACGAAGCGTTTGCCGCCCAGGTGCTGGCCTGCCTGAAGGGGCTCGGCATTGGGTTTGACGACAGCCGGGTCAATCCCAACGGCGGCGCAATCGCGGTCGGTCATCCCCTCGGTGCCTCGGGAGCGCGGCTCGCCCTGACCGCCGCGCGCCAGCTGCAGCGCACGGGCGGTCGCTACGCCCTCGTCAGCCTGTGCATCGGGGGCGGGCAGGGCATGGCGGCGATCCTCGAACGCGTCTGAAGCGTCGTCTCCCTTGCGGGTCAGCAGGCCTGCGGGGGGCAAATTCCCACTGTACCCTGCGGTGCCACGAGGAGCCAGTCCTCTGGCACCGTTATTGCATAGCTCTGCCTCATTGCCGCAGACACGGCCCATACCGGGGTCAAGTGTCCGGCTTTTTGCGCGTGGTGACGGAAAATCGTCGCCAGGAAGGCTATGCCAATACAGGAATGGGTCGCCGACACGCTGCTGGGACGCTCGTCCCATTGGGTGCGGTATGTGGGATCCGGCGTCATTACGCTGCTATCCGTGCTCGTGGTCGGGGTTCTATGGCGCAAGATGGGCGCCATCACCGATCCGAGCGTGCTGCTGCTGTTCACGGTCGCGGCCTCGACCTACCTCGCGGGCGGCATGGCCGGCATGCTGAGCGCCGCGATCGTCCTGTTCTGCTCCTTTGTCCTGTTTTCGCACCCGCTCTATCCCTTCCGCTATTCCGAGCTCGACTGGCGGCAGATGATGGTGATCGTGGTCGCCTGCCCGGTGATCGCGCTCATGGTAGGCTCGCTCAAGGAGCAGGTCGACCGCCTTAAGCTCGTCACGCGCGAAGCGCAATCGCTGAGAGAGGAGGTCCGCCGGTTCGAATCGATCAAGGAAGCACAATACCTGTGCGAGCAGCGTTTCCGCCTGATGGCCGATGTCATCACCAATTACGCCGTGTGCCAGCTCGACGCCAGCGGGGCGGTCAGGAACTGGAATATCGGCGCCGAGCGGCTGCTCGGATACTCGGCGGCGGAGATCGTGGGACAGAGCTATTCGCGGTTCTTCACCAAGGAGGATATCCTCGCCAGGCACCCCGAGCGCCTCATGGACCAGGCGCGGTTCTCGGGCAGGGCGGGGCAGGAAGCGTGGCGGATACGCAA
>DASWHI010000118.1:0-9946 GCA_036398235.1 Burkholderiales bacterium
CCGCTTCGAGCGCGGCATGCGGGTGCTGAAGCGGATGGGCCGGCAGAACCTGATGCTGAACCAGAAGGCGCTCTCCCCCGAGATGTACGAGATGTCGGTCGGGCATCTCTTCGGCGACGTCTGGGGACGTTCTGGATTGAGCTTGCGCGACCGCCAGCTCGTCACGCTCGCCGCAAACATCGCGATGGCACGACCGACGGGCAATCACTCCCACTACCTGAGCGCGATGCGCCTCGGCATCACCCGGCGCCAGATCATCGAGGTGATGATCCAGGTCGGGCACTACTGCGGCTGGCCGACCCTCTCCAACGCGGTGCGCCAGTTCACCGACATCCTCGAGGAAGAAAAGGAGCGGAAGAAGGCACAGAGGGCGGGCAAGCCGTTCCGCTCCAGGCTGCTCTGAGTCTGCCCGTCATGAAGCTGGGCCTGTTTATGATGCCGGTGCACCCCCTGCACCGCGACCCCGCAGTCACGCTGCAGGAGGACCGCGAGATGATCATCCTCGCCGACCGCCTGGGCTTTTACGACGCGTTCGTGGGCGAGCACCTGACCGACCAGGCGGAGAACATCACCAACAGCTTCATCTTCCTCGCTTCGCTCATCCACGCGACGAAAACGATCAAGCTCGCTACCGGCACCTCCAACCTCTCGCAGTCGCACCCGGTGGTGATCGCCGCGCACGCGGCGATGTTCGACCACCTCGCGCAGGGCCGCTTCATCTTCGGCGTAAGCCCCGGCGCCCTGCGCTCGGATGCGGAGGCGCTCGGCATGATCGATGAAGACCGCAATAAGCTCTTCGCCGAGGCGATCGACGTGATCCTCCAGATCTGGGAGCGCGACCCGCCCTATGAGATCGACCTGCCCGGCAACCGCTTCAAGGTGACGACCGCGAAGACGTTCGTCGCGGACATCGGCAAGGGCGTCATGTACAAGCCCTACCAGAAGCCGCGGCCCGAGATCGTAGGCACGGTGGTCGCGCCCCACTCGAAAGGCGTGATCGCGATGGGAGAGCGCGACTTCCACCCGCTCTCGGCCAACTTCCTGCTCCCGCACTGGCTGCCGTCGCACTGGGCGAACTACGCGGAGGGCAAGCGCCGCGCCGGGACGACGGCCGACCCCGCCGACTGGCGCATTGCGCGCACAATCTTCGTCGCGGACGACGACAAGGTCGCCGAGCGCTACGGTAAGCGCGATGCGGCGAGCCCCTACCGCTTCTACTGGCACCAGCTGCGCGTGAAGCTCACCATCTCCAGGCGCCACATCGTGTTCAAGACGCACGAAGCGCAGCCCGACGCCGAGCTAACCGATGACTACGTGCTCGACCGGCTGGTGATCTCCGGCACCGTCAACAAGGTGGTGGACGAGATCTTGAAGCTGCGCGAGCAGGTCGGGGATTTCGGCGAGATCGTCTACCCCGGCATGGACTGGGTGGACCCGAAGCTCGCGCGGCGCTCGATGGAGCTGATGGCCACCGAAGTCATGCCACGCGTGAACGCCGCTATTGGCGGCTCACACGTCGCGCCGCCACGCGCGGTGCAAAAGGCGTGATCCCGGAAGAATGCCGGCGCGCTTTCTTCTCCCGCACTCACGCTCTCAGACCCTCGCGTTGCGCGGAGCGCATCGCCAGCGCAAATGCCAGGAACATGGCGATGACGACGGCAACGCCGAGCGTGAGTCCCAGGCTTTCCAGGTTCGCGTCGAGCGCAGGCAGATAGAGCCTGGCGATGCCGAGGCCCGCGACCGCGAGGCTCAGGGCAGCCACCGCAAGGCTCATGATGCGCGAGGCGATCGCGGCGCGCCGGTCCGCGCGCTGGATCAGCCGGCTCATGCAATAGCCGTTTACCGCGCCGGTCGCGATCATGCCCGTGGTGAACACGAGCCCCAGGGCGGCGGCGAACGTCCAGCCCGCAAGGCTCGAGCCCGTGATCGAGAACAGCACGGCCTGGCTGATGGTGTCGAACGAGAGCGCGAACGCTGCGCCCACGGAGGCGATGACCGCCGGGTGGCTCGTCTCCACCAGGCTGCCGAGCAAGCGGCTTTTCAGGCCCACGGTTCTCACGATCTCGCCGGGGCGCGCGCGAAACACCGCGACGAGGTTCGCCGCGGCGAGCGCAAGGAGGAACAGGACCGAGAATCCGGCGCCGGTCAGCTCGAGCCACTGCGGCACCTGCCATTCCCGCGCGACGGTAGCGAGGATCGCGGCGAGGAGCGTGACGACGGCGCCGTGGCCAAGCGAGAACAGCAGCCCCGAGAGCCGCGCGAGGCGCGGGCGCCGGACGGCGTTGAAGCGCGCCATCCCGTCGATCGTGACCAGGTGGTCGGGGTCGAGCCCGTGCTTCAGTCCCAGGAAGAAGACGAGCGTAATCAGTGCAAGCCAGTCGTGCGGCAAGTTTTCCATTGTTCTTTGGTTAGTCCGAGTTTACCGGGTGTGTAGTGCCGGCAGGAGCGTCCAAGCTTCAGCAAGCATCCTCCCCCCTTGTGGGGGAGGATTGAGGTGGGGGGTCAAACGTGCTGCGCAAACGGTCCCCCCATCCCAACCTTCCCCCGCAAGGGGGGAAGGAGTTCATTTCTTGAGGAACAGCTCTTCCCACAGCTTGTCCCACTTCTCCGACTCGTCCAGCACCGCGCCGATGTCGAGATAGGTGTGCTCGAAGTCAGTGAGCTTCGACTTGACTTTGCGGTTGACCGGCGGCCGGCCCATCGACTCGTAGAGCCGCTGCCCGTCCTCGGCGGAGAGCACGAAGTCGATGAACAGCAGGGCCGCCGCAGGATGCGGCGCATTTTTCGAGATGCCGATGCCCTGCGTCCGCGCCACCGCGTCGATGGGCGCGAAATCGATGGGTGCACCCTTGCGCTTCAACGTCTCCACGTTGGCGCTGTAGGCAGTGAGGCAAACCGGGATCTCGCCGGCGGCGATGAGCTGGGCGAGGAGCGGATGGCCCTTGCGCACCATGGGCTGCTGTTCCGAGAGCTTGCGGAAAACCGCCATGCCGTCGGCCTCGCCCCACTTTTTCACCAGCGTCGCCATCCATTCTGCGTCACCCGCCTCGACGCTGAGCATGCCCTTCCACTTCGGGTCGGTGAATCCCTTGATGCTCGTGGGCAGATCCTCCCGCTTCACCAGGTTGGTGTTGTAGCCGACGACGAAGAACTGCAGCCGGTCGGGCATCCACAGGCGATGCGCGGGAATGCTGGCGGGGGGCAGGTCCGCGGCGTGGGGCGTAAAAAACACCGTCAGGATGTTCTCGCGGGCGAGCGACTCCATCTGCGGGCCGTTGGTCGCGACCACGTCCACCGCGTGGCGCGCCGCGCGCGCCTCGGTCACGACTCTCTGGACGACGCGCTCGGACTGGCTCCGCCAGAGCTCGACCTTGACGCCGTACTTCTTCTCGAAGGCCGCCGCGAGCGGCTTCGATTCCGTCGGGGCGAGCGAGGTATAGAGCGCAAGCGAGCCTTCCTGTTTCGCCTGCTCGATCAGCCGCTGCTCGCGGTCCGGTCCCTGGTACGAGAGTATTTCCGCGCCCTTGGCCGGGGCTTGCGCCCGCGCGGAATCCGGCGCTAGCGCCGCAGCGAGCGCGCCCAAAATAACGAGTGCCAACATCGATCTCATGGTGATTTCCTCCCTGGTTTCCGGTTGCAGGCGCCGCGCAGCGCCAGCGGTCCTGGCTGCTCGCAGCGCGTTTGTTCTGCCAACGGGCGTACACTAATATATCCAATTTTATCCGGCCGGGCGAGGCTGAGGAGGGTTCCATGTCCACGAAGACCGCCGCTGGCACCACCACGAGAGGGGAACGCGCGGACGCCGGCAACGGCGCCACCTTCCAGAATGACCTGCGCGAATTCATCACCGCCTGCGACAGGCGTGGCGAGCTCGCCCGCGTCGAGAACGCGCACTGGGACCGCGAGCTGGGCGCGGTGACCGAGGTGCTCTACCGCCAGAAAGTCGAGAAATCGCCGATGCTGCTGTTCGACGGCATTCCCGATTACCCGAGGGGGTTCCGCTGCGCCTACGGCATGTTCGGCTCGCCCTACCGGCTCTCGCTCGTGCTCGGCATGGAGCCCGCGCTCTCCGACAACCGCAAGGAAATGCTCGATCACTACCGCAGGCACATCAAGAAGGGCGTCAAGCGCATCGCGCCCCGCATGGTGAAGGGCGGCCCGGTGCTCGAGAACATCCTGCGCGGCGATAAAGTGGACATGCTCAAGTTCCCGGTGCCGATCCACCACGAGGACGACGGCGGCCGCTACATCGGCACCGCCTGCGGCGTCGTCACCCGCGATCCCGACAGCGGGCGCGTCAACGTCGGCACCTACCGCGTGCAGGCGATGGGCCCGGATACCTGCGCGTCCTACATCTCGAATGGCAAGCAGGGCCGGATCCACCGCGACAAGTACCTGAAGGCCGGCAAGCCCTGCCCGGTCGTCATCATCGTCGGCGCCGATCCCGTCACCTATCTTGCAGCGGGCTACACCATGCCCGACTCGATGCCGGAATACGAATGGGCCGGGGGGCTGATGGACCGTCCGATGGAATTGGTCGAGGGCGAGACAACCGGGTTGCCCTTCCCCGTCCGCTCCGAGATCGTGCTCGAGGGCGAGATCTCGGCGACTGAGACCACGCTCGAAGGCCCGTTCGGCGAATGGCACGGCTACTACGCCGGGGACGCGCAGCAGGAGCCGCTGATCCGCATCAACCGCGTCTACCACCGCAACGACCCGATCCTCACCTGCGCGGCAAGCCAGAAGCCGCCGCACTCGCACCTCTTCGAGCGCTGCTTCCTGCGCTCGGCGGCGCTGCTCGACGCGCTCGAGGCCGCCGGCATTCCGGACGTGAAGGGCGCATGGCTGCACCAGGCCGGCGGCGGGCGGACGTTCTGCGTCGTGTCGGTCAAGCAGCGCTACTTCGGGCACTCGACCCAGGTGGGGCTCGTCGCCTCGCAGGTGGCCTCGGTCGGCTACATCAGCCGCTGGATCGTGGTGGTGGACGACGACGTGGACCCCACCGACATTCACGACGTCATCTGGGCGATGGGCACGCGCTGCGACCCGAAGTCGCGCACGACGCTCCTCGACCACTGCTGGTCGTCGCGGCTCGACACCCTGGTCACCGACAAGAGCCTGCCCTACAACTCGCGCATGGTGATCGACGCCTGCCGCCCCTACGAGCGCCTCGAGACCTTCCCCAAGGTGTGCCAGAGCTCGCCGGAGCTCGCCGCGAAAGTCCGCGCCAAGTATCCGGAGCTCTACCGCTGATGGCGGAGAACGAGAACGCGCCGAAGAAGCCCGGCCACAGCCTGGCCGACCACCAGTACGGGACCGACACCGCCCATTCCCACGAGGGCGACGAGGCGTTCGACCACGACCACGACGACTTCGGGCTCGAGGGCGGTCCCGAGGGGAGCGGCCTGTGGCTCCAGGACCACGTCTCGCTCACGAGCGTCGGCATGGACATCGGCTCCGCGGGCACGCAGCTGATCTTCTCCCGCATCCACCTGCGCCGGCTGGGCGAAGACCTTTCCAGCCGCTACTGCGTGGTCTCGCGCGAGACCCTGTTCCAGTCGCCGGTCGCGCTCACTCCGTACCACGACGAGGAGCGCATCGACGAGGAGGCGCTCGCCGACATCATCGATGAGGCCTACGCGAAGGCGGGGCTGCACCCGGACGAGATCGACTCGGGGGTCGTCATCCTGACGGGGGAAGCCCTGCGGCGGCGGAACGCGCAGGCGATCTCGGAGCTTCTCGCCGAGAATGGCGGAGAGTTCGTCTGCACCGCGGCCGGCCATCATCTCGAGGCCATGCTCGCGGCCTACGGCTCGGGCGCGGCGCGCGTATCGCACGACCAGGGCAAGCGCATCCTCAACGTGGACATCGGCGGGGGCACGACCAAGCTCGCGGTGGTGGCAGGCGGCAGGATCGAAGCCATGGCCGCGGTGCACATCGGCGGACGCCTGCAGGTGGTGGATGAGTCGGAGCGCATCGTGCGCCTCGATCCGGCGGGACGCTACCACGCCGCGCAGGCGGGCTATGACTGGAAGACCGGGGATCGAGCGGCGCGCGCGGACATGGCGCGGGTGGCGGAATGGATGGCCGACGCGCTGTTTGCGGCAATCGCGAAGCGTCCGCTCCCGCACGCGGTCGAGCACCTGTATCTCACCGATCCGATCGCGGATCTCGGGCGCATCGACGGCGTGATGTTCTCCGGCGGAGTGGCCGAATACGTGTACGCGCGCGAGTCCCGCGACTTCGGCGACATGGGCAAGCTCCTCGGCGAGGCGATCGCGCGCCGCCTCGGGAAGGGGGCGCTGCCGTGGCCGCTGCTGCCGCCGGGGGAATGCATCCGTGCGACCGCAGTCGGCGCCTCCGAGTACAGCGTGCAGCTCTCCGGCAACACCATCTACATCTCGAGCCCGGGCGATCTCCTGCCGCGCAAGAATCTCCAGGTGCTGCAGCCACCCTATACCTGCGGCGAGGAAATCGTGCCGGAGGCGCTGGCGCGGGCGATCCACGCGCACTTCACCGCGTTCGACCTCGAAGAGGGCGCATCCGAGGTGGCGCTCGCGTTTCGCTGGGCGGGCGCGCCGTCCTACCCGCGCATCGCCGCTTTCGCGCGGGGCATCGTCGCGGGATTGCCACGGACCCTCGCGAGCGGCAAGCCGCTCTATCTCGTGCTCGACGGCGACATCGCGCAGACGCTCGGCGCGATCCTGCGCGAGGAGCTGAAACTTGCGAACGAGATCCTGGTGATCGACGGCGTCACTTTGTGGGACCTCGACTACATCGACCTCGGCCGCATTCGCCTCCCCTCGCACACGGTCCCGGTCACGATCAAGTCGCTCCTCTTCAGCGAGGACCCGCGCCATCCGAACGATCCCGGCGAGTACAACCTCTACCACGGCCCGGTGCACTACCATCACCCTCACCACGGGCACTCGCACGACCACGATCACGACCTTCCCCACGATCATGGGCATCACCACAAGCACAAATAGCTCCACCCCCATCCCAACCTTCCCCCATCGAGGGGGAAGGAGAATTTCCCTCCCCCTTGAGCGAGGGGGAAGGAGAATTTCCCTCCCCCTTGAGGGGGGAGGGATAGGGTGGGGGTGAAAATTGTTTCGGAGGAGACTTGGAAGCAGTCGCTGACCGGCCAGCCGCCGCGCGCTTCAGGATCGACCTGAAATGGGTGATCCTCGGCGTTTGCGTCGCCGCCGTCGCTTACCTCGCGGTGATCCCGCTGGGGTTCCTCCTGTGGCAGAGCTTCTTCACGCCGCACACGGCGGCGAAGCCCGCCGTGTTCACGCTCGGCAACTACGCCGCGGCGTACACCAGCGTGCAGACGGCGCGGCTGTTCCTGAACTCGCTCGCGTTCGCCGTCGGTACCGCCGCGTTCTCGCTTGTTGTCGGCACAGCGCTCGCGTGGATGAACGAGCGCACCAACACGCCGTTCAAGCGGTTGTTCTTCGGGCTCGCGATGGTTCCGCTGATCATCCCCGGCATCCTCTTCACCATCTCCTGGATCATGCTCGCCAGTCCCAAGATCGGGATCTTCAACCTCCTGCTGCAGCACTGGTTCGGCACCAGTTATGTGTTCTTCAACGTCTACACCCTGTGGGGCATGATCTGGGTGGACGGCCTGCACTATTCGCCGATGGCGTTTCTCCTCATGACCGCGGCGTTCCGCTCGATGGACCCCGCTCTCGAAGAATCGGCCGCGATGAGCGGGGCGAGCCTCGGCCAAATCGTGCGGCGCATCACGCTCGCGCTGTCGTGGCCGGCGATCTTCGCGACGCTGCTGATCCTCTTCGTGCGCGCGATCGAGTCCTTCGAGGTGCCGGCGCTGCTCGGCATGCCGGCCGGGATCTTCGTCTTCACCTCCGCAATCTACGAGGCGATTCACCGCTACCCGAGCCAGATCGGGCTCGCCTCGGCCTACGGGGTGACGCTGCTCCTCCTCACCTCCGCCGGCGTCTGGTTCCAGTCGCGGCTCTCCGCGTCGGGGAGCCGCTACTCGACGGTAACCGGCAAGGGCTTCCGCCCGCGCCGCATCGACCTCGGGCGCTGGCGCTACGTGACCGCAGCGATCTTCATCGCCTATTTCCTGCTGATCGTCGCGGCGCCGCTCTTCATCCTGGTATGGTCCTCGATCCAGAAGTTCTACAGCGTGCCCTCCGCCGCGGCGCTCGCCAATCTCACCCTCGAGCCCTACCGCTTCATCCTCGACCATCCGACGTTCGCGCGCGCGATTCTCAACAGCCTGATCCTGTGCCTCGGAGCCGCGACCATCATCATGCTGGTCACCTCGGTCATCTGCTGGATGGTGGTGAAGACGAAGATCCCGGGGCGGTGGCTCCTCGACAACCTCGCCTCGCTGCCGATCGTGTTCCCGGGACTCGTGCTCGGGCTTTCGATCATGGTGTTCTACCTCAACGTCAACGTCGGCATCTACGGCACCATCTGGATCCTGCTGCTCGCCTATGTGACGCGCTTCATGCCCTACGGCATCCGCTACAACACGGCGTCCATGGTGCAGATCCACAAGGAGCTGGAGGAGTCGGCGGCGATGAGCGGCGCCTCCTGGGCGTCCACCTTCTTCCGCGTCGTGCTGCCGCTCCTGAAGCCCGGGCTGCTTGCCGGCTGGATCTACATCGCGATCGTCTCGCTGCGCGAGCTCTCCAGCTCGATACTGCTCTACAGCCCCGGCACCGAGGTGGTCTCGATCATGATCTGGGAGCTGTGGGAGAACGGCCAGTACGTGGAGCTCTCCGCGCTCGGCGTGATGCTGATCGTGCTCCTCTTCGTGATGGTGATGATCGCCCAGTTCGCGGGCAGCCGCTTCGGCGTGCGCGAGGCGTGAGATGTTGAGCGTACGCGGGCTTCACACCGAGTATCCGACCGAGCACGGGCCGGTGCGCGCCGCGCGCGATGTCGCCTTCGACGTGCCGGAGGGCGCGCTCTTCACGCTGCTCGGGCCCAGCGGCTGCGGCAAGACCACGACGCTGCGCTCGATCGCGGGGCTGGAGCGGCCGCAATCCGGCGAGATCGCGCTTGGCGGGCGCTCAATCTACTCCTCCGCGAGCCGGGTCTTCGTCGCGCCGAACGAGCGCAACATCGGGATGGTGTTCCAGTCCTACGCGATCTGGCCGCACATGTCCGTGTTCGAGAACGCGGCGTTTCCGCTGAAGGTGAGCCGGCGCAGGTTTTCCGGGAAGGAGATCAAGGACCGGGTGATGCGGGTTCTCGGCATCGTCGCGATGGATCATCTTGCCGACCGCCCCGCGACCAATCTCTCCGGCGGCCAGCAGCAGCGCCTCGCGCTCGCCCGCGCGCTCGCGATGGAGCCGCAGCTTCTGCTGCTCGACGAGCCGATGTCCAACCTCGACGCGAAGCTGCGCGAGCGCATGCGCTTCGAGTTGAAGCGCATCCAGCGCGAAACCGGCGTGACCACGGTTTATGTCACGCATGACCAGACCGAGGCGCTCGCGCTCTCGCACGAGATCGCGGTGATGAACGAGGGAGCCATCATCCAGATCGGAACCCCGCGCGAGATCTACGAGCGGCCGCGCAGCCGCTTCGTCGCCGACTTCATCGGCCGGACCAATCTGCTGGAAGCGAAGGTGGTCGCGGCCGACGGCGCGAATCATTACCGGCTCGGTACGGCGCTGGGCGAGCTCCACGGCCTGTCGGTGGATCCCCTCAAGGCGGGCGACGCCGTGGCGCTCTCGGTGCGGCCGGAAGACATCGAGCTTTCCGAGACCCGCCCGGACGGCCCCAACGTCTGCGCCGGCACGGTGAGCGCGAAGGTCTTCCTCGGCGACACCGTGGACTTCCAGGTGGCGGTCGGCGACCAGCTCGTGCTTGCGACCGCCCACCCCGCGCTGCGCACCCCGGTGGGCGGCCCCATCTTTCTTCGCATCAGCACCGAGAAGTGCGTCGCCCTTGCCGGCGA
>DASWHI010000119.1:0-21819 GCA_036398235.1 Burkholderiales bacterium
AGCGTCGGCACCGCCTTCCCGGGATTGAGCAGCCCGTGCTCGTCGAAAGCGCGCTTGACGCGATGGAAGGTTTCGAGCTCGGCGGGCTTGAACTGCACGCACATCGAGTTGATCTTTTCGACACCGACGCCGTGCTCGCCGGTGATCGTGCCGCCCACCTCGAGGCACAGTTCGAGTATCTCCGCGCCGAAGGCTTCCGTGCGCTCGAGCTCGCCCGGCTGGTTCGCGTCGTAGAGGATGAGCGGATGAAGGTTGCCGTCGCCCGCGTGGAACACGTTGGCGCAGCGGAGGCCGTACTTGGATTCGAGCTGCGTGATCTTGCGCAGCACCTCGCCAAGGCGCTTGCGCGGAATGGTGCCATCCATACAGTAGTAGTCGGGTGAGATCGCCCCCGCCGCGGAGAACGCAGCCATGCGCCCGGCCCAGAAGCGCAGCCGCTGGCCCTCGTCGCGGGAGACGTCCGTCTGCACGGCGCCGCTCTTCTCCATTACGTCCCGGACCCGCCGAACGTCATCGGCGACCTCCTCGCGCGTGCCGTCGGCCTCGCACAGCAGGACCGCCGCGACGTCCGTGCGGTAGCCGGACTTGACGAGTTGTTCCACCGCCCGCGTAGCGGCCTGGTCCATCACCTCGAAGCCGGCCGGGACAATCCCGGCGGCGATGACATTGGCCACCGCCTGGCCGGCCTTCTCGATGTCATCGAACGCCGCCATTACGACCTGGGCGTATTCCGGCTTCGCGAGCAGCCGCACAGTCACTTCGGTAACCACGCCCAGCATGCCCTCCGAGCCGGTCATCAGTGCAAGCAGATCGTAGCCAGAAGCGTCGAGCGCATCGGCGCCAATCTCCAGGATATTGCCTTCGATGGTCGCCACGCGCAGCTTGAGGATGTTGTGGACGGTGAGGCCATACTTGAGGCAGTGGATGCCGCCGGAATTCTCGGCGACGTTGCCGCCGATGCTGCAGGCTATCTGGCTTCCGGGGTCCGGCGCGTAATAGAGCCCGAGTGGCGCAACCGCATCCGAGATCGCGAGATTGCGTACACCCGGCTGCACGCGGGCGGTGCGCGTCCGTTCATCGACTTCGATGATGCGCTTGAATTTCGCGAGCGACAGCAACACGCCATTGCCGAGGGGCAGGGCACCTCCCGAAAGCCCGGTACCCGCGCCGCGTGCGACCACGGGCACCTTGAGCGCGTGACAGGTCTTGAGGATGCGGCAGACCTGCTCCTCCGTTTCAGGGAGCGCGACCACCATCGGGACCTGGCGGTAGGCGGTCAGCCCGTCGCATTCGTAGGGCTTGACGTCCTCGTGAGCGAACAGGATGGAGGACTCGGGAAGGAAAGCGCGCAGCGTGGTCACGACCCGGTGTTGTTGCGCCAGATCAACCGCAATCTGTTGTACTGCCATTGTCATAGGAAATGCCAGGTTTCTTTCGCTTAGGTCTTGGTTCGCAGCTTGAGGCGTTTCGCGCCGTTCTCGATGTGGAGGCGGGCGGCTGCCCGTGCCGCCTTCGGATCGCGCTTCTCGATCGCCTTCAGGATGACCACGTGCTCGCCGTCAACCTCGGACAGCTTGTCCTCGTATCTCGCAACGGACAGACGCGCCATGCGGATCACCTCGCGAATATGACGGCCAACGAACTGCATGAAGCGCTGGAGCACCAGATTATGGGTAGCGGTGGCGACTGCCTCGTGGAAGCGGATGTCGGCTTCGAGACCCAGCCCGCCGTCGCGGTAGGCGCTACGCATGTCTTTGAGCGCGCGGCGCATGGCCGCCAGGTCGCGCGCGGTGCGGCGCCGGGCGGTGAGCTCGGCGCACGCCTCCTCGACGATGGTGCGAAGCTCCAGCAGGTCCTCGGTGGCCGCCGCGCCCGTTCCGGCGTCCAGATCCAGGCGGAATGCGACGAGCCCCGGGTCTTCCGCCACAAATGCGCCCTTGCCCTGGTGGGTCGAGACATAACCCTCGGACTTCAAGCGCGAAATTGCCTCGCGCACTACGGCCCGGCTGACCTCGAACTGCCCGCCCAGCTCCATTTCGGTGGGGAGGCGGTCGCCAGGCTTCCAGTCACCGGCGAGGATATGCGCAGTCAGCGACTGCGCCACCTCGTCCGCGAGGCAATGGGGGCGGGCGACGGACTTGAGGGTGACCACGGCTGCAAGTTGTCAGACAAGCTGACAAATTGTGAGCGCGTGCAACTGGCTTGTCAACCGGAGCCTGATCGAGTTGCACGCCGGACGGCCGCGACCGGAGTAATGGGTAATCGGTACTAGAATCTGGGAAGGTCGGGAAATTTCTCCTGTCCGCGGTGCACGTGCATGCGGCCGTACTCCGCGCAGCGCGTGAGCGTCGGCACCGCCTTCCCGGGATTCAACAGGCCACGCTCGTCGAAAGCGCGCTTCACGCGGTGAAAGGTCTCGAGCTCCGCTGGCTTGAACTGCACGCACATGGAATCGATCTTCTCGACGCCCACACCGTGCTCGCCGGTGATCGTGCCCCCGACCTCGAGGCACAGCTCGAGGATCTCCGCGCCGAAGGCTTCGGTGCGCGCAAGCTCGCCGGGCTGATTCGCATCGTAGAGGATGAGCGGATGCAGGTTGCCGTCGCCCGCGTGGAACACGTTCGCGCAGCGCAGCCCGTATTTCGCCTCGAGCTCCGTGATCTTGCGCAGCACCTCGCCGATGCGCCTGCGCGGGATCGTGCCGTCCATGCAATAGTAGTCGGGCGAGATGGCCCCCGCGGCGGGGAAGGCCGCCTTGCGCCCGGCCCAGAAGCGCAGCCGCTGCGCCTCGTCGCGCGAGACTTCCGTCTGCACCGCGCCATTCGTCTCCATCAAGTCCTGGACGCGCCGGATCTCGTCGGCGACTTCCTCGCGCGTGCCGTCGGTCTCGCACAGCAGGACCGCGGCGACGTCGGTGCGATAGCCGGCGCGCGCGAAGCCTTCCACCGCGCGGGTGGCGGCCTGGTCCATCATCTCGAAGCCCGCCGGGATGATGCCGGCGGCGATGACGCTCGCCACCGCCTGCCCGGCCTTCTCGATGTCGTCGAACGCCGCCATCACGACCTGCGCGTACTCCGGCTTCGGCAGCAGCCGGACCGTCACTTCCAGGATCACGCCGAGCAGGCCCTCTGACCCGGTCATGAGCGCGAGCAGGTCGTAGCCGGCGGCATCGAGCGCCTCGCTCCCGACCTCCACGATTTCGCCCTCCACCGTCGCGACACGCAGCTTCAGTATGTTGTGGACGGTGAGCCCGTACTTGAGGCAGTGCACGCCGCCGGAATTCTCCGCGACGTTGCCGCCGATGGTGCACGCGAGCTGGCTCGAGGGGTCCGGCGCGTAATAGAGCCCGAGCGGCGCGACCGCGTCCGAGATCGCGAGATTGCGCACGCCGGGCTGCACGCGGGCGGTGCGTGCCCGTTCGTCGATCTCGACGATGCGCTTGAATTTTGCGAGCGAGAGCAGCACGCCGTTGCCGAGGGGCAGCGCCCCCCCCGAGAGCCCGGTTCCCGCGCCGCGTGCGACCACCGGCACCCCGAGCGCATGGCAGGTCTTGAGAATGCGGCAAGCCTGCTCTTCGGTTTCGGGCAGCGCGACCACCATCGGAACCTGGCGGTACGCCGTCAGTCCGTCGCACTCGTAGGGCTTGACGTCTTCGTAATCGAACAGGATGGAAGGGGCGGGAAGAAATGCGGCCAGCGCAGCGACCACCTCTCGCTGGCGGGCGAGATCAACGGCAACCTGCTCGGCAACTGCAGTCATGGTTGGATTCTAGCTCTATTCCGCCTTCGCGCCGGAAGCCTTTACGATTTTCGCCCACTTGGTTCACCCCCAGAAGATCGAGGTGGGATCGCGGTCGACTTCGATGAGCAGCGCTTCGAATTTCCGGGTAGCCGCCAGGTCCTCGTAGGGCCGCCAACGCCGATTTTGGTCGTGCCAGTATAGCGACCAGAGGCCCGTCGCGGCATCGAACCGAAACCGGGCGATCGGGGTCTTCACCCATACCGCGGATTGGTCAAAGCCCGGGCGAATCTCGAACAGCGTGATGGAGTTGCCGCGGATCGTGTGATGGAGCCGGATCTGATGTTGAACGTGCGCGAGCAGGCGGCGGTCGTAGAATCGATCGAGCAATCGCTCGACGAGGCGCCGTTCGAAATCGGGCAGCACGCGCCGAACCCGCGTCGAGCAGCGTCTATCTGGCGACTTCGTAGTTGGCCAGCTTCTCGAGCGCCCGCACCATCGCGGAGTGGTCCCATTTCGCACCCCCGCTCGCCGCGCACGCGTTGAAAAGCTGCTGCGCGGTGGAGGTGTTCGGCAGGCTCACGCCCATGGCCCGCGCGCCCGAGAGGGCGAGGCTCAGGTCTTTTTGATGCAGCTCGATCCGGAACCCCGGGTCGAAAGTGCGCTTGATCATGCGCTCACCGTGCACTTCCAGGATGCGCGAAGCGGCGAAGCCCCCCATCAGGGCCTGGCGCACCCGGGCGGGATCCGCGCCGGCCTTCGCCGCGAATACCAGCGCTTCGCCTACCGCTTCGATGTTGAGCGCGACGATGATCTGGTTGCACACCTTGCAGGTCTGGCCGTCGCCGTTGCCGCCGACCAGCGTGATGTTCTTGCCCATCAACTCGAAGACCGGCTTTACCTTGTCGAAAGTCGCCTGATTGCCGCCGACCATGATGGTGAGCGCGGCGTTTTTCGCGCCGACCTCGCCTCCGGATACGGGGGCATCGACGTACTCGCAGCCGAGCGCGTTGATCTTTTTCGCAAAGGTCTTGGTCTCGATTGGCGAGATCGAGCTCATGTCCACGACCGTCTTGCCGCGGGAGAGCCCCTCGGCCACGCCGTTCGGTCCGAACAGCGCCTTCTCCACATCCGGCGTGTCGGGGACCATGGTGATGATGATGTCGGCCTTCTGCGCGACTTCCTTCGGGCTGGCACAGGACTTGCCGCCCGCCGCCGTCAGTTCCTGCGGTACGCCGCTCCTCGAATGCAGGAACAGCGTGTGCCCGCCCTTGATGAGATTGGCCGCCATGGGCTTGCCCATGATGCCGAGGCCGATGAATCCGATGTTGCTCATGGATACCCCCAATATGATTGATCGATGGTCCTGGCAGATACTACCGTGCGCCGCGTTGCGCCGGGCTCAGGTACTTTTGATTGACCACCACGCACGCAAGCAGCGCGAGCCCGATGACGTCGGTGATGTAGCCCGGCTTGATCAGCAGCACGGCGGCGGCGACGAGCAGCACCCTTTCCCAGACCTTGCTCTCCCGCAACAGGTAGCCGTGCAGGCCGGAGGCCAGGCACATGCACCCGATCGTGGCCGATATCAGGGCCAGCAGGCTGACGTGCCATTCATTCCAGCCGTTGAGCATCAGCAGCGCAGGCTCGAAGATGAACATGAACGGCACGATGAAGCCGGCGGCCCCTACGCGCACCGCCGCCCAGCCAGACTCCCATAGATTGGCTTTCGCAAGTCCCGCCGCGGCGTACACCGCTAGCGCGACGGGTGGCGTGATGGCGGACAGAATCGCGAAGTAGAACGCGAACATGTGCGCGGCGGGAACAGGAGCGCCGAGCTTGATCAGCGCCGGCACCAGCAGCGACACCATCACGATGTAGGCGGGCGTGGTCGGCATGCCCATGCCGAGCACGATGCCTGCCATCATGGTGAGGATCAGCGCGAGGAGAAGCAGCTCCTGGGCCAGGCCCACGACGACCGCGGTGAAGTTGATCGCAGCGCCGGTGAGGGTGATGACGCCGATAATGATGCCGGCGCAGGCGCACGCGAGTGCGACAGCGATAGAGTTCTTCGCCCCATCCTCGAGCGCATTCCAGACCGTTCGCCAGCTGATGCCCGCGCGCGTGTTCTTCCGCAGCAACGCCACGGGGATACAGGAGAGCGTGCCTGCCAGCGCACAATACGGCGCGCTGTATCCCGCGATCAGGCCGAACAGAACGACAAGGATCGGAATAAAAAGATGGCCCCGCTCGCGCATCACTCCGCCCAGCCGCGGAATCTCGGAGCGCGGCACCCCGAGCAGCCCGACCCGCTTCGCTTCGAAGTGCACGGCGAAAAACACGGCGACGTAGTAGAGGATCGCCGGAATAATCGCCCAGATCGTGACCTGGAAGTACGAGACAGCAAGGAACTCGGCCATTACGAACGCGGCGGCGCCCATGATCGGCGGCATGATCTGGCCTCCGGTGGAGGCGACCGACTCGACCGCGGCGGCAAACGCCGGCCGGAAACCGGAGCGCTTCATGAGCGGGATGGTGATCGGACCGTCCACCAGCACGTTGGCGACCGCGCTGCCGGAGACGGTTCCGAACAGGCTCGAGCTCACTATTGCCACCTTGCCGGGCCCGCCCGCAGTGTGGCCGGTCAGCGAGAGCGCGAAATCCATGAAGAGCTGGCCCACGCCGGTGCGCTCCATGAACGCTCCGAACAGCACGAACATGATGACAAACGTGGCCGAGACGCCGAGCGTGGGACCGAAGATGCCTTCGGTCGTGAGGTACATGATCTCGATGATCTGCTCGGGACGCACCTTGGCGACGAACAGTCCGTAGATCAGGAAGATGATCGCCGTTACCGGCAGCGCCCAGCCGATCACGCGCCGCGTTGCCTCCAGCACCACCAGGGTGAAGATCGTGCCGAGGACGAGCTCGATCGTTTCCGGGTCCTCCACGTACACGAAGCGCGTGATCAGGTGCTCGTGGTTCCACCAGACATAGAAGATGGTGGTCGCGGTAACCGCGATGAGCATCCAGTCGAGCCAGGACGCACGCGCCATCGCCTTGGCCCCTATGACCCCGCCGGCGTCGTCGCGCAACGCGCCCTCGACCGGCTTCCCGCGGAAAGACGGGTAGAGCAGGAATACCAGCGTCATCGCGAACAGCAAGTGCGTGCCTCGGAAGAAGAACGCTTGCGGCGCACCGATGAAGGCGATCGTCAGGTGATAGACGGACATCCCGACCGCGACCAGGGCGATCGCGGCCTTTGCGAAGCGTTCAGCCGTCCACATGGTTCAGGCCGGACAATCCAAGAAAACGGCGGCGCTGCGATTCGCGCCGCCGTCGTGACTCACAGCCTGCCTAGAGGACCTTGGCTTCGCGGTAGAACTTGCGTGCGCCGGGGTGGTAGGGCACGCCGACATCAATCGCGAGCTCTTTCACCGTGAGTCCCTTCACTGCGGCGACGACGTTGCCGAGCTGCTCGGTATTATTGGCGAGCGCCTTCGTGACCTTGTAGACCAGGTCCTCGGGCGTGGAGCACCGCATTATGAGATGGGTCCAGGTGCCCGTGGTCTGCACGTCCTTGTCCTGACCGGGATAGCTGCCGGCCTTGATGATGCGCTTGTCGTAACCCTTGTTGATCTTTTGCAACGCCTTGAGCTTGTCGTCGGGGACCGCCAGCACGTTGATTTTGCGCGCCGAGCCAAGGTCCATAATCGCCGAGGCCGGCACCGTGGTAATCAGGCTGAAGACTTGGACGTGGCCGTCCTTCATCTGGGACACCGAGTCGGTGTAAGAGCCGAAATTGACTTTGCTCAGCTTGCCGTAGTCCAGGCCATTGACTTTCAGGACATCGCGCGTGATCTGCTCTCCGGTATTGCCCTTTTGCTGCGTCGTCAGGGCCTTGCCCTTGATGTCGGTGACCGTCTTGATGCCGGCGTCCGCGAGGGCGACGATGTGGAAATACTGGAAATAAAGCGTGGCGACCTGGCACACGTTGTCGGTCTTCTGCTTGAACGGGTCATTGCCCCGCACCCCGTCATACGTCGAAACCGAGTTGCCGAACCCCATTTCAGCCTTGTTGTTCTGCACCCCGAGAACGTTGGAGATGCCGGCGCCCGGCGCTACCTGGACGTTGGTTCCGGGGACCTCCTTCTGCACGATCCCCTGGATCGCGCCGGCAAGCGGATACCACGAGCCGCCCTGCGGCCCGCTCATGATCCGGATCAACTGGGCGGATGCGGGCGAGGTGAGCAGCACGGCTGCCATGCCCAGCGAGCATAACCGCACGATTCGCATGATGTTCATGACTCCTCCTTTATTGGTGTCGCGCTGCGACGCGGCGCGAGAATTTCGAGTCCAGATTGTGTCGCTGGCCTCCCGCTACGTCAAGCAGAACCGCCGTTCAACGCGCAAGATACGACCTGACCCAGCCGAGGCCCGCGTCAGTGGTCGTTTTCGGCTTGTATTCGCAGCCGACCCACCCGCCGTAGCCGAGGCGCTCCATGTGACCGAACAGGAACGGGTAGTTGATTTCGCCGGTGCCGGGCTCGTTGCGTCCCGGATTGTCGGCGAGCTGCATGTGGGGGATGAGCTTCAGGCTGGTTTCGATCGTGCGCGCGAGATCGCCTTCCATGACCTGCGCGTGATAGAGGTCGAACTGGAGGTACAGGTTGTCGGAGCCGACCGCCGTGATGATGTCGAGCGCCTGCTTCGAGTAGCAGAGGAAGAAACCCGGAATATCGCGCGTGTTGACCGGCTCGATCAGCAGCTTGATGCCGGCGTCCTTGAGCCGCGACGCCGCGTACTGGAGGTTCCTGATGAACGTCTCCCGCGCGTCGTTGGGATCGCTACTGCGGGGCCGGATCCCGGCGAGGCAATTGACCTGCTTGCACCCTAGCGCCGTTGCGTACTCGATCGCCTTTGCGACGCCGTCCTGGAATTCCTTCACGCGGTCGGGATGACAGCCGATGCCGCGCTCGCCCTTCGCCCAGTCGCCCGCGGGCAGGTTGTGCAGCACCTGGGTGAGACCGTGCTTCTTCAGCTCCGCGGCAAGGCGGGCCTTGTCGTGCTCGTACGGAAAGAGGTACTCGATCCCGGTGAAGCCTGCTTTGGCCGCGGCGGCAAAGCGGTCCATGAAGCCGAGCTCGTTCCAGAGCATCGTGAGGTTGGCGCAGAACTTTGGCATATGCGGTTTCTTGGTTCTCTTGGTGGAAGGCGCATTATAGATTGCGCATGTCCAACCACCCCGCCTGCGTACGTAGGCACCCCTCCTTGGCAAGGAGGGGAGCGTTGTGTAATTCCCCTCCTCGGTCGAGGAGGGGTGGCACGAAGTGACGGGGTGGTGCCGCTATAATCGGCTGCGGTATGGCACGCGAACAGAAAGTCATCGCCGCGATCCTGATCGCCGCCGGCGCGGGCACGCGATTCGGGGGCGACAAGCTGCTGCACCCCCTGGAGGACGGAGTGGCAATCGCGGCCCACGCCGCGCGCAACCTGCTGGCGGCGACCCCCGACGTGATCGCAGTGGTGCGCTGGGGCGATTTCCCGCTCTACGACATGCTGGAGCAGGAGGGCTGCCAAGTCAGCATGTTCCAGGGAGCGGAGCGCGGCATGGGAGCGAGCCTGGCGCATGGTGTCGCGCAGGCGCGCGGCGCGGACGGATGGATCGTCGCCCTTGCCGACATGCCGCGGATCGCGCCCGGCACGATCAAGACTGTCATCGATGCGCTGGAACAAGGCGCGCTGATCGCCGCGCCGGTGCGCAAGGGGGAACGCGGCCATCCCGTCGGATTTGGCGCCACGCTGCGCGACGAGTTGCTCGCGCTCGACGGCGACCAGGGCGCGCGCGCAGTGGTGGAGCGCCACCGCGACTCGGTTCGGCTCATCGAGTGCGACGATCCGGGGATTTTCTTCGACGTCGACCGCAAGAGCGACCTTACAAACCACCCCCACCCCAACCCTCCCCCTGAGGGGGAGGGAAGTTGATTTCCCTGAGGGGGGATGAATCGTTCCATGGCGTCCTCGACTGGCATTCCGCGCGCCGTGTGGATGCTGGGCTTCGTCAGCCTGTTCATGGACGTCTCCTCCGAGCTGATCCACAGCCTGCTGCCGGTATTCATGGTCACCAGCCTCGGGGCGACGGCGCTGATGGTGGGCGTCGTCGAAGGCGTGGCGGAGGCGACCGCACTGATCGTAAGGGTCTTTTCCGGGACGATCAGCGACTGGCTCGGCAGGCGCAAGGGGCTGACCGTGCTGGGCTACGGCCTGGGCGCGATCTCCAAGCCGGTGTTCGCGCTCGCACTGACGGTGCACTGGGTGTTCGCCGCGCGCTTCATGGACCGGATCGGCAAAGGCATACGCGGCGCACCGCGCGACGCCCTCATCGCCGACCTGACGCCGCCGGAAATGCGGGGCGCGGCGTACGGATTGCGCCAGTCGCTCGATACCGTCGGCGCGTTCGTTGGCCCATTGCTCGCCATCGGGCTCATGGTGTTGTGGGCGGGGGATTTCCGGGCGGTATTCTGGTTTGCCGTCATTCCCGCGGTCGTCTCGGTTTTGATCCTGGTGTTCGGCGTGCACGAGCCGGGCGCGGGCGGGGCGCGACCGCGGCCGGCGTCCCCCGTGGAGTGGCGGAGTTTGAGCGAATTCGGCCCCGAGTACTGGTGGATCGTCGTTGCGGGAGGCGTGTTCACGCTCGCCCGCTTCAGCGAGGCCTTCCTGATCCTGAGGGCCCAGCAGCTCGGGCTCGCGGATTCCTTCGCCCCGCTGGTGCTGGTGATCATGAACGTCGTCTACGCGCTGTCGGCTTACCCGTTTGGTCGCCTCGCCGACCGCATGAGCCACGGGAAACTGCTCGCGGCCGGGCTCGCGGTGTTGATTCTTTCCGACCTCGTGCTCGCGCTGGCAAGCGGACTCGCCGCGGTCGGGGCCGGGGTGGTCCTGTGGGGATTGCATTTGGGGATGACCCAGGGATTGCTCGCGTCGATGGTGGCCGGCGCCGCGCCGGCGCACTTGCGCGGCACCGCGTTCGGATTCTTCAATCTCGTGGGCGGCGTCGCGATGCTGATCGCGAGCGTCCTTGCCGGCCTGCTCTGGGACGAACTGGGTGCGGCAGTTACGTTCTACGCCGGTGCCGCTGTCTCCGTTCTGGGCCTGGCCCTGCTGATCCTGCGCCGCAGATCATGAGTTTCTTGACGGTCGCTGGGGGCGATGGGAGACTCGTTGGAAACGACTGACGACTGACGACTGACGACTGACGACTGGCGAGTGAACACTGATGAAACGCTTCGAAGGCACCGACAGCTATATCGCAACCGACGACTTGATGATGGCGGTCAACGCCGCCCTCACGCTCGAGCGGCCGCTGCTGGTCAAGGGCGAGCCCGGCACCGGCAAGACCCTGCTGGCGATCGAAATCGCCAGGGCGATCGGGCGGCCGTTGTTCGAATGGCACATCAAGTCCACCACCAAGGCCCAGCACGGGCTCTACGAGTACGACGCGGTGTCGCGGCTGCGCGATTCGCAGCTGGGCGACGCACGGGTGCACGACATCCGGAACTACATCGTGCGCGGGATGATGTGGAGCGCCTTCGTGTCCGACACGCCCGCCGTGCTCCTGATCGACGAAGTGGACAAGGCGGATATCGAATTCCCGAACGACCTGCTGCGCGAGCTCGACCGCATGGAGTTCTACGTTTACGAGACGCGGGAGCTCGTCAAAGCGAAGCACCGGCCGCTGGTGGTGATCACCAGCAACAACGAGAAAGAGCTGCCGGACGCGTTCCTGCGGCGCTGCTTCTTCCACTACATCCGCTTTCCCGACCACGAGACGATGGAGCGGATCGTCCGCGTGCACCATCCCGGCATCAAGAAGAACCTCCTGCGCGACGCGCTCAATGCATTCTTCGAGGTTCGCGAGGTGCCGGGGTTGAAAAAGAAGCCCTCGACCTCGGAATTGCTCGACTGGCTGAAGCTCCTCATGGCGGAGGACATTCCGCCCGAGGCGCTGCACAGCCAGGACAGCCACAAGATCATCCCGCCGCTGCACGGGGCGCTGCTGAAGAACGAGCAGGACGTGCATCTCTTCGAGCGCTTGGTCTTCATGTCCCGCAGAAAATCCAATTGAACCGCCAAGACGCCAAAAGGCTTTCAAAAAAATACAACTCAAATAGAGATCGATTGCTCAGTTCCCTGCCGAAGTTGAATGCTTAAGTGTTAGATTCTCGAATTGTTCTTGATTGCATTTTGGCGTCTTGGCGGTTCAATAGATGTTGATTGAATTCTTCCTCAAGCTTAGGGACGGCGGGGTTCCGGTCTCGGTCAAGGAATTCCTGACGCTGATCGAGGCGCTGGCGAAGCGCGTCGCGTTCGGCAGCATGGAGGAGTTCTACTGGCTCGCCCGCGCGAGCCTGGTGAAGGACGAGAAGTTTTACGACCGCTACGACCGGGTGTTCGCCGCCTACTTCAAGGGCATCGTCGACGTGGAAGGGATCACGCTGATAATTCCCGAGGAGTGGCTCAGGAAGCTCGCGGAAAAAATTCTGACCGAGGAGGAGAAGAAGCTCATCGAGGCGCTCGGCGGCTGGGACAAGCTGATGGAGACACTGAAAAAGCGGCTGGAGGAGCAGAAGGGCCGGCACCAGGGCGGGAGCAAGTGGATCGGGACCGCAGGGGCGAGTCCCTACGGAGCATTTGGCTACAACCCCGAGGGCGTGCGCATTGGCCAGCTGGAGTCACGCCACCGCCGCGCGGTGAAGGTGTGGGACAAGCGGGAGTACCGCAACCTCGACGACACGGTGGAGATCGGCACCCGCAACATCAAGGTGGCGCTGCGCCGGTTGCGGCGCTTCGCGCGCATCGGCGCCCCCGACGAGCTCGACCTCGACGACACCATCCGCTCAACGGCGAAGAACGCGGGCTGGCTCGATCTCAAGATGGTGCCGGAGCGGCACAACGCGGTGAAGGTGCTGCTGTTTTTCGACGTCGGCGGCTCGATGGACGACCACATCCGCATCTGCGAGCAGCTGTTCTCGGCGGCGCGCGTCGAGTTCAAGCAACTCGAGTACTTCTACTTCCACAATTTCCTCTACGAGCGGGTGTGGCGCGACAACCGCCGGCGCTCGGCGGAGCGCATGGCGACCTGGGACGTGCTGCACACATATCCCCACGATTACAGGGTGGTGCTGGTGGGCGACGCCACCATGAGCCCCTATGAGATCGTCTATCCCGGCGGCAGCGTCGAGCATACCAATGAGGAAGCGGGGGCCGTCTGGCTGCAGCGCCTGCTCACGGTGTATCCGAACGCGATCTGGCTCAACCCGCAGCCTGAATCGGTGTGGAGCTACCACGAGTCGATCCGCACCACCCGCCAGCTGATGGGCGAGCGGATGTTTCCGCTCACGCTCGAGGGGCTCGACCGCGGCATGCGCCTTCTGTCAAAGGCGCATTAAACAAGCGGGTCACTGGGTAACAGGCTCCATGCCTTTTGCCTTCAGCACGGCGACGGCAATTGGCGCTCAGCGTAGTCCGATCCGACGTTTCCCGGTATGGCGCGCGTCGCGGAGCGATTCGACGGAAGGCCCAGGCAGCCACTACGTCAGGCCTGCTTTCCGCAGGCCCTCCAGATAGCGTTCGATCAACTGGGGCGTCTGGTAGGGAACGTTTGCTTTGACCCAGTCGATCGATAGCTGAGGCTGCGCGCGTCGGAGCGCTGCAAGCAACGACCGGGCTTCATCGACGCGCCCTGTCTGGGCGAGGCTCGCACAGCGCATCCGTTGCACCCCCTGAAAACCCGGGCGGAACCGCGTGGCTTCCGTCGCGTAGCGGGCAGCTTCTGCGTATCTCCCGGCAGCATAGTTGGCGGCAGCGAAACCCCCGAGAAACAGTGCCATCTCGGGATCGAGGGGACTGAGCCTGATGGCTTCTTCCCCATGCTCGATCGCTTCGCGATCCTGCCCCGCGAAAGCCAAGCCGCGGCTGAGATGCGCATGCGCCACCGCCGAATTCGGATTGAGGTTAAGTGCCCGACGCAACGCCGCAATCGACTCCTCGGTTCGCCGTTCCATCATGGCGCAATAGCCGAGCGCGATGTGCCCCCACGGGTCGCGGTCGTCGAGGGCGATCGCGCGAATAGCGTGTTGGCGGCCATCGCGCAGCCCCCGCTCGCGATCGATCCACCCCATGTGCGCGGCAAACACCAGGCAGAACCCGAGCAGGCTTCGTGCCGGCGCGTAGTCCGGATAGGCCTCGACCGCCCGCTCGAGAGCCTCGATCGCCGTCTCGTAGTCCAGGCGCGTCAGGCGCCAGACATGCGTTTGCGCTCGAGCCACCTGCTCCCAAGCGCCGAGATCGTCCGAGGACCGCGAAAGGGCCCGAACGCCCTCCGCGGCCAGCAGGCGTGGTTCGATCGCTGCGGCCACGCTGCGCGTGATCTCGTCCTGCACGGCGAAGATGTCGCCGAGCTCGCGGTCGTATCGTTCGGCCCAGTGATGGCCGCCGGTCACCGCGTCGATGAGCTGCGCGCTGATTCGCAGCCGGTTGCCGGCCCGCCGCACGCTGCCTTCGAGCACGTAGCGCACACCAAGCTCGCGCGAGACTTGTTTCACATCGACCGCCCGGCCCTTGTAGACGAATGCCGAATTGCGGGCGATGATGAACAGCCAGCGGATACGGGACAGCCCGGTGATCAGGTCCTCGGACATGCCATCGGCGAAATACTCCTGATCGGGATCGCCGCTCATATTGGCGAACGGCAATACCGCGATCGAGGGACGGTCGGGCAGCGGCAGAGAAGGAGCCTCGCCGGGTGCCGGGGGGTCGACCGTTCGGGCGCGGTGCGTCGCCGGCCCAGAATGTATAACGCCCGCGGTCGGCGTTTCGTCCTCGCGGACTTCGCCAACGAAACGGATGCCCTTGCGCGGCAGTGTCTTGATCAGTCGTTGCTCGTCGCCGGTATCGCCGATCGCGCTCCGGGCCGCGTTGATTCGGTTGAACAGCGCGGACTCCGAAACAATGCGCCCATGCCAGACCGAGGTCAGCAGGTCATCCTTACTGACCACACGGTCACGGTGCCGGATCAAGTGTACAAGGAGATCGAAGACCTGGGGCTCGACAGCCACGAGGGCAGTTCCACGGCGCAGTTCGCGGCGATCCGTGTCGAGAGCACAGTCCTCAAATAGGTAGCGCAAGATCCCGTTCCCGCTCATCGCACGCCGACCGCCAACGATCGTAGCACAGTTCCCAAAGGAAAAATAAAGGGAAACCTAAGCGAAAAATGATGCGCCCTGAAAGCGCGCTTACGAATCTCCTGGCATGGTGGCACAGTAGTCGGTTCCGGTTGCTGTGAGCATCCGCGGACTGCGTACAGCGCGTATCCCCTAAACAACTAAGGAGTGCATCATGAAAATGTTCAGCCGACGATCAGTATTGAAGATCGGATTGGCAGCCGCTTCCGCGGCTCTGGTGAGGCCTGCCACTTCGCAGACCGTAGATTACAAGGAGATGGCGAGGGGACCGGGTGTCGTACAGCGTGTCTATGGCGAAACTCCCGCAATGATCCCCGGGTACAAGACCGTCTCGCTGCGCGATGTCATCGTTCAGCCGGGCGCGAAGACCAAAGAGAATAACGTGATGTCGAACGCCATGGTCTGCCATGTCACCGAAGGCGAGCTTCAGGTGGTGCAAGACAGCAAGACCATTACGGCCAAGAAGAATTACGTCTGGACCTGCAACAAGGGCCAAACAGAGCATGTGATCAATAACGGGAAGGTGGTCGCGATCATGCGCATCACCGACCTGAAGGTTTGAGGCTCGCTTCTTGTAACTCAGCCATTGCCTCGCCGCGAAAGAAGAGCCCCGCCGGCTGTCCGACCGGCGAGACTCCGTCAATCGCCTGCCTGGCAAGGCAGGCGCGGAGATGTATTTTTAATCGAGTCTGACCCTGAGGTCTTTTACTGCTGAGTCTCACGTCTCCTCGCAAGTCTTTTGAGCTTCTGACTGCGGTAAACGGCCGGAACCCGCGATTTATTCCGCTTGGACTGGCGGGACTACGCTCGGGGAAACGGCCTGCAGCGACCATCTCGACCGCGAATCCACCACTTGGGTTACCCTGTGCGGGACGCGCGATGAGCGGCACAAAGTGTCCGCCTCGATCGCGCGTATGTAAACCGGCGCGATAGCGTCCGGATTTACAGGTTGTAGCCTTTCTCGTTGTGCAGCACCGTGTCGAGACCCTCGGTCTCCTCCTCGGCCTGCACGCGCATGCCGACGACCACGTCCGTGACTTTGAGCAGGATCCAGGTGACCACTCCGGACCAGGCCGCGACCGCGAGCACGCCGGTCAACTGCACCAGCACCTGGTCGCCCATCGTGACCTTCTCGGGATAGCCGTTGCCGCCGAATGCGGACGCGACGAACACGCCGGTCAATATCGTGCCGAGCGCGCCGCCGACTCCGTGCACCGGGAAGACGTCGAGCGAATCGTCAACATTCATCGTGCGCTTCATGAAGTTGGTGGCGAAGAAGCACAGGATCCCCGCTGCAGCACCGATCGCGAGCGCCCCGAGCGGTCCGACGAAGCCCGAGGCCGGGGTGATCGTACCGAGCCCCGCGACCATTCCGGTCACGGCGCCGAGCACCGACGGCTTGCCGAAACGTATCCATTCGCCGATCATCCATGCGAATGCGCCAGTCGCTGCGCCGATGTGCGTTACCAGCATCGCCATGCCCGCGCGGTCGTCGGCGGCGAGCGCACTGCCCGCGTTGAAGCCGAACCAGCCGACCCACAGCATGCACGCGCCGGTCACCGCCATGGTCATGTTGTGCGGAGGCATGGGCGTCTCGGGAAAGCCCCTGCGCTTGCCGAGCACCAGCGCGCAGACCAGCGCCGCCATGCCCGCGTTCAGGTGCACCACCGTGCCGCCCGCATAATCCATGATCCCCATTTTCCCCAGCCAGCCGTCGCCCCACACCCAGTGGGCGATGGGGCCGTAGACGAAAATCAGCCACAGCAGGCTGAACACCAGCATGCCGGAGAATTTGACGCGCTCGGCGTAGGCGCCGAGAACGAGCGCCGGCGTGATGATGGCGAAAGTGAGCTGGAACATCGCGAACACGGTCTCCGGGATCGTGCCCTTGAGCGCCTTGAAATCGACCCCGGACATGAAAGATTTGGCGAAGCCGCCGTACCACGCGTTGCTTGCGCCCCCGTCACCGAACGCGATGCTGTACGCGACAACCACCCATGCGAGGGTGACCACGCAGGTGATCGCGAAACACTGCATGAGCACGGAAAGCACGTTCTTCATGCGCACCAGCCCGGCATAGAACAGCGCGAGCCCGGGAAGCGTCATGAACAGGACCAGTACCGATGAAGTGAGCATCCACGCGGTGTCCGCGGCGTTCAGTTTGGGCGGCTCGGCGGCCGCGGCGAACGGCGCGTAAAGCAGCAGCGGGGCCAGCAGGAAAACGACGAGGGAAAACCGGCTGCGAATTATTGTCATTGGGTGCTCCTCCCTTGCGCGCGCCGCGGGCAGTTCCGGGCGCCATGCGAATCATGGCCCGATTGCGTCGTTTCTGCAAGACGCGTGCAGCTCTAGCGCGAAGATGCGCCGCGCGCCTTTTCGGTGAGCCGCGCGGCGAAGCGGGCGCTGTCGATCACGACGCGCTCGTGCGTGCCCTCGGTGATCTTGTCCACTCCGTCATGGGCGGTGATGGAGAAGCTCAGCTTGCGGCCGTCGACCCTGTCGAGCCGCACGTCCACCGTCACCGTCAGGCCCGGCGGCGTTGCCGCGAGATGGGAAAAATTGACGTGCGTGCCAAGAGATTGCTCGCGCGGCCAGTCGAGATGCGGGCGCATCGCCTCGATGCAGGCCCACTCCAGCAGCCCGACGAGGTAGCCGGTGGCGAACACCTCCGGCATTTCCCGGAACATCTGCGATTCGGGATAGAGCTGCGGGACGGTCTTGCTGGGTGGAATGCGGAACTGGAAGCGATGGGTGAGGCCGGGCTTGAGCGTGTCCTTCATGGGCGTGTGCCGGAGGGCGACACGCGCAGTTTATCAAGCCGCGGGATCCGCTGCGTGCGCCGCCTCCCACGCGAGCATCGCCGCCTTGCGTTCGGTCCCCCAGCGGTAGCCGCCGAGCGCGCCCGACTCGCGGATCACGCGGTGGCAGGGGATCAGCCAGGCGACGGGATTTGCGCCGATGGCCGTGCCGACCGCGCGTGCGGATCCGGGGGCCCCGATTCGCGCGGCAACGTCACCGTAGGTCGCAAGCGAGCCGATGGGAAGCTCGAGCAGGGCGCGCCACACCTTCACCTGGAAATTGGTTCCCTTGACGAGGAGCGCCAGCGCCCGGCCCTGCTGCGAGGACAGCGGCCGGAAAATGCGCTCCGCAACCGGGGCGGTTGCGGCCGGGTCCTGGCGCAGTTCGGCACCGGGCCAGTCGCGGCGCAGCCGCCCGGCGCCTGCGGCCGCGTCGCCGACGAAGTGCAACCCGCAGAGTCCGCGTGGCGTCATTGCGACCAGCGCCGCGCCGAACGGCGATTCATGCACGCCGTAACGGATGACAAGCCCCGCGCCGCTCGCCTTGTATTCACCCGGCGACACGGCTTCCAGCGTCACGAAGAGATCATGCAGGCGACCCGGCCCGGACAGGCCGACCGCGCCCGCAAGGTCGAGCACCCCGCGCGTCGTCGCGAGGCGGGCCTTGGCGTGCTCGAGCGTGAGGAACTGGACGAAGCGCTTGGGACTGACGCCGGCCCAGCGCGTGAACAGGCGCTGAAAATGGTGCTCGCTCAGGTGAACGTGCCGCGCTGCCGCAACGAGGTCCGGCTGGCCCGCGGCGTTGCGCCGGAGGTATTCGATCGCGCGCGCGACGCGCTCGTAGTCCCGCGCGCCTGACCTGGCGGCCGGAATCCGATCCAGAGGAGTGTCATCGAGCTTCATGCGGGGCAGGATACGGCGTGCGCGGCGGCCGCGCCACCCGTTTCTTGCTCAAGTCAGCGAGGGTGCAGCCTGCGGTCGCCGGTCGGCGGCGGCGCGGTCTGCAGCACTTCGTCCACGGTGGTGAGGCCGAGCGCCACCTTCATCGCGCCGGCGATCCGCAGCGGCCGCATGCCGTCCTTGTACGCCTTGTCCTGCAGCGCGGCGATATCGGTCTCCGGCGTGATCGCCTTTCGCAGCTCGGGCGTCATCACCATCGTCTCGTAGATGCCGACGCGCCCCATGTAGCCCGTCATGCGGCAATCGAGGCAGCCCTTGGCGACGTAGGTCGAGCCTTTGGGCTTGGCGGCCTTCCAGGGCGACACCAGATGCTCCCACGAGGAGTCGTCGAGATCGTGCGGTTCCTTGCAGTTCGGGCACAGCGTGCGCAGCAGCCGCTGCGCCATGACGCCCAGTATCGTGGATTGCAGCAGGTACGACGGCACCTCGAGGTCGAGCAGCCGCGTGATCGCCGATGGCGCGTCGTTGGTGTGCAGCGTGGAGAGCACCAGGTGGCCCGTCAGCGCGGCCTGGATCGCCATCTCGGCGGTCTCAAGGTCGCGGATCTCGCCGACCATGATGATGTCCGGGTCCTGGCGCATGAGGGTGCGGATGCCGCTCGCGAAGTCGACCCCGATCGAGGGCTGCACCTGCATCTGGTTGAAGGCCGGCTCGACCATCTCGATCGGGTCTTCCACGGTGCACACGTTGACATCGGGCTCGGCGAGCTGCTTCAGCGTCGAGTAGAGCGTGGTGGTCTTGCCGGAGCCGGTGGGGCCGGTGACCAGGATGATGCCGTGGGGGTTGCTCACCATCTCGCTCCACTTGCGCTCATCGTCCTCGGTGAAGCCGAGCTCCCGGTAGTTTTTCACCAGGTTCTCGGGATTGAAGATCCGCATGACGAGCTTCTCCCCGAACGCGGTCGGCATGGTGGACAGCCGCAGCTCGACCTCGTCGGCGTCCGGCGTCACGGTCTTCAGCCGGCCGTCCTGCGGGCGGCGCTTCTCGACCACGTCCATCCGCCCCAGGATCTTGATGCGGCTCACCATCGCCGCCATCACCGGCGTCGGAATCTGGTACACCTGGTGCAGCGCGCCGTCGATGCGGAAGCGCACGTTGCTCACCTCGCGGCGCGGCTCGAGGTGGATGTCGCTCGCCCGCTCCTGGAAGGCGTAGTTGAAGAGCCAGTCGCAGATGTGGACGATGTGCTGGTCATTGGCGTCGAGCTTGCCGCTGCGCCCGAGCTGCACCAGGTGCTCGAAGTTGGCGATGTCGCTGATCGCGCCCTTGTCCTTCGCGGTCGCGCCCTTGATCGAGCGCGCGAGGTTGTAGAACTCGACGAGGTAGGACTGGATGTCGAGGGGATTGGCGATGACACGCTTCACCTCGAGCCGCAGCACCTGGCGGATCTGCTCCTCCCATTCGCGCAGGTGCGGCTCGCACACCGCGATCGTCACCTCGCGCGTGCTGATCGCCACCGGCAGAATGCGGTAGCGCTCGGCGTAGGCGCTCGACATCGTCTTCGTCACCGCCGCGAAGTCGATCTTGAACGGGTCGATGTGCAGGTAGGGCAGCTCGACCTTCTCGGCCAGCCACTGGGTGAGCGTCTCGAGGTGCAGGAGCTTGCGCGGGCTCCGCGGGTCCTTCCATTTCTGATCGGCTATCACCACCAGCGGGTGCGTGTCGCCGCGCGCGAAGCGGCGATTCGCCACCAGCTGGTCCGAGGCGTCCTTCGGCACCAGCCCGTCCGCCACGAGGTCGGCGAGGACCTGGGTGAGCTCGAGCCGGCGGTCGGCGGTGGGCCGGGCGGCCTTGATGGTCGGTGTAGGTGTGGGTGTGGGTGTGGCCATGGGATGGGGCTGGCGTATCACTATAGCCGAGACCTATAATCGGCTCAATGAAAGGGTCCATGGCTTCCGCAGTGTCGCTGGGCTGCGCGTTGTGTGTCGCGGCCGGCCTCGCCCATGGCGCCGATTCCGCACAGGTCAAGGTGTTCGACGCAACGCAGTTGACCCTCGACCGCTACACGGTGGTGACGCGGGTCTGGACGCAGTCGTGGCGTTCGGCCTTCTGGGTGCCGGAGTACGGCACTGCCGCCGATGCGATTGAAGCGCTGACTTCGAAGGCGGAAAGCGCCGGCGCTGACGGTGTCATCAACCTGCACTGCCTGAACGACACCGAGGGATGGGGCAGCGGCTACATCTGCTACGGGCTCGCCATCAAGCTCAAGTAAACCTCACCGCAACGCGGCGTTGATGCGCTCGAGCGCCACGCTGCCCGGGCAGAGTTCGCGCTCGGTCAGCTGGCCGAGGGGGGGCTCCACGGTATTCAAGTGCTGGTGGAGGTCGGCCGCGTCCGGCTGGACGTAGAGCAGGCCGGTCACCACCTCGCCCGCGGCGGCGCGCTCCTGCAGGTAATTCATCACCCGGATGCGGTCGGTCGGATCGTAATCCGCCGCGAGCTTGCGCAGGCGCACCACCGATCCGTCGTGCTGCGCCACGTCGATGACCGTGCCCGCCGCGTAGTCGGCCGTGATCTCCTCGCGGGCCTCCATGAAGTCGAGCCGGTTGACCGCATCGTTGTGCTCGCGCACGTAATCGTAGCTCTTGGTCGATCCCGGGTGGTTGTTGAACGCGACGCACGGCGAGATCACGTCGATGAAAGCCGCCCCGCGGTGCTGGATCGCGGCCTTGATGAGCGGCACCAGCTGCTGCTTGTCTCCCGAGAAGCTGCGCGCGACGAAGCTCGCGCCCAGCAGCAGCGCCATCCCGATCATGTCGAGCGGCTCGTCGGTGTTGGCGACGCCGCGCTTGGATTTGGAGCCCTTGTCCGCGGTGGCGGAGAACTGGCCCTTGGTCAGGCCGTAGACGCCGTTGTTCTCGACGATATAGACCATGTTCACGCCGCGCCGCACGCTGTGGGCGAACTGGCCGAGTCCGATGGAGGCGGTATCGCCGTCGCCGGACACGCCCAGGTAGAGGAGGTCGCCATTGGCGAGGTTGGCGCCGGTCAGCACGGAGGGCATGCGCCCGTGCACGCTGTTGAAGCCGTGCGAATTGCCGAGGAAGTAGGTCGGGGTCTTCGACGAGCAGCCGATCCCG
>DASWHI010000120.1:0-7589 GCA_036398235.1 Burkholderiales bacterium
TCCTCCCATGAATATGGGATAGCGAGAGCGCTTCCGGCGCGCGACGATGGCGGGGTGACGAGGACATCGAAACTGCTTGCCGCAACTCTGCTGGCACTGGGCGGGCTGGTCGCGGCCTCCCAGGCTTCGGCGCAGGGCATCTATATCGGCGCCAGCGCAGGCACGAGCAATTTCGACGACGACATCGCGACGGGACTCATCACCTCGGGAACGGTTGACACCGGGAGCTCGGGCTTCAAGCTCTTCGGGGGATACCAGTTCGGAGAGCACTTCGGCGTCGAGCTTGCCTACGTCGATCTGGGCAAAGCCGACTACAGCGGATCCTACTTCGGGGCCCCCGTTACCGGCGGCAAGGTGGAAATCTGGGGCCTCAACATGTCCGGGGTCGGCATCCTGCCGCTCAATTCGACCTTCGCCGTCTTCGGCAAAGTCGGCCTGTTCGCGTGGGAAGCGAAGGCGAAGGACACTACGGGCGGCGCGCAATTTTCGGGTTATTCGAGCGGCGCGGACTTTTCCCTCGGCGCGGGGTTGAGCGTGCGCTTCACGAAAAACATCAGCGCGCGCGTCGAATGGGAGCGGTTCGGCTTGACGGGAGCCGATTTCGATCTGGGCAATGCCGATCTTTTGTCCCTGGGCATCGTTTACAAGTTCTGACCTTCACTTCATGCGTCGCCCCGGCCGGCGCGTTTTCTCCTTCTCCGCCGGCAGGCGCAGGAGCGTGAGCGCGTTGCCGGAGTAGATCTTGCGCTTCACCGCCGCGGAGAGCTTCAGCTTCTCGATCGAGCGGATGCCCTCGCGGATGTACATCGGCCCGCCCTCCGGGTCGAACGGGCAGTCGCTTGCGAACACGATCCGGTCGGCGCCAAAGAAGTCGAGGCCGCAGCGCAGCGCGGAGGCCGATCCCCCGAGCACCGTGTCTCCGTAGAACATCCTGAAGTACTCGATCGGCTTCTTCGCCATCCGTTTCAGCAGCTCCTCGTAATTTTCATCGGCGGTGCGGCTGCCGAGCTGCGCCCACAAGGTCTCCGCGCGCCCCGCGAAGTAGGGGATCATGCCGCCGCAGTGATGGGTGATCACGCGCATGCCGGGCAGGCGGTCGAGGAGGCCCGAGAACACGATGCGCGCCATCGCCACGCTGCTCTCGAACGGCCAGCCGAGCACCTGCCAGATCTCGTACTTGGATTTCTGCTCGTTGACATAATCGGCGCGCGTCGCCGGCCGTGCCGGATGCATGAAGATCGGCAGGTCATGGTGCTTGGTGACGCGCTCGAATACCGGGTAGAACTCGGGCTCGTCGAGCGGGCGGCCGTTGACGCTGGTGAGTATCTGCACGCCGCGCGCGCCGAGCTTCCCGATGGCGCGGTCCATCTCCTCCAGCGCGGCCGGCACGTTGTTCATGGGAAGCGAAGCGATGAACGCCGGAAATTTCCGCGGCCAGCGCGCGCACATCGCCGCCATGTCGTCGTTGGCGATGCGCGCGAGCTCGGGGGAGAGCTCCGGTCCGCCGAGAAGCTCGGGCGAGGGCAGGGACAGCGTCAGCACCTGGCGCACGTCGGGCCACTGATCGAGCATGCCGGCGCGCGCCTCGATGTCCCACAGCATGCGCAGGCTCGACATGCGCTTGACGATGCCCGGGTCCTTGGAGTGCGCCTTCATCATCTCCAGGTAGCGCACCGGCATGACGTGATTGAAGATATCAATTTTCATGGTCCTCCTCGCACGCGGTCGATGAGATCGAGGCAATCGCGCGGCAACCGGTCGCCGCGCCAGGCGACGTGCTGGTCGGGCCGCACGAGCGCAAACCGCGCCTGGTAGAGCGCGGGAAATCTCGGATCAGCCAGCGCGACGGCCTTGAGCGGCACGCTCCGTTCCGCCGCCGCGTTCTGCAGGCGGGAGATCTCCGCAGAGGGAGCGTCCCGGCCGGCCAGCAGCGTGAATCCCGGGCCGAAGTGATCGTAGAGCGACGTGCCATCCGGCATCCAGAAGTGCGGCGCAAGGCAGCCCGGATACGCGGAAGGCTCGTACTCCGTGACCTGCTCGCGCGGCGGCGGCGTGCCGTCAGGAATGATGGCCGGCGAATCCCGGTAGCGGCCGCCGAGCACCACGCCGAGGCTGCGGAACTCGCTCAGCTTGCCCTTCAGGATGCTCGCACCCACCTCCTCGCGCACGCGGTCGCCCTCGGCGCCCGGCTGCTCGATGCCGTCGCGCACGAGCCGGTCGCCCACCTGCTCGTAGTTCTCGACCGCTTCGCGGATGACCCGTTGGTGCATCGTCTTGCGCTCGATCTCGTAGGTCCCGAGCAGGTGCGGGCCGCCCCAGTCCTGAAGACTCGCAGCGAGCTTCCAGCCGAGATCGGCCGCATCGGCGATGCCCATGTTCATGCCGTGGCCGCCGGAGGGCGGGTGCAGATGGCAGGCATCGCCCGCCAGGAAGATGCGCCCAGTGCCGTAGCGTTCCGCGATCAGGCAATGCGCGGTCCACGGATCCACGTGAATGATGTCGAGGTCGAAGCGCAGGCCGCTCGACCGGTACACCACTTCCCTCGCGTCGCGGCCGCCGGGATCCACGCCATCGGGCAGCCGCGGGGCGATGAGGAACCAGAGACCGTCGCGGTCGAGCGGCCCGAAGTAGGCCGAAAGCTCGCGGTTGACCATCCAGTACATGACGGCGGGGCCCTTGTCGTGCATGCCCGCGAGCGCCGGAGCGCGGAACACCATGTTGAGGTTTGGCGCGAGCGCGCCGTCGCCCTGCATGTCGATGCCGAGAAGGGTGCGGACCGTGCTGCGCGCGCCGTCCGCGCCAACGAGGTACTTCGCGCGTACAGTGCTGTGCGCGCCGGACCTTAGATCCTCCAGCTCCGCGGATACGCCGTCACTATCCTGCGCGATACTCTCCAGGTGGCAATCGAAGCGGAGCTGGACGCCGGGCAGGCCGGCTGCGCGTTGCCACAGCACTTCCTCCAGCGTGTATTGCGGGACCCACTGGCCGGGCTCCGAATAAAGATCGCTGCGGGTGCGCGCGCAATAGAAGGCATCCTCGAAGCGCGCGAGGGTGTAGCCGTTCAGCCGCGTGGCGAACACGATGTTCGTGGGGTAGTCCGGCGGCAGCGGCGAGGCGTGGCGCAGCTCGTCAGCGATGCCCCAGCGGCGCAGCAACTCCAGGGAGCGGACGTTCGTCAGCTTCGCGCGGGGTTTAAGTCCGACGCGATCGTGCTGCTCCACGACGATGCAGGGAACCGAGCGCAGTCCCAGGTCGATCGCCAGCGCGAGCCCGACCGGGCCGGCGCCCACGATCAGGACAGCCGTTCCTGCGCGATCAGTCACGCATCATCAGGCCGCGCCGGCTAGCGCGCGAGCGGATCGGGACGAAACTGGAAATGCACGGCGAGGGGCTTGCTTCCCTTGCCACCTTCCCTGAGCCACGGCGTTCTGTCGCCGCTCGCCGTCCACACGCCTCTGCCCTTCCATCCCGCTTTCGGGTCGTCGATGCGCCCGTCAAGGCCCTTGGCGTAGAAGCCCATCGGATACGGCACGCGCATCAGGATCATGCGGCCGCTCCGGAACGCGACCAGGCCGTCCTGTAGGTTTGCAGTCGAAATCGGGACATCCTTGCCGAGCCCCAGAACGTCGTGCTGGTCTACCCAAGTGTAGTAGCTTGCCTCGGCACTGTTCTTGCCGATGCCCTGGAAACCGGGTCCCGGATACTGATAAAACGCCCAGCCCTCGGGACAATGATCTCCGGTCGCCTTCGGGCCGTTCAACGGGCCTTTGCACCTGCGGCGGTCAAAACTGCCGAGATGGCCGCTGCCGAGCGACACCCAAACGATGCCCCAGCTGTCGATATCGCCGCCGCGCGGGCTGAAGCCCGGCATCGGGACATGGAAGATTTCCGAGATGCCGGTCTTCGGATCGAACCGCAGCACGCCGCCGCGGCCGGCGAAGACGCCGACGGTATACCAGATCGAGCCGTCCACCGGGTTCGGCATGACGGCATAGGGACCTGATCCCGCGGTAATGCGCATGTCCTTGCCGGGCTCGGCTGGCTTGCCCGGCTCGGTGTAGTCGTCGCGCTGGCCGTTGCCGTTGGTGTCCAGGATGAACGGCGACCAGCCCTGCGACCTGGCCGCGTCGCCGGTCTCGTCGAACATCTTCACGTCGAGCCAACCCGCGACCGGCCCGCTGCCGCTGACCCACAGCGTGTTGTTGGCGTCGTAACCGAACTGCAGGTGATGGGTGCCGAAGCAGGTATCGACGAAGGTGTAGCGCATCGTCTTCGGATCGAGGACGGCGAGCTGCCGGCTGCTGAACTCGAGCGGCAATACCTTGGCCGACGGATGGCTCGAGCCCTTTTTGCAGAAGTCCGGATTGGGCCGCCCGCGGACGCTCGCCGCGAGCCAGAGCCGGCCCTTCTGGTCGAACATCGCGTTGTGGTTGTTGGCGCGGGTGTCCCAGAGCCGCCGATCTCCCCAATAGGGCGAAGGCGCGGCCACATCGACGCTCGCCGCATGACCGGGCCCGAGCGAGAGCGGCATCTTCGGATCGCGCACCGGCATCTTGAAGAACGTCACCTGGTGCGTCCTGGGATCGAGGATCGGCATCAAGTCGGTCGAATATTCCGGCGAGCCGTAGAGCGGGCCATGCGCATTGACCGTCGGATAGCGCCGATCCGAGGAGATGAGGTCGTGCAGGTACTTGTCCGGGCTGGACCACTCCCACCAGCTGATGACGATGTTGCGCTCGAGACCCTCCGGCCGCCTGGGATGGGCGAACGGCAGCTCACCGTTGGCGATGCGGTCGGTCCAATCGCCGAAATGGCGGTAGGGGACGCCGCCGAGCTGCTTGGCGATACGGCTTGTCATCTGCTCGCCGTACTGCCCCGACTGGATACGGCGTATCCACGCCTGTTCTCCTGATTTGAACTGCCCGAGCGCCGCGGGGATCGTCCGCGTCGATTCCTGGCCCAGCTGATGGCAGCCGACGCAATCGACGTTCTTCATCCGCTGTATCCACTCGGTTTGCGTGACACTTGCAGGGATATCGCTCTTGCCGCCGAAATCGCTCGCCGGCGGAATCTTGAGCATGGAATACCAGTAGATGGCCGGGTAATAGTGCGCCGCCGCAGCCGCATCCGGTGCCTTAACCGCGGTCAGGTTGAGGAGCCTGCCGGGCGCAGTGCGCACTTTGGGCGAATCCACCAGGCCGTAGCCGCGCACCCACACGGTGTAGTTCGCTTGCGGCAGATCGGGCACGAGGTAGCGCCCGCGCTCGTCGGTGACGACGATTCGCGCAAATTTGGTCGGGAGATCGGTGGTCTCCGCGATCACCCAGACGCCGGCTTCCGGGCCCTTCGCGCTGTTGACTACGCCGCCCAGGTCGCTCGCGCCGACATGGATTTCCTCGTCGGCCGCCTGCGGCTTGTCCATCGGCACCGCGCACGCGGCGAGCAGCGCGGCGATGACCGCCGCCGCAACGCCCACGTACAGACAGCTCCTGGTCCTCATGTGCCCGCCCCTCCGGTGAGTCGCAATGAGTTTATATGAACATTCTTGTTCCGATGCCCCGCGTTACGAGCGCGGGATGCGATCCTTGTTTCGCGACAGCCAGCCGCCGAAGGTCTGCAGCGAGGGATTGAGCGCGCGCGCGGAATCGAGGTTGCGCACCGCGCAAAACTCCGACTCGAACTCCTGCATGTACTGGAACATGTTGGCAAGCTCTTCGGCTCCCGGGGTTCCGAGCCGGCGGTATTCTTCGGGCGTCATCGGATTGTAGTCCACCGGCAGGCCCAGCTCCTTGGCGAGCGCGGCGGCCATCTGCGCTCCGGTCAGGTGATCGCCGGCAAAAGCCACTGTCTTGCCAAGCAGGTCGAAGCCGGCCTTGAAAATGCAGAACGCGCACCTGCCGATGTCCTCGGCGGCGATGCCCGCGAGGCGCTTCTCGCCCATCGGCAGCGTGAACTCGAGCTTGCCGTTCTTGCTCATTCTCGGCCCCATGCCAAGGTAGAGCAGGTTCTCCCAGTAGAACGAGGTCAGCATATAGGTCACCGGAACCCCGAACTGCGCGAACGCCCGGTTGGCCTCGGCCTTGGCGTCGAAGTGCGGCACCTTGTACTTTTCCATGAGCGTGGGCATGCGGTCGTCGGTGAGAGGCACAAGCTTGCGCGTGTCCTCGAAGGTGGACCAGACGACGTGCTTCAGATCGGCCAGCTTCGCCGCCTGCGCCATGGTGGCGGCCTGCACCAGTTCCTTTTCCGGCACGAAGTGATTCCAGAAAAAGGTGACGCAGAAAGCCCCGTAGGCGCCGTCGAACGCCGCCTTCACGGTCGACGCGCTGTCGAGGTCCGCCTGGACGACCTCGGCGCCGAGCTTCGCCAGCTCCTGCGCCTTCTCGGAATCGGGGTCGCGGGTGAGCGCGCGCACGGCGAAGCTGCCGCCGCCGTCGCCCAGTATGGCGCGGACCAGCCCGCCGCCCTGGTTACCGGTGGCGCCCACCACCGCGATGATCTTCTTGTCAGCCATGCAATGTGCTTTCTCGGGTCAACCGGCGAGCGACGGCTGAAAACGAACGGGGATGACTGCTGCAGCCGCCCCGCACATGATGTCATGCTTTGCGGTCCCACGCACCCTCGGGTGACAGATCATATCTTCGGGTCGCTCGATCCATCAATCCAGCGGGTGGCCAGTGATAAATTAGGGATGACGAACTGTCAACCCCACGGAGCGGGTATCATCGTCGCCGTCGAGCGGGGCGCTTTTCCGGAGGCACAGGAGGATCGGGGAATGAAAGTCAAATCAACCTTGAGAGTCATCAATCAGGCCGATTGCAAGGGGCGGCGCGGCGTCACCGACGGCCAGACCTACCAGCGGCTCGTCGGATGGCCGGAAGTGCAGGGGACCGACCGCGTGCGGCTCGGCCGCGCCACCTACAAGCCCGGAACTTACGAGCAGCTGCACTGGCACCCGATCGAGGCCTGCTATTACGTTATATCGGGGCATGCCACCGTGCGCGACATCAACGGCAAGGAGTTTCCGGTCAGGGCCGGCTCGATCATCTACGCGCCGGCCGGGATCGCGGGCGCCCATGAGTGGGAGGTCAAGGAATCGCTGGAACTGCTCGACATCCGCGCCACCAACGAAACCAACCGCAAGATCCAATATACGGTGGACAAGAAGACCAAGCGCTCCTACATCGACCTGAAAGAGCTCGCTTACCGCGAGGCGATCAGCTTCAAGTCCCATTACTGATCCTGTTACAGCACAACGAGAATTCTCCTTCCCCCTTGATGGGGGAAGGTTGGGATGGGGGTGAAAATGTTTTCCGTCACGAAGATGCTCACCCCCACCCTGGCCCTCCCCCGTCGAGGGGGAGGGAACCAGTGTTCGTCACGGATTTCGGGTTGAGGGGATGAAACCCGAAATCCTGGTGCTGGTGCCGATCTACGCGCCGACACTCACGCCGCTCACGTGATCTCCGCCGCGCCCACGGGTCTGCGCCTGCTCGCGGCCGTATTCCTGCCCTTCGCGGCAGGCTATTACATCTCGTTCCTGTTCCGCAACGTCAATTCGGTGGTGTTTCCCGAGCTGACCCAGGCGT
>DASWHI010000121.1:0-5922 GCA_036398235.1 Burkholderiales bacterium
ATCGCCCAGTTCGAGAAGGGCGGGCGGCAGGACCTCGCGCAGAACGAGAAGTTCGAAAGCGACCTGCTTCAGGGCTACATGCCGCAGGCGCTGTCGGACGCCGAGATCGCGGCGGCGGTGGCGGAGGCGATTACTGCAACAACAGGTGCTAATGCGCCCGCGGACATGGGCAAGGTGATGGGCGCGCTCAAGGGCAAGTTGGCGGGGCGGGCAGACATGTCCAAGGTTTCCGCGCTGGTGAAATCGAAGCTGGCAGGATAGTTGCTTGACCTGCGGCGCCGGCGCTGCCGCGCTGTTTCTTGTTCTACCCCGTGCGCGGCGCGGCTATACTCTGGACATGCGGGGCATCTGGTCACTGGTCACCGGTCACTCGTCACGCTGTTCCCGCAAGTGATTCCGCAGTCCTTCATCCAGGATCTCCTCGGCCGGGTCGACATCGTCGAGGTCGTGGACCGGCACGTGAAGTTGAAACGCGCCGGGGCGAATTACGTCGCGTGCTGCCCGTTTCACAGCGAGAAGTCGCCTTCGTTCACGGTGTCCCCGACGAAGCAGTTCTACCATTGCTTCGGCTGCGGCGCGCACGGCACGGCGGTCGGCTTCCTGATGGAGCACGGCGGCATGGGCTTCGTCGAGGCGGTCAAGGAGCTGGCCCGGAGCCTGGGGATGACTGTGCCCGAGGTGCGCACCGAGACCGAGCGCCGCCGGGCCGAGCAGGGCGAAACCCTCCATGAGGTGCTGCTGCGTGCGGCGAGCCATTACCGGGCGCAGCTGAAGGACGCGGCGCACGCCATCGCGTACCTCAAGAAACGCGGCGTCTCCGGCGATATCGCCAAGCGCTTTGGCATCGGTTACGTCCCCGATGAATGGCAGAGCCTGGCCGCGGTGTTCACCGATTACGACGGCAAGGTCCTCGCCGAGGCGGGGCTGGTGAAGGCGAGCGACGACGGCCGGCGCTACGACGTCTTCCGCAACCGCATCATCTTCCCGATCGTGGACGTGCGCGGCAACGTGATCGGGTTCGGCGGCCGGGTGCTGGGCGAGGGCGAGCCGAAGTATCTCAACTCGCCGGAAACGGCGGTGTTCGAGAAGGGGCGCGAGCTCTACGGCCTCTACCAGGCGCGGCGCGCGATCCACGACGCCGGCCGGGTGCTGGTGGTCGAGGGCTACATGGACGTCGTCGCGCTCGCGCAATCCGGCATCGAATACGCGGTGGCGACCCTCGGCACCGCGACGACGCCGCTGCACTTGCAGAAGCTCCTGCGCCAGACCGACGAGATCGTGTTCTGCTTCGACGGCGACGCGGCGGGCCGCCGTGCCGCCTGGCGCGCGCTCGAGGTGAGCCTCTCCCAGCTCGCCGACGGCAAGGAGGTGCGGTTCCTGTTCCTGCCGGAAGGCGAAGACCCGGACACCTACGTGCGCCGGAACGGCAAGAGCGCGTTCGAGGGCCTGTTCGCGCGCGCGGTGCCGTTGTCGAGGTTCCTGATCGACGAGCTCGCCGGGCGCGTGGACCTTGCCACCGCCGAGGGCCGCGCCCGCTGCGTCCATGAGGCGAAGCCGCTGCTGCGGCAGATGCCGGCGGGCGCGCTCCGCCTTCAGCTCGCGCGCGAGCTGGCCGAGAAATGCCGTCTCACCGTCGATGAGCTGATGCAGCTGTGCGAGCTCGGGTCCGTGCCGGCCCGGTCCCAGGGCGCGCCGGCGCGCCCGGTGCGCACGCCGCCGCCGCCGCTGGCACGTCAGTTGCTGCGCCTGCTGGTGTCGAACCCGGGGTTCATGGAGCAGCTCTCGCCGGAGCGGCGCGCGATGCTCAATGCGCCGGAGCTGGCGTCGGTGGCGGAGCTGGTGGATGCGTTGAGGGAAAGCGGCGCCGCCACGCCGGCGATGCTGTTCGAGGCCACGCGCGAATCGCAGTATGCCGGGCTCTACCAGGAAGTGGCCGGGGAGACTCTTGCCGTCACCGGTGACGAGAACTCAGCGCTCGCCGATTTGAACGGAGTGTTCAACCAGCTCGAGCTGCTGCAGGTCCGCACCGAATTCGAGCGCTTGAGCGCCGGCGGGGAGCGCAGCGACGTTGCGCGCAAGCGCTTCCTGGAGGTCGCGCGGCGCCTGGACGAACTGAAACGAGCCACGACGGGCTCTCGTCAGGGAGTTTGAATGGAAACGCAGGTTGAAGTGTTGGCTCCGCATCCCCAGATAATAGAGTCGTTCCGGCGTGTCGAGCTGGCGCAGAAATTGCTTTGGTGACAATCAGTTGGCGCGTAACTTTGGCGTGTAGGCGCGGTCGAACGAGAGTATAATCCGCAGCTTTTTTCAAGCGCGTTCACAAGGGTCGGCAAGAGATGGCGAAATCGAGGAAAGCGAAGGCAAAGGCCGGGCCGCGCAGGAAATCTGCCGCCAAGAGTCGTAGCGTTGCGAAGCGCGCGGCCAGGTCGCACGTAAAGCACGCTGCCAGCCGGCCGCGGCAGCTGGTCCTGAAGGCGAAGCCGGCGGCGAAACCCCTGGCCAAGGGCGTGGTGCCGCCCAAGGCGCCCGGCAAGGTCCCGCAGCGGATGGACAAGGCGGCGCTGAAGAAGGCGCTGCTGGATGAACGCATCGCGCGCGCGCAGGCGCAGGCCAAAGTCAAGGGCGGCAAGCGCTCCAAGCGCGGGCTGACCGCAAGGGAAAAGGCGCTGGTCAAGGAGTTCGAGCGCCGCGAGCTCTCGCCCGCCGACGCCGAAGCGCGGCGCACCCGGCTGAAGAACCTGATCGTGCTCGGCAAGGAGCGGAGCTACCTCACCTACGCCGAGATCAACGACCACCTGCCCGACGACATGCTGGACGCCGAGCAGATCGAGAACATCATCAGCATGATCAACGACATGGGCATCCAGGTCTATGACGAGGCCCCGGATGCCGAGTCGCTGCTGATGTCGGAAGTGACGCCCCCGGTGGCCGACGAGGAAGCGGTCGAGGAAGCGGAAGCCGCGCTCTCCACCGTCGACTCCGAGTTCGGCCGCACCACCGACCCGGTGCGCATGTACATGCGCGAGATGGGATCCGTGGAGCTCCTCACGCGCGAGGGCGAGATCGAGATTGCCAAGCGCATCGAGGACGGGCTGCGCCACATGATCCAGGCGATCGCGGCGTGCCCCACCACCATCGCGGAGATCCTCGGCTACGCCGACCGCATCGAGAAGGACGAGTTCCGCGTGGACGAGCTGATCGACGGCCTCATCGATCCCCACGCGAAGAACGAGCCGATCCGGGAGCTCGCCGAGGACGACGCGGACATGGAGGAGGAGCTCGAGGCCGCGGAAGAGGACGACGAGGAGGGCGCCGCCGCGCAGACCGCCGACCAGCTGAAGATGAAGAGCGACGCGCTGAAGCGTTTTGGGGTTATCCGCTCGCTCTACGGCCGGATGACGCGCGCGCTCGCACGCAACGGCCCGCGCAGCCGCGCCTATCTCCAGGCGCGCGACGCGATCCTGGAAGAGCTCATGAAGATCCGCTTCGCGGCGAAGCAGATCGAGGCGCTGTGCGATTCCATCCGCAGGCTGGTGGAGGAGGTGCGCGGCTACGAGCGCAGCATCATGGAGCTGTGCGTGGACCGCGCGCGCATGCCGCGCCCACACTTCATCAAGGAATTCCCGGGCAAGGAAGGCAACCTCCGCTGGATCAAGGGCGAGATCGAGGCGCGGCATCCGTGGAGCGAGGCGCTCGAGCGCTTCGAGCCGGCGATCGTGGAGAAGCAGCAGAAACTCCTCGCCCTCCAGGACCGCGTCGGCATCCCGATCAAGGACCTGAAGGAGATCAACCGCCAGATGTCCATCGGCGAGGCGAAGGCGCGCCGCGCGAAGCGCGAGATGACGGAGGCGAACCTGCGCCTCGTGATCTCGATCGCCAAGAAGTACACCAACCGCGGGCTCCAGTTCCTCGATCTCATCCAGGAGGGCAACATCGGCCTGATGAAGGCGGTGGACAAGTTCGAGTACCGCCGCGGCTACAAGTTCTCGACCTACGCCACGTGGTGGATCCGGCAGGCGATCACGCGCTCGATCGCGGACCAGGCGCGCACCATCCGCATCCCGGTGCACATGATCGAGACCATCAACAAGATGAACCGCATCTCGCGCCAGATCCTGCAGGAAACGGGGCAGGAGCCGGATCCCCAGCTACTCGCGGAGAAGATGGAGATGCCGGAGGACAAGATCCGCAAGATCCTGAAGATCTCCAAGGAGCCGATCTCGATGGAAACGCCGATCGGGGACGACGACGACTCGCATCTCGGCGATTTCATCGAGGACCAGTCCACCGTCGCGCCCAACGAGGCGGCGGTCTACGCGAGTCTCCGCGGCGTCACCAAGGACGTGCTCGACACCCTCACCCCGCGCGAGGCGAAGGTGCTGCGGATGCGCTTCGGCATCGAGATGAACACCGACCACACGCTCGAAGAGGTCGGCAAGCAGTTCGACGTCACCCGCGAGCGCATACGGCAGATCGAGGCGAAGGCGCTGCGGAAGCTCCGCCACCCCTCGCGCTCCGAGCGCCTGCGCAGTTTCCTCGACCAGGAAGGCTAAGAAGTAGGGATGAGGGGAGGAAGGGTGACCCGAGTCACTCCCCTCCTGCCTGAGGAGGGGTGCCTGCGAAGCAGGCGGGGTGGTGGGAGTGAAACCTTCCGCCTTCTGTTGTTCTCCTTCGTATAATCCCCTTGGCGGGTCTGTAGCTCAGCCGGTCAGAGCAGGGGACTCATAATCCCTTGGTCGTTGGTTCGAATCCAACCAGACCCACTCCAATAACTCAAGGGCTTACAAGCCTCCTGTTACGCGGCGCTTGAGTCAGCGTGACGTAAACGTGACAACGGAATCACGTTCGCGCCGCGGCCCGACTCGATGCGACTGGCCGCCGCCGCCAGATGATCGGTCGCAAACTTCGCATACCGATCGACCATCACGCGGGATTTCCAGCCCCCCAGCTCCTTTAGCTCATCGCACGACGTTCCCGCCTGGCGATGCCACGATGCCCAGGTGTGCCTGAGATCGTGAAACCGAAGGTCCGTTAACCCCGCCTTCCTCACCGCGTTCTGCCAAGCCGTATTGCTAAGTTCCCACCGGATCGGCTTCCCGCGGAAGGTAAAGCAGTATTGCCGGTGCTTTCCCTTCTCTCCTTCCAGCACCTTGACTGCGTCATGGTTCAACGGAACGCCTCGCGGCGTGCCATTCTTCGTGTGATTGAGCCACGCCGTGCTGCGGCGCAGATCAACCCTCGACCACTCCAGCCCGGCGATTTCCCGAGCCCGGCAGCCGGTCGCAACCGCAAAACGCACCAAGGCGCCCACGTGAGCGGGGCAGGCCGCAATCAAGCGGTCGGCCTCCTCTCTCGTCAGCCAGCGGTCGCGCTCGACCTCGCCCGGCAAAAGCCGAACCTTGGGGATGCTGTCGATCCACTGCCACTCGTCGCGCGCCATGCGCAGGATCGCGCGCAGCACGGCGAGGTGCCGATTGACCGTGGCGACCTCGCGGCCGCCCTTGAGCAACCCCTGCGTGATGGCCCAGACCGTATCGCCGTTGATGTCGTTCAGCATCGCATCGTGCAAGAACTTATCGAGCTTCCGACATAGGGCGGCGTACTTCTCGGCACTGCGCAGGTTCGACTTCACTGCGAGAAACCTGACGACGGCCTCCTGCCACGAGTGCTTGGGCCTGATTCCGAGGCGCTGCGCGAGAAACGCATCGTTGCGAAGCTTCGCTAGATACGCTTCCGCGTCTTGCCGGTTTCCAGTGCCAGAGCTCTCGCGTATTCGACTGCCGTCCGGGAGGGTGGTCGATATCCACCAGAAGGGTGAATCTTTCCTCCGGTAGACACCGGTTTTACGGGCCATAGAGACTCCTTTCCGGCCCGCCCTCGCTGCTTATACTCCTCAAGCCACGCGTCCAAGTCATCACGGTC
>DASWHI010000122.1:0-38905 GCA_036398235.1 Burkholderiales bacterium
GATCATCGTCACCGCGGCGCCGAAACGGGCGATGGTCTGCGTCTGTTCGGAACCGATCGGGCCGCCGCCGAGCACGAGCAGGCGGCGCGGCAGTTCGCGCAGGTTCCAGATCGTGTCCGACGTGTAGTAGCCGGTGTCCTCGATGCCCGGAATCGGCGGCACGTGGGGGCGCGCGCCGGCCGCGATGATGATGCTGCGCGTCGTGAGCGTCTCGTGCCCGCCGTCGTTGCGCGCGATCTCGACTTCCCACGGCGAGACGATCTTCGCCCGGCCCTCGATCACCTCGACGCCGAGGTCGGTGTAGCGCTCGATCGAGTCGTGCGGCTCGACGGTCTTGATGATCGCATGCACGCGTTCCATGACGTCGGCGAAGTCGAACTCCGCACGGGCAGAGCGAATGCCGAACTCCTTCGCGCGCCGCATGTGCGACAGCAGCTTCGCCGAACGGATCAGCGCCTTCGACGGCACGCAGCCGGTGTTCAGGCAGTCGCCGCCCATCTTGTGCTTTTCGACCAGGGTCACTTTCGCCTTCACCGCGGCGGCGATGTAGCTGCTGACCAACCCTGCGGCACCCGCGCCGATGACGACCAGGTTGCGGTCGAAATGCGCGGGCTTGTTCCAGCCCGCATAGACCTTCTTCGCCTTGACGATCTCGACGATCTTCTTCGCGATCAGCGGGAACACGCCGAGCAGCGCGAACGAGGCGATCAGGCGCGGCGACAGGATGCCGGCGAGCGAGTCGATCTGCGCAAGCTGGGTGCCGGCGTTCACATAGACGAGGGTGCCGGCGAGCATGCCGAACTGGCTCACCCAGTAGAAGGTCCAGGTCCGGATCGGCGTCAGCCCCATGGCGAGGTTGATGAGGAAGAACGGAAACGCCGGCACCAGCCGCAACGCAAAGAGATAGAACGCGCCTTCCTTCGCGACGCCGTCGTTCACGGGCTTCAGCTTGTCGCCGAACTTCCCCTGCACCCAGTCGCGCAGCAGGAAGCGCGAGGCGACGAAGGCGAGGGTCGCGCCGATGGAGGAGGCGAAGGAGACGATCAACGTTCCCCACAGGATCCCGAAGATCGCGCCGGCGATCAGCGTCATCACCGCCGCGCCCGGCAGGGACAGGCCGGTGACCGTGACGTAGATCAGGAAGAAAATGAAGCCGGATTCAACAGGGTGCGCCGCGACCCGCGCGCTGATTGCCGCCTGCTGGGACCTGAAGAACTCGAACGTGACGTAGCGGTCGAGGCCGAAAGCGAAGAACGCCGCGATCAGCGCCACGATGACGACGACCAGTGCCAGCCTGCCCCGTTTCATCATGATTCTTCTTCAGGTTGCTGCCGCCCGACGGGTCCAGTCCAGTCGCTCCACGCCGGGGCGCGCGATGACATGGCCGGACCTGATGGATTTCAGCAGCAACCTCCGCCGTCGTAGAACCAGGTGGGCGCCGAGAGGTGGATGTCGTCGCGGCCCAGCTGATCCAGCGCCCGCGCGGTCTTGTCGCACACGGCGAGCGGCTGGTTGCGGGTCAGGAAATGGCCTTTCTGGTCGTCGAAATAGTCGGCAGCGCCGTGGAAGATCGCGGTCCTGCCGGTGAAGACGCACGGCCCGTCGGCCGGCATGGGATCCTTGATCGCGCAGATCTCCACGCTTTCGATCACGATCAGCCGGTCAGTCGGGTAATGGCGCGGCGAAAGCACGCGATAGGGGCGCTTCGCGCGCACTTCGATGGTGCCGAAGCCGGTGTCGGTCAGGCGTTTCACGTAATCGTCGAGCGGAATCGCGCCTGTCAGGCAGAGGGCACGCAGCCGCTCGTCGTTCCTCAGGCGCTCCGGCATCTGCGACTCGCATACGGGGTCGGACAGGATCAGCCTGCCCTGCGGCCTGAGCACCCGGTACATCTCCGATAGCGCGCGCTCGAGATGGCGGTCATGGAAGATGTTGAACAGGCAGTTCTGCGCCGCCACGTCCACCGAGCCGTCCGCGACCGGGAGCTCGAGGGCGTCGCCCTTGTGCAGATCCACGAACGAGGACTTGAACCAGGGATTCTGCAGCTCGGCTTCCCGCAAATTAGTGCGGCACGCCGCGAGCATCTCGTCCACGACGTCGAGCCCGATCACGGCCCCGGCCCGGCGCGTGAAGTACGCGAACTGCAGCACTTCCATGCCGCCCCCCACCCCGACGTAGAGGACCGTCGGCGAGCCCGCGAGGTCTCGGGGGTGGACCGTGCTCCCGCAACCGTAGTTCATGGCGAGCATTTTCTTCGGGATTGCCAGCTCCGGCAGCTGCCAGACTGGCGCCGTGGTGCAGCACAGACCCTGCTGCGGATTGAGGGCGGCTTCGCGGTAGATGTCGCGGGCGGTAGCGAGGTAGGTCGGCGTCACGAGTCACCTCTTATCAAGAAAGCGCGCCGCCGCAGCTCGAGCCCTGGCCGGCGGTGCAGCCGTAGCAGTGGTCCTTGACGACGATCGGATTGTCGTCGAGGTCCTTACCCATGAGCTGACGCAGGTGCACGCGCGGCGTGCCGTTCAGCTGCAGCGGCAACCCGAGCATCTGGTTGAAGTCGCAGTCGTAGACGGTGCCGCGCCAGTCGACGCTCACCAGGTTCCTGCACATCACCGACTCGAGGTTCTGGGGCTGGTAGGCGTTCTTGAGCACCGCCATGTAGTGCTCGAACTGGCCATTGGAAACAAGCGTGCTGCCAAAGCGCTGGATCGGCATGTTGGTGAGCACGTACAGGCCGTTGAAGACGACGCCAAAGCGCTCGCCCAGGTGGCGGTGAAAATCGGCCTCGAGCCGGTCTTGTGCCGGCGGCAGTGTGGGGCCCTGCGGGTTATAGACGAGATTCAGCGCGAGGCCCGAGCCCGCGCGGCCGTATCCGAGCGCGTTCAGCGATTGCAACGCGCGGATGCTTGCCTCGAACACGCCCTTGCCGCGCTGAGCGTCCACGTTCTCTTCGAGGTAACAGGGCAGCGAGGCGACGACTTCGACCGCGTTTGCGGCGAGGAACTGCGCGAGGTCGTCCTGTCCCGGCTGCTCCAGGATCGTGAGGTTGCAGCGGTCCATCACGTGCACGCCCAGATTGCACGCGGCGAGCACGAGGCCGCGAAAATGCGGGTTCAGCTCCGGTGCGCCGCCCGTGACGTCAAGCGTCTTCACGCTGGATGACTTGAGGAACGCAATCACATCCGAGATCGTCTCCCGGTCCATCATCTCGGTGCGCGTAGGGCCGGCGTTGACATGGCAGTGCAGGCAGGTCTGGTTGCACTTGTAGCCGAGGTTGACCTGCAGGATGTCCAGTCGCCGGCGGCGTATGGCCGGGAAATCACTGGCTTGAAGCCGGGGCAGGGTCGCGTGCATTCAGCGGCTCACGGAAGAGAGATGGTGCTAATTTTAACGCCAGCTGCGCGCTATTTGAGGCCGGCGGCGTGATCGAGCGAAAGCGGTCCCCCGCCCCGGCCGACGAGGTAGAGCATGAGCGCGGCCCAGGAAAGGTGCGTGGGCCAGGCGTCGGGGTAGACGAAGAGCTGTATGACGGCGGTCATGCCGAGCAGCGCGAGCGCGGAGAGCCGGGTGAATAGCCCCAGCACCAGCAGGGCCGGGAAAAGGTGCTCGGCGTAGGTCGCGAGATGCGCGGCGAGCTCCGGCGGCAGCAGCGGCACTTTGTAGTCCTCGCGAAACAGCGTGTAGGCGGTGTCGCTGACTGTCAGCAGGCCCTCGACCTTGGTGCGGCCGGAAAGAAAAAAGATCGCGGCGATGGCCACGCGCGCGGCGAGCGCAAGCAGCCAGTGCAGTGCCAGCGTGTCCAGGCGACCGGCAATACGGTTCCAGGCGCCGCGCAGACCGCCTCGGGAGGCGTCGGCAGCGGTTTGGGCAACGGCGTTCATATTTGGTCCTCCGCAGACTGCCGGTTGATGAAGGTCAATTGGCCGAACGCGCCGCTGGCGAGCAGCGTGGACATCAATTGCGTGATATCGGCGTCAGCCCGCATCTCGAGCGCGGCGTACGCCGCCCTGCCTAGTGTTCCGCCCGCAGCGCAGGCGTCAAGAAAGGCGCACCCCGCGGGATCGAGCGCCCGCCACTCCACGGTGTCGCGCGGGCGCGCGAGCAGCGCCCCCTCGGGCCGCCAGTCGATGTCGGCGCCAGGCGTGCTGTCGGCGCGATTGCGCGACCAGATGGTGTAGATCGGCGCCTCCTCGAACCACGCCCAGCGCGCCGCGGCGTGCGGGCGGACGATTACGCCGGCCAGCGCATCAGGGGCAAGGGCCGCGACGGCGGCGGGATCGAGCGCTTTTTCGTCGGGCGCGGCGTGTGCCTCGGTCCACAGGCGGTCGAGCCGCGCGACGCCTGGCAGATAGGGAAGCTCCGCCGCCGGCTCGAAGCGGGCGAGAAAGTCCGGAAACGCTGCGCCGTAGCGCAGCAAAGTCGGATCTGCGGGCAGGCTCTCCCGGACATAAATCGCCGCCGCGGCGCGAAACCATTCCTCGCCGACGAGCCGCGCGACCGCGGGGTAGTTGGCCTGCAGAGCGTCGATGCAGCCCTTCATGACGGTGTTGCGGTACACGGCGAATGCGGGCTGCGCCGCGAGCGCGGACACGCTGGAAGCGGGCTCCGCTTCGGGCGCGAGCAGCGCGCGCGCGAAGGCGTCCTGGAAGCGGGCGAGGCTGCCTGCCACCGGCGGGATCATCAGGCTGCTTCGGCGAGCGGAACGCGCATCAAGGCCTCGGCGCGCTGGCGCTCAGCAAAGAGCGTGGCGAAATCGGGCAGCTTGTCGTCGCGCTCGATCAGCGTCGGGCGGGGACCGATACGGCGGATGAGACGCTCGTAGAGCGCCCACACTTCGGGGGAGACCGGCGCGTCGTGCGAGTCAATGAGCAGCGATTCGCCCAGATTTGGATCCCGTGAGTGGCCGGCAAGATGGACCTCCGCCACCAGTGCCCCGGGGAAGGCATCGATGTATTCCTCCGTGGAATAGCCCAGGTTGCGGGCGCTTACGTAAACGTTGTTCACGTCGAGCAGCAGGCTGCAGCCGGTCCGGCGCGCGAGCTCTGCCAGATAATCGATCTCGCCCCAGGCATGGCTCTCGATTTTCAGATAGTGCGACGGATTCTCGATCGAGATCCGCCGGCGCAATGCGTCCTGCGTGCGCGAGATGTTGTCGGTGATGCGCAGAAGCGCCTCCCCGGTGCGGGGAAACGGCAGCAGATCGGGATGATAAGCGCCGCGCCAGGTCGACCACGCGAGGTGTTCGGATATGAGCACGGGCTCAATGCGATTCACGAGCTCGCCGAGCCGGCCGAGATGCCCCGGGTCGGGCTCGGCATCGGCCGCGAGCGACAGGGCGACGCCGTGCAGCGAGACGGGATGGCGCGCGCGGATCGCCTCCAGCCACGCGAGGCGCGGACCGCCCGCGACCAGGTAATTCTCGGGGTGCACCTCGAACCACAGCCCCGCCGCCGGGCAGGCGAGCGCCGCATCGAAATGCTGCGGCTTCAGACCGAGCCCGGCGGAGGGAACTGTGGTCATAATCTCGAGGTGCCTGACCGGCGCGACGCTCTCAGCTCTTGATTTCCTTGAGCGAGCCCATGCCTTTTGGCGTCTTCATCGTGGTGCAGGCGCCTTTTGCGACGTACTTCCAGGCGTTGCCCTGGTAGTCCATCTTCGAGGTGCCGGCGCAGGTGGTGCCGGGGCCGGCGGCGCAGTCGTTCTTGCCGGCGAGAGATACTCCGTAGCACTTGTCCATGGTGGGCTGGGCGGGCTTGGGCTGGGCGAGGACCGCGCCGGACGCGAGGGCGGCGAGGGTGATGGCGGTAATGGCGACATTGCGGGATTTCATGAATCGATCTCCTGTGAGTTCATCGAATGGGCCGCACGCCGGACCGCAGCCGGCCCGGGTCGCGCGGTCCTGGGTAATACGCGGCAGGTGCCGCGCTGGATGTCCCGTCGCGAGCATCCAGTGCGCTTGCTTCCGGCGCCTGCGTCCGCCCGGCGCGTTGACCCCAACCGTCTGATTGGGCTACTCTTTCGCCTCGCTCCATGCGGGCGAGCCCGCCCATGTCCAAAGCCGCAAAATCCCAGCCGCCGCAATCCCTCGAAGCCGCCCTGGCGGAGCTCGAGAAGATCGTCTCCAGCATGGAGGAGGGCGAGCTGTCGCTCGAGCGCTCGCTTGCGGCATACAAGCGGGGCGCGGAGCTGCTGAAGTACTGCCAGGCCGCCCTGCAGGATGCGCAGCAGCAGGTGAAGGTGCTGGAAAACGGCGTCCTGCGGGACCTCAAGAGTGACGGCAACGACGACGACCGTTGATTTCCCGGTGTGGTCGCAGGCGCACCTGGAGCGCGTCGAAGAGACGCTGCAACGCGTGCTCCCGGCGCCCGAGATTGCCCCCCAGCGCCTGCACCAGGCGATGCGCTACGCCGTGCTCGGCGGCGGCAAGCGCGTGCGCCCGCTGCTCACCTTCGCGGCGGGCGAGCTCGCGGACGCCGACGCCGAGCGCGTCAGGATCGCCGCGGCGGCGGTAGAGCTGATCCACGCCTATTCGCTGGTGCACGACGACCTGCCGTGCATGGACGACGACGTGCTCCGTCGCGGACGACCGACCTGTCACGTCGAATACGACGAAGCCACCGCGCTGCTGGTGGGCGATGCGTTGCAGAGCCTCGCGTTTCAGCTGCTGGGCGAGTACCGCCTCGCCGACAGCGGGAAGACGCAGCTCGAGATGGTGAAGTTGCTGGCCGCGGCGTCGGGCTCGCGCGGCATGGCGGGCGGCCAGGCGATCGACCTGGAATCCGTGGGCAAGAGCCTCACCGTGCCCGAGCTCGAGTACATGCACATCCACAAGACCGGGGCGCTGATCCGGGCGTCGGCTCTGCTGGGCGCGCGCTGCGGCAACGGCCTCGACGAGAAGGGGCTCGGGCAGCTCGACCTCTTCGCCAAGCTGATCGGGCTCGCCTTTCAGGTCGTGGACGATACGCTCGACGCCGAGTCATCCACCGCGACGCTGGGCAAGACGGCCGGCAAGGATGCCAAGAACAACAAGCCGACCTACGTCAGCGCCATCGGGATCGCCCGCGCGCGGGAGCTGGCGCTAGAATTGCGGCAAAATGCCCTTGCGGCGCTCGAGGGTTTTGGCGAGCGCGCCCTGCGGCTGCGCCAGTTGGCGGATTTTATTGTGTTGCGCAAGTTCTAAGCCTTGTTAAGGCCGGACGCGTTGCGCCGGCTTAACTCCGTGCGATGGAGCAGACGGGTGCCCCGCCGCTCATCGCCCGGGGGATAATGGATCAACTGAAATGAACTGGCTGGAATGGAATAGGGACTGATGTCGGAAAACATTCTTAATTCGACCGTGGGCGGCCAGCAGGCGGCGGGCGCGACGAAGTACGAGCTGCTGAAGCGCGTGAACTATCCGCACGAGCTGCGCCGCCTCGACCTGAGGCAGTTGCGGCAGCTCGCGGACGAGCTGCGCGCCTTCCTGCTCGAATCAGTGAGCCAGACCGGCGGCCACCTGTCGTCCAATCTCGGCACCGTAGAGCTCACCATTGCGTTGCACTACATATTCGACACGCCGCACGACCGCATCGTGTGGGACGTCGGGCACCAGACCTACGGCCACAAGGTGCTGACCGGCCGGCGCGCGGGCATGGACCGGATGCGCATGTGGGGCGGGCTGTCCGGCTTCCCGCGCCGCGAAGAGAGCGAGTACGACACGTTTGGCACGGCGCATTCCAGCACTTCGATCAGCGCCGCGTTCGGCATGACGATCGCCTCCCGCCTGGCGGGGGTGAAGCGCCACGTGGTGGCGGTGATCGGGGATGGCGCCATGACCGCCGGCATGGCGTTCGAGGCGCTCAACAACGCCGGCGCGTCCGACGCGGACCTCCTCGTGATATTGAACGACAACGAGATGTCCATTTCGCCGCCGGTCGGCGCGCTCAACAAGTACTTTGCCAAGCTGATGTCGGGGCGCTTCTACACCGCCGCGCGGGGGCTGGGCGAGAAGGTGCTGGGCGAGCTCGCCAAGCGCGCGGAGGAGCACATGAAGGGCATGGTGACGCCAGGCACGCTGTTCGAGGAGATGGGGTTCAACTACATCGGCCCGATCGACGGCCACGACCTCGACGCGCTGGTGCCCACGCTGCGCAACATGAAGGAGCTGAAGGGGCCGCAATTTCTCCACGTTGTCACCAAGAAGGGGCAGGGCTACAAGCTCGCGGAAGCCGATCCGGTGCTCTATCACGGGGTCTCCAGGTTCGATGCGGTGAACGGCATCGTCGGGGGCAAGTCCGGCGGGAAGCAGACCTACACGCAGGTTTTCGGTGAATGGCTGTGCGACATGGCGGCGAAGGATCCGCGTCTCATCGGCATCACGCCGGCGATGCGCGAGGGCTCGGGGCTGGTGAAATTCGCCGAGCGCTATCCCGACCGTTACTTCGATACCGGCATCGCGGAGCAGCATTCGCTCACCTTCGCGGCGGGGCTTGCCTGCGAGGGCTACAAGCCAGTGGTGGCGATCTACTCCACGTTCCTGCAACGCGCCTACGACCAGCTGATCCACGACGTGCAGATCCAGAAACTGCCGATGCTCTTCGCGATCGATCGCGCCGGGCTGGTGGGCGGCGACGGCGCGACTCACAACGGCAGCTACGACCTCACCTACCTGCGCTGCCTCCCGAACATGACGGTGATGACGCCCGCGGACGAGAACGAGTGCCGCCAGATGCTCTACACCGGCTTCCAGATGGCCTCGCCCGCGGCCGTGCGCTATCCGCGGGGGACCGGTCCGGGCGTGGAGGTGCGGAAGGAGATGACGGCGCTCGCCATCGGCAAGGGCGAGATCCGCCGCCGGGGTAAATCCGTTGCGATCCTGGCGTTCGGCGCGATGCTCAAGCCGGCGCTCGAGGCCGCCGGGGAGCTCGATGCCACCGTCGCCAACATGCGCTTCGTGAAGCCGCTCGATGAAGCGCTGGTATGGGAGCTGGCGGATTCCCACGACCTGCTGGTCACGATCGAGGAGAACGTCGTCATGGGCGGCGCCGGCAGCGCGGTGCTGGAAGCGCTGCAACGGGCGAGGAAGCGCGTGCCCGTGCTGCAATTGGGGCTGCCCGATCGCTTCATCGACCAGGGCGACCCGGCGATCCAGCTCGCCCACGTCGGACTCAACAAGGACGGAATCGCCAAGTCCATCCGCGAGCGGCTCGCGGCCAAGGATGTCCAGTGATGCGTGAGGGTCCGACATGGCGCTGAACAAGAAAATGCTCGAAGAAAACGAGATGAACGGCTATGCCGGGTACGCGCGGAACGACCAGTACAACCCGGCCATCATCCAGCGCATTGCCGAGCACTACCGCGTCATCCTCGAGGAAATCGGCGAGAACCCCGACCGCGAGGGGCTGAAGAAAACGCCCGAGCGCGTCGCGAAGGCGCTGCAGTTTCTCACCCACGGTTACGAGCTCGATCCCGCGCGGATACTCCGCGGCGCGATGTTCCGCGAAGAGTACCAGCAGATGGTGATCGTGAAGGACATCGAGCTCTACTCGCTGTGCGAGCATCACATCCTGCCGTTCTTCGGCAAGTGCCACGTCGCCTACATTCCCAACGGCCATATCGTCGGGCTCTCCAAGATTCCACGCGTGGTGGACGCGTTCGCGCGGCGGCTGCAAGTGCAGGAGCGCCTCACGGTCGAGATCCGGAACTGCATCGAGGAGACCCTCAAGCCGGTCGGTGTCGCGGTCGTGATCGAGGCGCAGCACATGTGCATGGTGATGCGCGGCATCCAGAAGCAGCACTCGATCGCGACCACGTCGGCTTTCACCGGCGAGTTCAACACCGACAAGACGCGCGCCGAGTTCATGCGGCTGATCGCCCGCTCGAACCCGCTCGGATGAGCGCCGACCGGCCGCGACTCGTGACGGGTGACTCGTGACTGGCAAGACCTCCGAATACGTCGTCGAGAGCATCCTGCCGGAGGTGCGCAAGGGCAGGATGGTGATCATCGTCGACGATGCGGACCGTGAGAACGAGGGTGACCTGTTCGTCGCGGCGGAGAAGGCGACGCCGGAGGCGATCAACTTCATGGCGATCCATGGGCGCGGGCTCGTTTCGCTCGCGCTGACGGAGGAGCGCACGAGGCAGCTCGGCCTCGCGCTCATCACCGATGATTCCGGCAATCAGACGCGGTTCGGGACCGCATTCGCGACGCCGATCGACGCGCGCGAAGGCGTGAGCTCCGGCATGTCGGCGCACGACCGCGCGCGCACCATAGCGGTGGCCATCGCGGACGGCGCCAAGCCGTCAGATCTGATCCGCCCGGGCCGGCTGCAGACTCTGCGCGCGCTGGACGGCGGCGTGCTGGCGCGCCGCGGCCATACCGAGGCCGCCGTGGACCTCGCGCGGCTCGCCGGCTTGAAGCCCGCCGGCGTGATCTGCGAGATCATGAAGGAGGACGGCACCATGGCGCGCCTGCCGGACCTCGAGCGCTTCGCGCGCGCGCACGAGATCAGGATCCTGGCGATCGCCGACCTGATCGCCTATCGCCAGAACGAGCGCCAGATCCGCCGCCGCGCGGAGACCCGGCTGCCCACCCGCGGGGCGGGGGAGTTCCGCTTCATGGTCTACAGCGACAACCTGGAGACCCAGACGTACGTGGCGCTGGTGAAGGGCGAGGTCGGGCCCGACCGGCCGGTCCTGGTGCGCCTGCATTCCCAATGCCTTACAGGCGATGTCTTTCGCTCCGAGCGCTGCGATTGCGGCGAGCAGCTGGACGCCGCGCTCGCGATGATCGACAAGGCCGGTGCCGGCGTCCTCGTCTACATGTTCGACGAAGGCCGGGGCATCGGGCTGCTCAACAAGATCCGCGCCTACGCGCTGCAGGACCAGGGCCGCGACACCGTCGAGGCGAACCACGCGCTGGGCTTCGCCGCCGACATGCGCGACTACAAGGCGGGCGCGCACATCCTGTTCGATCTGGGCGCGCGGAAAGTGCGCCTCATGACCAACAATCCCGACAAGGTGCGGCAGCTGGAGGCCTACGGCCTGGCGGTAACCGAACGGGTCGCGATCGAGGTGCCTCCGCGCAAGTCCAACCGGGACTACCTGCGGACCAAGCGTACCAAGTTCGGGCACATGCTCTCGCTCGTCGCCGAGAAGCAGGATCCGGGGAAACGGCGCAAGTAAGCTCGGGTCCTGCCTCAGTAGCGGCGGATCAGCGTCAGCGTCGTGCCGTCGCGCCGCATCTCCATCCGGTTGAGAAAGCTCATGCCGAGCAGCGCGATGGGAAGCTTGTCGCCCTCGATCACCGAGGCATCCACGTTGTTTAACGTGATGTCCCCGATGCGCAGGCTGTCGAGCTTGACCGAATATACCGGGACGACGCCGTTGGCGGTCTGCGTGAGCTGTCGCGTGCCGGACAGGTAGTTCACGCCGGCGCGCCGTGCGTCGGAACTGGAGAGCACAACGGCCGTCGCACCGGTGTCCACCAGGAACCGCAGGCTGATGCCGTTCACCACGCCGACGGTGGTAAAGTGACCGCGCGCGTCGGCGAACAGCGTGACGCTGTTTCCGCCACTGGGGACCGAGGTATTGGCGATCGCCGCTCCCTGACCGATCGCCAGCGTCCGGCGTTCGCCGTCCACCTCGAACTCGGCGGACGCGCTGGTCGCGGATAGGAGCTTGACGCCTTCCGCGGTGACCTGGCCGGCCGTCAGCGTTCGCGGCTTGCCGCCGTTGATCGACACGACCGCCTTGTCCGTGGTCAGCCCGAGGACGTTGATGTCGACCGCCAGCGCGGCGCCGGGTCCGAGTAGGAACAGCAGGAGTATCGCCCCGAGGACGCTCGGATAAAGTAGGATTCCGTCATTCCCGCGCAGGCGGGAATCTAGGACTACCTGATCGTCCCTGGGTCCCCGCCTCCGCGAGGACGACATGGTCATTTGAGCATGTTCAAACTCATTCATTGCGGCTCGCCACAGTGAAACCAGTTGCCATTTTTCGCCATGTCGCCACCGAGGGCCCGGGCTATTTTGCCACATACCTCGACCGCCACGGTGTGCCGTGGGAAGTGATCAGGATCGACGAGGGCGCGCCGGTCCCGGGCGAACCCGCCCGGTTCAGCGGGCTCGTGTTCATGGGCGGCCCGATGAGCGTCAACGACGATCTGCCGTGGGTCGCGCCGGCGCTGAGGCTGATCCGGGACGCGCGGGACGCCGGCGTGCCCACGCTGGGCCACTGCCTGGGGGGGCAGCTGATGGCGAAGGCGCTGGGCGGCGCGGTGACCCGCAACCCGGTGAAAGAGATCGGCTGGGGCAGGGTGGACGTGCGGCGGAACGACGCCGCGGCCGAGTGGTTTGGCGCGGAGCTGCGATCCTTCGATTCCTTCCACTGGCACGGCGAGACATTCGCGATCCCGCCGGGCGCGACGCGAATCGCCTCCAGCCCCTGGTGCGAGAACCAGGCCTTCGTGCTCGGCCCGCACTTGGGCATGCAGTGCCACGTCGAGATGACGCCCGAGCTGGTACGCACGTGGTGCCAGGACTGGGAACGGGAAGTCGCAGCGCTCGCGCGGCGCACGGCCTCGGTGCAGTCGCCGGCCGAAATGGTGGAACGCCTCGAGGAAAAAACGCGGACCCTCAACGCGATCGCGGACCGGCTCTACGACCGCTGGGCCGCTGGCCTCAATCGCGGAAGTTCTTGAACTGCAGGGGCAAGTCGGTCACTGACTTGCGCACCAGCGCGATCGCTTCCTGCAGCGAGTCCTTCTTCGGTCCCGTGACCCGCAGCGCGTCGCCCTGGATGCTGGCCTGGACCTTGAGCTTCGAGTCCTTGATGAGCTTGACCAGGCTTTTTCCCCGCTCCTGCTCGATGCCCTCTTGGACCTTGATCGTCTCCTTGACCTTGTTGCCGCTCACCGGCTCGACCGTGCCCGGCTCCAGCGCACGGATGTCCACGCCGCGCTTGGCGAGCCGCTGGGTCAGCACGTCGCGCAACTGACGCAGCTTGAATTCATCGTCGGCGAACGCGACCAGAGTCTTCTCTTTTTCGTTGATCTCGACGCGCGCGTCGGACCCCTTGAAGTCGAAGCGGTTGGCGATCTCCTTGTTGCACTGCTCGACCGCGTTGCGGATTTCGACGTGGTTGACTTCCGATACGATGTCGAAAGATGGCATGTTGTCTCCCCTGTCATCGCCGCCGCAATTTTATCGCATTAGAGGCGGCTATTTTCTGCGTCTCAGCTTCGCGGCGATGCGCAACCGCAGCGCGTTGAGCCGGATAAAGCCCTCGGCGTCGGCCTGGTCATAGGCGCCGCGGTCGTCCTCGAACGTGGAGATCGCCTGGTCGAACAGCGAGTCGCGCGGCGACGCCCGGCCCGTCACCAGCACCGTGCCCTTGTAGAGCTTTACCCGCACGGTGCCGTTGACATGCGCCTGGGTGTGGTCGATCAGCGCCTGCAGCGCGCGCCGCTCCGGGCTGAACCAGTAGCCGTTGTAGATGAGCCGCGCATAGCGCGGCATGAGGTCGTCCTTCAGCGCCAGCACCTCGCGGTCGAGCGTGATGGATTCGATGGCGCGGTGCGCCTTCAGCATGACGGTGCCGCCGGGCGTCTCGTAGCAGCCGCGCGATTTCATGCCGACGTAGCGGTTTTCCACGATGTCGAGCCGGCCGACGCCGTGCCTGCCGCCGACGGCGTTCAGCGCCGCCAGCACCTTCGCGGGCGAGAGCTTCCGGCCGTTCACCGCCACGATGTCGCCGCGCCGGTAGGTGAGCTCGACATATTGCGGCCGCGCGGGCGCCTTCTCGGGCGGGACCGTGATGCGCCACATGGACTCCTCGGGCTCATAGGCCGGGTCCTCGAGGATGCCGCCCTCGTACGAGATGTGCAGCAGGTTGGCGTCCATGGAATAGGGGGCGCCGCCGCCTTTCTTCTTCCTGCCCTCGACCGGGATGCCGTGCGCTTGCGCATAATCCAGCAGCTTCTCGCGCGAGGTGAGGTCCCATTCGCGCCACGGCGCGATCACCCGGATTCGCGGGTCGAGCGCGTAATAGCCGAGCTCGAAGCGCACCTGGTCGTTGCCCTTGCCCGTCGCGCCGTGCGCGACGGCGTCGGCGCCGACCCGGTGCGCGATCTCGATCTGGCGCTTGGCGATCAGCGGCCGCGCGATCGAGGTGCCGAGCAGGTACTCGCCCTCGTACTGGGCATTGGCCCGGAACATGGGAAAGACGAAGTCGCGCACGAACTCCTCGCGCAGGTCGTCGACGAATATCCGCCTGACGCCGAGCTGCCTCGCCTTGCGCCGGGCAGGCGCGAGCTCCCCGCCCTGCCCGATATCGGCGGTGAAGGTCACCACCTCGCAGTGGTAGGTGTCCTGCAGCCACTTCAGGATGACCGAGGTGTCGAGCCCGCCGGAGTAGGCGAGCACCACTTTTTTCACGTCGACCATAGATCACCCTGTGTCTTGATCCGCCCGAGCAGCAGGTACTCCATCAGCGCCTTCTGGGTGTGCAGCCGGTTCTCCGCCTCGTCCCACACCACGCTCTGCGGCCCGTCGATCACGGCCGCCGCCACTTCCTCGCCGCGGTGCGCCGGCAGGCAGTGCATGAAGAGCGCGTCCTTGGCTGCCGCCTTCATCATTTCCCGGTCCACCCGCCACGCCGCAAAGTCGCGCTTGCGCTTGGCGCCCTCCGCTTCGCTCCCCATGCTGGTCCAGACGTCCGTGGTGATGAGGTCCGCGCCCTTCGCCGCCTGCATCGGATCCTCGAACTCCTCATAGTGGCCGGTGCCGCGCAGGCCCGCCCGCTCGGGCTCGACCTTGTAGCCCGGCGGCGTGGAGACCCGCACATTGAAGTCGAATATCTCCGCCGCCTGCAGCCAGGTGTTGCAGACGTTGTTCGAGTCCCCGATCCAGGCCACGGCCTTGCCGCGGATCGAGCCGCGGTGCTCGAGATAGGTGTAGATGTCGCCGAGGATCTGGCACGGATGGTGCTCGTTGGTCAGGCCGTTCACCACCGGCACCCGCGAGTGCTCCGCAAAGCGCTCGATCAGCGCCTGCTCGAAGGTGCGGATCATGACGATATCCACCATGCGGCTGATGACGCGCGCCACGTCCTCGATCGGCTCGCCGCGGCCCATCTGGGTGTCCTGCGTCATGAGGGTGATCACCGTGCCGCCGAGCTGGTGCATGCCGGCCTCGAACGATACCCGGGTGCGCGTCGACTGCTTCTCGAACACCATGGCGAGGGTGCGGTCGCGCAGCGGCTGGTAGGGCACGTAGCGCTTGAACATGTCCTTGATCCAGCGCGTGCGCTCGAACAGGTACTCGTACTCCTCGCGCGAGAAGTCCCTGAATTGAAGAAAGTGCCTGACGGCCACGGCCAATGCTCCGGGTGCGCGACGCGCTCAAGCCGACTGGGCGGCGGGCTGCGGCGCGCTTTGGCGGTCGAGGAACTCGGTGATGAGAGGCACGAGCGTGGCGAGCAGCAGCTCGGCCTCCTCGCGCCTGAAGACGAGCGGCGGCAGCAGCCGGACCACGTTGTCCACGGTGACGTTGATGAGCACGCCGCGCTCGAGCGCCTGTTGCACCAGCTCGCTACAGGCGTATTCGAGCTCGATGCCGATCATAAGGCCCTTGCCGCGGATCTCGCGGACGCCCTTCAGCCCGCCGATTTTCTTTGCGAGCTCGGCGCGGATGAAGTCGCCGATCGTGACGGCGTTTTCCATCAGGCGCTCTTCTTCGATGATGGCGAGAGTCGCGAGCGCGGCGGCGCAGGCGAGCGGATTGCCGCCGAAGGTCGAGCCGTGGTTCCCGGGCTTGAACAGCTCGGCGGCGGGACCGGCCGCGAGGCAGGCGCCGATCGGCACGCCGTTGCCAAGGCCCTTGGCGAGCGGCATCACGTCCGGCCTCACGCCGGAATGCTGGAACGCGAACCATTTGCCGGTCCGTCCCATGCCGCTCTGCACTTCGTCGAGCATGAGCAGCCACCCGTGCGCGTCGCAAATCTCGCGCAGGCCGAGGAGATAGTCGTCGTGGCAGATGTTGACGCCGCCCTCGCCTTGCAGCAGCTCGACCAGGATCGCCACCACGCTGCGATTCATCTCGGCCACGCGCCGCATTGCCTCCAGGTCGTCGAAGGGCACGCGCACGAAGCCCGCGACCAGCGGCTCGAAACCTGCCTGCACCTTGCGGCTGCCGGTGGCGGAAAGCGTTGCGAGGGTGCGGCCGTGGAATGCCTTCTCCAGCACCACGATGGCGGGTGACTCGATGTTCTTCTTGTGGCCGTAGAGGCGCGCAAGCTTGATCGCGGCCTCGTTCGCCTCGCAGCCGGAGTTGCAGAAGAACACGCTGTCCATTCCCGAGATGGCTGCGAGCCGGTCCGCGAGCTTCTCCTGCAGCGTGATCTCGTACAGGTTGGAGGTATGCACGAGCCGGCCCACCTGCTCGCGCAGAGCCGCCACGTAGCGGGGGTGGCTGTGGCCGAGACCGCACACCGCCACGCCGGCCACCGCGTCGAGATAGCGCTTGCCGCTGGCGTCCCACAGCCACGAGCCTGCGCCGCGCTCGAAGGCGACGGGCAGCCGGGCGTAGGTGTTCATTACGTGTGTCATCGTGGTCCTGCAGGCTCCAAAACAAGAACGGCGGCCGGAGCCGCCGTGCGGAACGTTCAATATTGTGAACCGATCAACCTGGGGTGCGCAAGAAATTAATCGGGGTCCGAACGCGGCGGAACTCTATGCCATCGCCTTGATGCGCGCAGCGAGGCGGCTCTTGTGACGCGCCGCCGCGTTCTTGTGGATGATGTTCTTGTCGGCGATGGAGTCGATCACGGCCGCTTCACGCTGAAACACCGCCCCCGCGCCCTTCTTGTCGCCCGCTGTGATTGCCTTCCTGATGTTGCGGACGGCGCTGCGCAGCTCCGAGCGCATGGCGGCGTTGTGCTGGCGGCGCTTTTCGGCCTGCCGCGCGCGCTTTCTGGCTGATGCGATGTTGGCCATGGTGTCCCGATTCCTGTAAAGGGGCGCTATGATACGGATAATGAAGGGAATTGGCAACATGCGGATCCCCCGATGAACTTGCTCAAGGCGCTCGCGACGGTGAGCAGCATGACGCTCCTGTCGCGTGTCCTCGGGTTCGTCCGCGACCTCGTCATTGCGCGGGTGTTCGGCGCCGGCCTCGCGACCGACGCCTTCTTCGTCGCCTTCAAGCTGCCCAACCTGCTGCGCCGGCTGTTCGCGGAGGGCGCGTTCTCCCAGGCCTTCGTTCCGATTCTCGCGGAGTACAAGAACCGGCGCGGCGCGGAGGAGACCCGGCTGCTGGTGGACCACGTCTCCGGGGCGCTTGCGGCCGCGCTCTTCATCGTGACGTTGATCGGCGTCATCGCTGCTCCGCTCATCATCCTCGTCACAGCGCCGGGGTTCACGGAGACGCCGGGCAAGTTCGACCTCACCGTGGGCCTGCTGCGGATCACGTTTCCCTACATCTTCTTCATCTCGCTCACCGCGCTCGCGGGCGGCATCCTCAACACCTACAGCCGCTTCGCGGTGCCCGCGGTCACGCCGACGCTGCTCAACCTGTCGTTCATCGGCTTCGCGCTGTGGGGCGCGCCCTATTTCGATCCGCCGGTAAAGGCGCTCGCGTGGGCGGTGTTCGCCGGCGGCATCGCGCAGCTCGCGCTGCAGGTCCCGTTCCTTGCGCGCGCCGGGTTGCTGCCGCGTTTCCGGCTCAACCTGAAGGACGAAGGCGTCTGGCGCATCCTGCGGCAGATGGGGCCGGCGGTATTCGGCGTTTCGATCAGCCAGGTGAGCCTGGTCATCAACGTGATCTTCGCGTCCTTCCTGGTGAGCGGGAGCGTTTCCTGGCTCTACTACGCCGACCGCCTGATGGAGTTCCCGATGGGACTGCTGGGCGCCGCGCTGGGCACGATCCTGCTGCCCAGCCTCTCCCGGCACCACGCCGAGCACTCGGCGCAGGCGTACTCCGAACTCCTCGACTGGGGGCTGCGGTTGACGCTCCTCCTCGCGACGCCGGCCGCGGCCGCGCTCGCGCTGCTCGCCGTGCCGCTCGTTGCCACGCTGTTTCACTACGGCGCGTTCGGCGCCGAGGACGTCGAGGCGACGCGGCGCGCGGTGATGGCCTACAGCGTGGGGTTGGTCGGTCTCGTCATGGTGAAGGTGCTTGCGCCGGGCTTCTACGCGCGCCAGGACATCAAGACACCGGTCAAGATCGCCCTGGTGACGCTCGGGTTGACCCAGATCATGAACTTCGCGTTCATCATGCCCTTGCGCCATGCGGGTCTGGCGCTGGCGATCGGCCTGGGTGCGTGCATCAATGCCGCGCTGCTGCTGCGGGGCCTGCGCCGCCGCGACATCTACACGCCGCAGCCCGGCTGGCCGGTGTTCCTGCTCAAGCTCGCGCTCGCGGTCTATGCCATGTCCGCCGTGCTGTGGCTTGCCGCACCCGGCGACGCGAGCTGGCTCAGCCTCGGCGCGGCCGCGCGCGCCTTGAACCTGGCCTGGATCGTCGTGCTTGGGATGGCGACCTATTTCGCGGCGCTGTGGCTGCTGGGCTTCCGGCTCGCGGACTTTTCGAAGCGCGGGGTGGAATGACCCTGCCGTTCCCGGTGTTAATTGGCGCAGTGCAGCTTGTGTGATTTCCCGCCAGCCGGTAGATTGAGGCCATGTTCCTGGTTGAGCGCTTGACATCACGCAGTTCCGTCGCGCTGTCGGTCAGCATCGGCTACGCGCGCACCGGCGGGGGGCGGCGAGCGGCGATGCGTTCACGCAGCCCGGATGACGGCAGTCGTCGCCAGAAAAAACCCCGCCTGCTTTTCCCGTCCCTTCGCTTTCGCTCCCGTCCTGCAGTTTCAGCCGTTCACGCCGCGAGTCGTGTGTGCAGCTGGCGCACCGCGTTCCTTCACGCCAGCCGGATTGAAGGAGCTTCGATGTTCAATCGCCTATTGATAGGCCTGATTGCTTTGCTTTTCTGCGCGTCGGTGCAGGCGCAGGCGGTGCTGCGCATTTCCGCGATTCCCGACGAGAACCCGACCGAGCTGCAGCGGAAATTTTCCAAGGTTGCGACCTACCTCGCGAAGGAAACCGGCATGAAGGTCGAGTACACGCCGGTGACCGACTACGCGGCGGTGGTGGAGGGGCTCGCGGCAAAGAAGGTCGATCTCGCCTGGCTCGGCGGCTTTACCTTCGTGCAGACGCGCCTTCGCACCGGCAACGCTATTCCCATCGCGCAGCGTGCCGAGGACGAGAAGTTCACCAGCAAGTTTATCGCCAGCACGACGAGCAGCATCAACAGCCTGGCCGACCTGAAGGGCAAGAACTTCACCTTCGGCTCGGTGTCTTCCACCTCGGGCCACCTGATGCCGCGCTTTTTCCTGCTGCAGAACAAGCTCAACCCGGAAAAGGATTTCAAACGCGTCGCCTATTCCGGCGCGCATGACGCCACCGCGCTCCAGATCGAATCGGGCAGGGTGGAGGCGGGCGTGCTCAATGCATCGGTGTGGGACAAGCTCGTCCAGGAAAAGAAGGTCGACACCGGCAAGGTCAAGGTAATCTGGACCACGCCGCCGTACTACGACTACAACTGGACGGTCCGCGGTGATCTCGATCCGGGGCTGGTCAAGAAGCTGACCAGCGCGTTCCTCAAGCTCGACCCGAGCAACCCGGCGCACAAGGAGCTGCTTGATCTGCAACGGGCAAGCAAATTCATCGCCACGAAGCCCGAGAACTACAAGGGGATCGAGGCCGCGGCGCGCTCGGCCGGGCTCATCAAATAGATTCGACCTCGCCGCCCCCACTGGATGAGCCTGAGTTTCCAGAAAGTCAGCCTCGAGTACGCGAACGGCGTCCGCGCCGTCCACCGGATCGACTGTGAAATCCGCAGAGGCGAGCGGGTCGCCATCATCGGCCCGTCGGGGGCCGGCAAGACCTCGCTCCTGCGCATGCTGGCGACGGCGCTCCGCCCGTCCTCGGGCACGATTGAAGTCCTCGATACCGACCCCTGGCGTCTCGACCGCCGCGGGCTCCGGCAGCTGCGGAGCCGCATCGGCATGGTGCACCAGGCACCGCCGATACCGCCGCGGCAGCGAGTCGTCACCGCGGTTCTCGCAGGACGGCTCGGCCAGTGGCCGGCCTGGAAGAGCTTGGCTTCGCTTGTCTATCCGCTTGACATACCCGGAGCGGAACGGATGCTGGAGCGGATGGAGATCGCGGACAAGCTGTTCGAGCGTTGCGACCAGCTTTCGGGCGGACAGTTGCAGCGCGTCGGGGTGGCGCGCGTGCTGTACCAGCAGCCCGACCTGATCCTCACCGACGAGCCGGTCTCGGCGGTGGACCCCGCCTTGTCCGACCGGGTCGTCGGCGAGTTGAACCGCGACGCGATCGAGCGCGGCGTGACGCTGGTCGCGAGCCTGCACGCCGTGGATCTGGCGCTGCACCGCTTTCCGCGGATCATTGGCCTCCGCGCCGGCGAGATCATTTTCGATTTGCCGCCGGTGCGGGTCAGCGACAGCATGCTCGCGGAACTCTATGCCTCGGAGTCACGGACGGTTCCGACACAGGACAATCAGCCGCTCGAAACGGTGCTGGCAGGTGTGCGCCGCAGAAGCATGTTTTCTTGAGCATGGTGCGCGGACGCCAGGGGGAGTTCCACGTGCATGCCCGTTCGCCGCACCAGCCCTCGGCCATGAGTTCAGCATTGCGCCTGCGTGATCCCGCTGCGGCGCCGCGGCTGCTGCTGGCCGTGTGCGTCATCGTCCTCCTGTGGCCGGGCTTCAGCCTCACCGAGTTTGACCCGGCGGCCCTGTTCGAGGAGCGCAGCCGCGGGATCATCGTCAAGTTCGTGGGCACATTCTTCCCGCTCGAAACGTCCCCGGAGTTCCTCGGGCTCGTGCTCAAGTCCACGTACGAAACGCTGGCCATTGCGACCGCTGGCATGGCGTTCGCAATACTGATCGGGTGGCCGCTCGCGCTGATCGTCACGCGCAGTCTCTCGATTTCCCGCATCGGCCCGGGGCCCGGCCGGGTGCACGGCAGCCTGATACGCCTGCCGGCGCGTTTCGTCCTCATGTTCTTCCGCAGCATCCCGGAAATCGTGTGGGCGCTGCTCTTCGTGCGCGCGGTGGGACTCGGGCCCGCTGCCGGCGTGCTGGCCATCGGAGTCACCTATGGTGGAATGCTGGGCAAGGTCTATTCGGAAATCCTGGAATCCAACGACACGCGTCCGGCGACTGCGCTGCTGGAAACCGGCGGAGGGCGGATCGCGGCGTTCTGCTACGGGATGTGGCCGGTCGCGTTGCCCGAGCTCGTGTCGTATTCGGTCTACCGCTGGGAATGCGCGGTGCGCGCCTCCGTCATCATGGGATTCGTCGGCGCGGGCGGACTGGGGCAGCAGATGGAGCTTTCCATGCGCATGCTGAACGGAGGCGAGGTGAGCACGATCCTCCTTACATTCCTGCTGCTGGTGGTGATGGCGGACGGTGTCAGCGCGTTGCTGCGCAAGGTGACCGCATGAGGGCCGCACACTGGGGGGTCGTGGCAGGACTGATCGCAGCAGTCTGGGCAAGCTTCGCCTACCTTGCGCTCGACCTCGGCCAGTTGCTCACGCTCGAGGCGCAAGCGCAGATGTGGAAATATGCCGTGTCGTTTTTCCCGCCGGATTTCTCCGCCGAGTACCTGACGCGAATCGGGCACGGCACACTCGAAACGATCGCCATTTCCGCGATCGGAACAGCAATGGCCGCCGTGCTCGGGCTGCTGCTTGCATTGCCCGCGGCGGGACGTCTGGGTGCTGTGCCGCGTGCGATAGCGCGACTCATTCTGAATTTTCTCCGGTCCATACCCGAGCTCGTGTGGGCGGCATTGATGGTGATTGCGGCGGGGCTCGGGCCGTTCGCCGGTACGCTTGCGCTTGCCTGGCACACGACCGGAGTGATCGGACGTCTGTTCGCGGAGTCGCTCGAAAATACGCCGGCCGAACCCGCCGGAGCATTGCGGCTCTCGGGCAGCCCCGCCTCGCTTGCCTTCCTCTACGGCACCATGCCCAACGTCGTGCCGCAACTGGTCGCGTATGCGCTCTATCGCTGGGAAATCAATATCCGCATGGCGGCCATACTCGGCGTCGTCGGTGCCGGCGGGCTCGGGCAGATGCTGTATTTCAGCCTGTCCCTGTTTCAGCAGCAGCAAGCCATGACCGTGATCATCGCGATGCTGATTCTGGTTGTGATCGTGGACGGGGCAAGCGCCTGGCTGAGAAAAAGGCTGGCCGGATAGCGAGGCATGGACTGCAAGCGGGCGCGAACGGCCGGCTTCTCTCACCTAGCCACGCGGTCACTCAGAGCTCGTAGCTGGAGCCTTCGCCCCTCAATGTCGCATCCACGACTGCGCGCGTCAGTCGCGGCGAGAACAACTCCATGAAGTCGTAGGCGAACCCGCGCAGCGCGCTGCCGCGCCGCACGGCGATGCGCGTGGTCATGGTGCCGAACAGGTGCCCGATATCGGCTGCGCGCAAGAGCAGGTCGCGTTTTTCATCGAAAGCCACCGCGGCGATGATGCCGATCCCGAGGCCCAGCTCCACGTAGGTCTTGATCACGTCGGAATCGACCGCGGAAAGCACGATATCGGGCGCAATCCCCTGCGCCCGGAACGCGTTGTCGATATGGCTGCGCCCGGCGAAGGCGGGATCGTAGGTGATGATCGGGTATTGCGCGAGCATCTCGAGCGTAATGCGTTTTTCCTTCAGGAGGGGATGCTTCGCCGGCACCACCACGCAATGCCGCCATTGGTAGCCGGCCAGCGCGAGCAGCTTGGGATACTGGTCGAGAGCCTCGGTTGCGATCGCGATATCGGCCTCTCCCGCAAGCACCATCTCCGCGAGCTGAGGCGGGTTGCCCTGCTTGAGCGTCAGGCGCACCTTCGGGTAGCGTTGCTTGAAGGCGTTCACCACTTTGGGCAGTGAGTAACGCGCTTGGGTATGCGTGGTGGCGATGGTCAGCGTTCCCGCAGCCTGGTCCCGGAACTCGCGGGCGACCTGCCGCAGGTTCTCGGCGTCCTGCAGGATGCGCTCGGCGATGCCGAGAATGACGCGGCCGGGCTCGGTCACGTCCACGACGCGCTTGCCATTGCGGACCAGGATGTCCACGCCCAGCTCGTCCTCCAGCTGGCGGATCTGCTTGCTGATGCCCGGCTGCGAGGTATGGAGCGCCTCGGCCGCCTGCGAAAGGTTGAGACCGTGCTTGGCCACCTCGCCCAGATAGCGTAACTGCTGTAATTTCATAAGGTTATTGTTAATTCAATAGCGTTATTAGAGTCTAACATAATATTCGTTTGTAGTATAAGAGACGATTGCTAGGATGCGAGCCCTCCGGATGCCACAGGAAAAACGCGGTGTATCGCTACGACGAGATCGACCAGACGATTGTGGACGAGCGGGTCGCCCAGTTTCGCGACCAGACGCGGCGTTTCTTGGCCGGAAAGTTCTCGGAAGACGATTTCCGCTCCCTGCGGCTGCGCAATGGCCTCTACATCCAGCGCTACGCACCGATGCTGCGCGTGGCGATCCCGTACGGGCTGCTTACGTCGCGCCAATTGCGAACCCTTGCGCACATCGCCCGCACCTGGGATCGGGGCTACGGCCACTTCAGTACGCGCCAGAACATCCAGTTCAACTGGCCCAAGCTCGAGGACGTGCCCGACATCCTGGCCGAGCTCGCCAAGGTGCAGATGCACGGGATTCAGACGAGCGGCAATTCCGTGCGCAACATCACCACCGATCACTTCGCTGGCGTTGCGCGCGATGAGATCGTGGACTCCTTCGTCTGGTGCGAGCTGCTGCGCCAGTGGTCCACGCTGCACCCCGAATTCTCGTATCTGCCGCGCAAATTCAAGATCGCGGTGGCGGGCGCTGAAGCCGATCGCGCCGCGATTTTCCTCCACGACGTCGGGTTGCAGGCGGTGCGCGACGGCGCACGCGAGGTCGGTTTCCGGGTGATCGTCGGCGGCGGCATGGGGCGCACGCCCATCATCGGCCACGTGATCCGGGAGTTCCTGCCATGGCGGCACCTCCTCAGCTACGTCGAGGCGGTCATGCGCGTCTACAACCGCTACGGCCGGCGCGACAACCTCAACAAAGCACGGATCAAGATCCTGGTGAAGGAACGCACTCCCGAGCGCTTCCGCGAGGAAGTCGATGCCGAATGGGCGCATTTGAAGGACGGGCCTTCCACGTTGACGGAGGAAGAAGTGCGGAGGGTGGAAGGGCGCTTCACGCGGCCGGCATACGAGCCGCTTTCCGGTGACGATGCCGGCCATGCGGCGCGGGTCGCCGCGGACCCCGCTTTTGCCGCCTGGGTGAAGCGTAACGTCCATCCGCACAAGGTGCCGGGCTACGCGGCGGTGACACTGTCGCTCAAGAAAACCGGAGTGCCGCCGGGAGACGCCACCGCCGACCAGATGGATGCGGTTGCAGAATTTGCCGACCGCTTTAGCCTGGGGGAACTGCGGGTTTCCCACGAGCAGAACCTGATTCTCGCCGACGTGCGGCAGCTGGATCTGCATGAGCTGTGGCAGGAAGTGAAGGCGCTGGGATTTGCCACGCCTAACATCGGGCTGCTCACCAACATCATCTGCTGCCCGGGCGGTGACTTCTGCTCGCTCGCCAATGCCAAGTCGATCCCGGTGGCGCAGGCGATCCAGGAGCGGTTCGAACAACTGGATTACCTCTACGACATCGGCGAGCTCGATCTCAACATCTCCGGCTGCATGAATTCCTGCGGGCATCACCACGTCGGGCACATCGGCATCCTCGGCGTCGACAAGAACGGCGAGGAGTGGTACCAGATTTCGATCGGTGGCAACCAGGGACTCACCCGCGCTGGTGCGCCCGCGTCGCTCGGCAAGGTGATCGGCCCGTCCTTTGCCCGCGCCCAGATCCCGGATGTGATCGAGCAGCTGATCGGTGTCTATCTGCAACTGCGCGAGAGCGACGACGAGCGTTTCGTCGACGTCGTGTGGCGCACGGGAATCGAGCCCTTCAAGGAGCGTGTCTATGACGGACATCATCAGAGACAGGAAAGTCGTGACCGATCTGTGGTTGCTGCTTAAGCCCCCGGACGACGGCAGCCTGCCATCGGTACCGCCCTCCGGCGACATCATTGTTCCGCTCGCCCTGTGGTGGCGGCGGCGGGACGAGCTGCTCGCTCGACCCAGCCGGCTCGGGGTTTGGCTCGACAGCAACGAGGACCCCGCGGCGATCGCGGAGGATCTGCGGCTGTTCGGCGTCGTCGCGGTGAGGTTCCCGAAGGTCATTGACGGCCGCGGCTATTCCATTGCCTACCTGCTGCGGGAGCGCTACGGGTGGCGAGGCGAGCTGCGCGCGTTCGGCGACATCTGGCGCGACCAGCTTTTTTTTCTCGCAAGCTGCGGCTTCGACGCGTTTTCGCTGCGCGAGGGCGAGGACTCGCGCGAGGCGCTCGCCGCTTTCGGTGATTTCAGCGAGACCTACCAGGGCTCGGTCAGGCAGCCGCTGCCGCTTTTCCGCCGGCGTCCTCCCTCATCCCATGCCCTTCTTCCGGGAGGAAGTGGGCATCTGGAACCTCCCCTCTCCGCTCGGGAGAGGGGCGGGGGTGAGGGATAGAGGCATGAAGCAGCACGGCAAGGTCTACCTCGTTGGCGCGGGTCCCGGCGCACCGGATCTCCTCACGCTGCGCGGCGCGGAGGTTCTCGGCCGCGCGGACATCGTGTTCCACGATGCATTGGTCCATCCCGACGTGCTGGCCCGGGCCGCCCGCGCCGAGAAAGTCGCAGTAGGCAAGCGCTGCGGGAGATTCACGACCGCCCAGCAGTTCATCAACAAGCGCCTGGTGGACGCGGCGCGCAAGTATCGCGTGGTGGTGCGCTTGAAGGGCGGTGACCCGATGCTGTTCGGGCGCGCGCAGGAGGAAATCGCGACGCTTGAAGCCGCCGCCGTGCCGTATGAAGTCGTGCCGGGGGTTACCTCAGCTCTCGCAGCGGCGGCCGAAGCAGGCGTTTCCCTGACGCAACGCGGAGTCGCGCGCTCGGTCGCATTCGTCACGCCGCGTGTCGGAGAAGGGGAAGCCCCCAGTAATTGGGCGAGCACCGCTGCGACCGCGGACACAGCCGTCATCTACATGGGCGCCGGACAGGCCGAGCAAGTCGCAGCGGCGCTGATCGAGGCCGGCGCGCCGCGCGAGACTCCGGTGCTGGTTGCGGAAAACGCGACGTTGCCGCAGGCTCGCCGTATCGCGCTGACGCTTGAAGAGCTTTCGCAGATCGCGGACTATGGCATCACCGGCCCGACGCTCATCATGGTGGGCAGCGCGTTCGCCGCTGCTCTCGCCGCATCCGAATACGAGGCTCAGCGAAAAACCGCGCAGTCCTGACAGGGCGCGCGCCGACGGCTGGACCGGCTCTTCCAAAACACGCTACAATTCAAGCTTTTAGTAACGATTCCGGCTTGGTTGTATGCGACTCACGCGCGGCATACCCGCCGCAGCCGCGGGCCCGACCGCGCTCACCATAGGCAACTTCGACGGCGTGCATCTCGGCCACCAGGCCATGCTGGCCGAGCTGACGCGCGCGGCCGGCCGTCTCGGCGTGCCCGCCTGCGTGCTCACCTTCGAGCCGCATCCACGCGAATTCTTCGCCCCTGACAAGGCGCCGACGCGCCTCACCTCGCTGCGCGAGAAGCTCGAGCTGCTGGCAGAGTGCGGCATCGAGCGGGTCCACCTGTGCCGCTTCGACTACCGGTTCGCCCAGATCACCGCGGAGGACTTCATCAAGCGCGTGATCGCGCGCGGGCTGGGCGCGCGCTGGCTCCTCGCGGGCGATGATTTCCGCTTCGGGGCGCGGCGCGCCGGCGATCTCACTTTGCTTAAGCAGAACGGACCCCGCTTCGGACTGGAAGTCGTCGCGCTGGCGAGCTTCATGCTGGAGGGGGAACGGGTGTCGAGCACCGCGGTGCGCAAAGCGCTCGCGGCCGGGGAGCTTGCGCGCGCTGAGCGACTGCTGGGCCGCGCCTATTCGATCAGCGGGCGCGTGGTGCGTGGCGACGGGCTCGGGCGCAAGCTCGGCTTTCCCACCGCCAACGTGCAGATGAAGCACAATCGCCCGCCGTTGACCGGCATCTTCGCCGTTCGGCTGCATGGCGCCGCGGCGGAGCCGCTGCGAGGCGTGGCGAGCCTCGGAGTGCGCCCGACGGTGAAGAGCCAGGGGGCGCCGGTGCTCGAGGTGCACGCGCTCGACTTCGAGGGCGATCTCTATCGCCGCCACGTGCGCGTCGAATTCCTGCACAAGTTCCGCGACGAGGAGAAGTACGCCGACCTCGCCACGCTGACGCGCAGGATCGCGCTCGACGTCGAGAATGCAAAAAACTTTTTTGACCGCCAAGAGGCCAGGACGCCGAGGCAGGTCAATCGATGACCCGCTGTCTGTCAATGGCTGACAACTGGCCGCTGGCGACCGATTGCTCCGATGGCTGATTACAAGACGACGCTCAATTTGCCCGACACCAAGTTCCCGATGCGCGGCGATCTCGCGAAGCGCGAGCCGCTGATGCTGAAGAGCTGGGGGGAGCGCAGGTTCTACGAGAGGATCCGCGCCGCGCGCCGCGGGGCGCCGCGCTTCGTGCTGCACGACGGCCCGCCCTACGCCAACGGCGACATCCACATCGGCCACGCCGTCAACAAGATCTTGAAGGACATCATCGTCAAGCTGAAGACGCTGTCCGGATTCGACGCGCCGTACGTGCCGGGCTGGGACTGCCACGGCATGCCGATCGAGGTGCAGATCGAGAAGAGCCACGGCAAGAACCTGCCGACCGCGGAGACCCAGCGCCTGTGCCGCGCCTACGCGGCCGAGCAGATCGAGCGGCAGAAGAAGGACTTCATCCGGCTCGGCGTGCTGGGCGACTGGGACCGGCCGTATCTCACCATGGCCTACCGGAACGAGGCCGACGAGATCCGTGCGCTCGGGGTCCTGCTGAAAAAAGGCTACATCTACCGCGGGCTGAAGCCCGTCAACTGGTGCTTCGACTGCGGCTCGGCGCTGGCCGAAGCCGAGGTCGAGTACGAGGACCGGACCGATATCGCCATCGACGTGGGTTTTCCGTTTGCCGAGCCGGACAAGGTGGCGAAGGCGTTCGGGCTCGCGAAACTGCCCGAGACGCCGGGCTACGCGGTGATCTGGACCACCACGCCGTGGACGCTTCCCGGCAACCAGGCGCTCAACGTTCACCCCGGGCACGTCTACAACCTGGTGCAGACCGAGCGCGGGCTGCTGATCCTCGCCGCCGATCTTCGCGAGGCCTGCCTCGACCGCTATGGGCTGAAGCAGCGGGACGTCCTCGGCGAATGCAAGGGGGTGGCACTCGAGCGCATCGAATTCAGGCACCCGTTCTACGAGCGCCGCGCTCCCGTCTACCTCGGAGAATACGTGACGCTCGACACCGGCACCGGCGTCGTGCACTCGGCGCCCGCCTACGGCGTGGAGGACTTCGACTCCTGCCGCCGCTACGGCATGAAGGACGAGGAGATGCTGACGCCGGTGATGGGCGACGGCCGATTCGCCGCCACGCTGCCGCTCTTCGGCGGCCTGTCCATCTGGAAGGCGAATCCGAAGATCGTAACGACGCTGGAGGAGCGCGGAGCGCTTTTTGCGCGCGATAACAAGCACGTCCACAGCTACATGCACTGCTGGCGCCACAAGACGCCGGTGATCCTGCGCGCCACCGTGCAGTGGTTCGCCGGCATGGACGAGGTGCCCGGCTTCGACGGCGTGAAACCGAAGGAGACGCTGCGCGCGACCGCACTGCGCGGCATCGAAGCGACGGCGTTCTATCCGGCGTGGGGCAAGGCGCGGCTGCACGGGATGATCGCCAACCGCCCTGACTGGACGCTGTCGCGCCAGCGCCAGTGGGGCGTGCCAATGCCGTTCTTCATCCACAAGGAGACCGGCAGGCTCCATCCGCGCACGCCCGAGCTCCTCGAGCAGGTCGCGCAGCGGGTGGAGCGGGGCGGGATCGAGGCCTGGCAGTCGCTGGAAGCGAAGGAGCTGATCGGCGAGGATGCGGCGCATTACGAAAAGGTGAAGGACACGCTGGATGTCTGGTTCGATTCCGGCTCGACGCATTACACCGTGATGCGCGGCTCGCACCGGGCCGACACCGCGTTCCCCGCGGACCTCTACCTCGAAGGCTCGGACCAGCACCGCGGCTGGTTCCACTCCTCGCTTCTCGTCGCTTCCATGATGGACGGCGTGCCGCCGTACCGGGCGCTGCTGACCCACGGCTTCGTCATCGACATGGAAGGCCGCAAGATGTCGAAATCGCGCGGCACCGGCATGTCGCCGCAGGAGATCATCGGCACGCTGGGCGCGGATATCCTCCGCCTGTGGGTCGCGAGCACCGACTACTCGGGCGAGTTGAACCTGTCGAGCGAGATCCTGAAGCGGGTGGTGGAATCCTACCGCCGCATCCGCAACACGCTGCGCTTCCTCCTCGCAAATCTCGCCGATTTCGATCCGGCGCGCGACGCGCTCCCGGTGGACGAGTGGCTGGAGATCGACCGCTATGCATGGGTGATGACGCACGACCTGCAACGGTCCCTCGTGCCCTCCGAATCCGGTGTCGCGGATCCCGCTGCGCCCGGCCATTACGGAGCCTACGAGTTCCACCTCGCCATGCAAAAGCTGCAGACCTTCTGCTCCGAGGACCTCGGCGGCTTCTACCTCGATATCCTCAAGGACCGTCTCTACACGACTCCCGCCGGCGCGCGCGCGCGGCGCTCGGCGCAGAACGCGCTCTTCCACATCACGCATTCGCTCACGCGGCTGCTCGCGCCCATCCTCTCGTTCACCGCGCAGGAGGTGTGGGAGGTGCTCGCGGGGGAGCAAACGAGCGTCTTCGAGCAGGTCTGGTACGATTTCCGGCTGCCGCGCGATGCGGATTCGCTGCGCAGCCGCTGGACGAAGTTGCGCGAATTGCGTTCCGACGTCCTGAAGCAGCTGGAGGAGTTGCGTGTCGCCGGCAAGATCGGCTCTTCGCTCGCGGGCGAGGTCGCGCTCTACGCGAAGGGCGAAAACCGCGATTTCCTCAGGTCGTTCGGCGACGACTTGCGGTTCGTGTTCATCACGTCCCAGGCGTCGGTCATGGACCGGCCCGGGCCCGATGCGGCGCCCGTCACGATCGAGGTGAAGGCGAGCCCGCACCGGAAGTGCGAGCGCTGCTGGCACTACCGGGCGGATGTGGGAAGGGACGCGGCGCATCCCGGCCTGTGCGGGCGCTGCGTCGCGAACCTGTTCGGAGCCGGCGAACCGCGCGTGCACGCATGACATGACGAAGTGGCTCGTGCTCGCGGTGTTGCTCGTGGCGGCGGATCAGCTCGCGAAGCTTGCCGCCGTCCACTACCTGGCGGTCAACAAGGCGGTCGCGGTGACGCCGTTCTTCAATTTGGTCCTGGTCTACAACAGCGGCGCCGCCTTCAGCATCCTGTCGGATGAAGCGGGCTGGCAGCGCGCGCTTTTCATTGCAATTGCTCTCTTCGCTTCGGTCTGGATCTTGTACCTGCTGCGAAAGTACCCCCATCAGAGCCTGTTCGCGCTGGCGCTTTCGCTGGTTCTCGCCGGCGCCGTCGGCAACGTCATCGACCGGATCGTGATCGGGGCGGTCATCGACTTCCTCGATTTCCACGCCTACGGCTATCACTGGCCGGCATTCAACGTTGCGGACAGCGCGATCACCTGCGGCGCGGCGCTGCTGATCTGGGACGCGCTGCGCCCGAAGAAGGGTGAGCCGGGAAATTCCCCTCCTGCCCGAGGAGGGGTGACTACGAAGTAGTCGGGGTGGTGGGAGTGAGGACCGGCCACACAACCACCCCGTCTGCTTCGCATCCACCCCTCCTTGAAAAGGAGGGGAGCAAATTGCGTTCTTGGCGCCTTCGCGGCTCGCTATAATGCGGCCATGCAAGTCCTGCTCGCCAATCCCCGCGGCTTCTGCGCCGGCGTCGATCGCGCCATCGAGATCGTCGAGCGCGCGCTGCGCCTTCACGGCGCCCCCATCTACGTGCGCCACGAGGTGGTGCACAACAAGTTCGTGGTGGAGGACCTGCGGCTGAAGGGCGCAGTGTTCGTCGAGAATCTCTCGGAAGTTCCGCAGGGCGCAACGGTGATCTTCAGCGCTCACGGCGTGTCGCAGGCGGTACGGCGCGACGCCGACGCGAGGAAGCTCAAGGTGTTCGACGCGACCTGCCCGCTCGTGACCAAGGTGCACGTCGAGGTGGCGAAAATGCGCGCGCACGGGCGCGAGATTGTCATGATCGGGCACCGCGGCCATCCCGAAGTCGAGGGCACCATGGGCCAGAGCGCGGGCGGCATGTACCTGGTCGAGAAGCCGGAGGATGTGGCGCGGCTCGAGGTGAAGGACGACAAGAATCTTGCGTTCGTGACCCAGACCACGCTATCGGTCGACGACGCGCAGCAGACGATCAACGCGCTCCGGGCACGCTTCCCCGGCATCGTCGGGCCGAAGAAGGACGATATTTGCTACGCGACACAGAACCGCCAGGACGCGGTCAAGGCGCTGGCGCAGCAATGCGAGGTGGTGATCGTCGTGGGCTCGCCCAACAGCTCGAATTCCAACCGGCTGCGCGAGGTCGCCGAGCAGCAGGGTGTTGCAGCCTATATGGTGGACAACGCTTCGGAGCTCAAGCCCAAGTGGGTGGCAGGAAAGCGCGTCGTCGGCGTCACCGCAGGGGCCTCGGCGCCCGAGGTGCTGGTGAAGCAGGTGGTGGAGAAGCTGCGCAAGCTCGGCGGCGGGCCGGCCGCCGAGTCGAAGGGTATCGCCGAGAAGGTGGTATTCCCTCTGCCGAAAGGCCTGTCCTGAGCCTGCCGAAGAGGGCCTCGCCTGAGGCCCCCCGGTGAGCTACCGATCCCCGTGCGTATACCAGTAGGTGCGCAGCCGCTTCTGCGTGATTACCGGACGGACGCGTTGCGCGCCGATCGGCGAGCTGGCGCCCCCCGAGCGCTGGATGCCGCCAATCATGACCGTCACCGGCCTGCCGTTGATGGGCACTCTGCCGACCACGGGTGAGGGCGGCAGGCCGCCGCCGAGGAACACGCCGGAACGCTCGCCTCCGCATATCGCTTCGGTGTCGGCTGCACCCGAGGCATTGAGCAGGTTCACTGCGTAGCCGCGCGCTTCCCCAAGGTTGTTTCCGCATTGCCCGGGTACCGGCGGCACCGGCCGGTTGGTGCTGAAGAAGATCAGGCCGCCGAAAATCGTCGCCGAGGTCACGGTCTGCTCGCCGCGTCCCGTGTTGAGGTCCATGAACCAGCCTTGCAAGCTGGTGCTCAGCGTCGTCGCGCACGTCGTGTTGCTCGTGAAGTTGGCCATCGTGGCGCCGTCCAGATCCACCGGCGCGCCGGAGGTGGAGAGGACATCCACGAACATGTAGAAGCGATTCACAATGTTCTCCACGAACGGGTAGTTGCCCTCGAGCGGGCGCTCCCGGTCGCCGGATCCGAGCGCGATGAATACCCGGTCAGGCTGTGCGGCGGCGAGGACGGCCGGTGCGAACTGGAATTTGCGCCCGGCGGCGACGGGATTGTTGGTTCGGGCAATGTGGCGGATCGCCCAGCCGCCCGCGGCGAGCGGCGCCTGGGTCAGGGGATCCACGAAGTCGACGCGGTAGAGGTTCCCCCCCGTGTCCGCCACGAAGGCGTGGTCGACCAGGCCATCGAAGTCGCGATCGATCAGCGTCACGTCGGCGGCGACGCTCCGGAGGGTGTCGAAGCTCGCGAGCAGGCCGCCGGTGGCGGCATCGATCACGTAGACCTTTTTGCCCTTGGCGCCGGCGCCGCAGGAGGGTGCCGAGGTGTCGGCGTCCTCGCACGAGTCGTAGCCGCCGCCCATGACGATCACCGGGTCATTGCCGCCATTCAGGCCCTTGATCCGCGCGACGTTCGGGAACGACCAGGTCTGGCCGATCCCGGAAAGGCCCGTGGTGCAGCCGACGTCGTCGGTGAGATTCGGGCAGCCCACGCGCCACATGAGGGCGGGCGCGGTCGGCGCGGTCACGTCAAAGGCATAGAGCATGCGTCCGCCGCGGCGCATCGTCGGGAAGACCCGGACCTGGGTATTGTCCGCGTTCTGGAATACCCCGATGGACCCGTCAAAGAAGTAGTCCTTCTTCTGCGACGGGACCGTGGGCGGCGTGTTCGGATAGGTGATGAGCGGGCCGTTGTCCGCCAGGCGCTTCAGCCTTCCGTGGTGCTCGGGGGCGACGAATGCCCACAACTCGCGCCCGTCCCCGGCGGAAGTTGCCCGGAAAGTGCCGTCGTTGCTGCCGTAATAGACGACGACGCCGGTCGAGCCGCCGTAGTTGATCGGCAGCGGGCGCGAGTGAGCGACGTCGCCGTGGACCGAGGCCCGCACCTCCGCGAGATCGGCATCAGCGTTCTCGTCGTTGACGTCCTTCCCGAGCGTGAAGTCGATGATCCTCTGGTGCGCGACCGCATCCGCCGCTCCGACCGCCGCCTGGCTGACGTTGGTGGTGTTGAAAGTAACCAGGCTGGCGCAGCTGCTCGTGCTCGCGCAGGTGAGCATATTGCGATTGACGGCATTGGTAGGCGTGGCCGCAGCGGGGTCATTGCCCCTTCGCAGGACCTCCGCCGCCGCGCCTTTCTCGACCACCGATCCGTCGGGAAGGTCGGAGAACGGGCTGGTGGCTACGGCCGTGCACTGCCCCGCGCTCGTCGCGGAGAAGTTCCAGAACGTCCCGCTGTCCTGGGTCCAGAAACTGGCGGCGCAGGACTGCACGAAGCCGGTCGCGGCCGAGACTGCCTCGGCGCCGTTCATGTCGGCGAGCTTGGCTTCCCCTCCGAACAGAGCGACCTGGTAGCGCTTGAGGTTGCCGTACCACAACGGCCGGCCGTCGTTATCCGGGCGGAACATGCCGATGAACACCTGGTTCTCGTTCTGGGCGCGGTTGGTGGCGTTGATCGGCAGGCTCGCCGAGGCGAACACGCTGTTCACCGCCTGGATCTCGATCATGATCTCGCGCAGGGCGTTGAGAATCGCCTGCTCGCTGCTCGCCGAAAAATAGCGGCCGCCGCCGTGCTTCGCCATGCTGTTGAGAAGCGCGGTCTGGCGGGCATCCTGGGCGTCCTTGAACACGTCGATCGTGTAGATCGCGACGTTCTGCTGGCCGATTTCCGGGCTGACGTCGGTGGTGAATAGGTACTTGGACCACTCGTCGGTGTAGCGCGTGTCGCTGGATGACGGGACCGCGGTCGTGCCGGTAGGGGTGATGGTAATTACCGTGTTGCATCCGCGGTACTCGCGCACGGTCTGGCCGCCGGAACAGCCGGCGCCGCTTCCGGTATCGGTCCCCGTATAGGTATCGAAGCCGGGGTTCGAACTAATCACGCTGGCCGGCACATTGTTGTTGTTGGCGCACGCGCTCCCGAGCACGGTACACTGCTGTGAGCTGGTCGTCGTGAACTGGGGCATGGGCAGCTGGGCGGTGCTTCCCTGCACGCCGGAGAGCAGGCTCGCCGGCGAGTCCTGCGTGGGAAATCCGTTGCCGATGAAGATGAGATAGTTCTTGGTACAGCTGTTGGCCGCGTCTATCGGTGATCTGTAGGTGCGCTTGAAGGGATCCTTCAGGCCGAGCAGGTAGGCTTCCGGGTCGGATTTCGCGTCGGGGTCGCCCGAAAAGCGGTCGGCGCCGAAATGGCTCGCATCAACCGGTGCGCCCGCGGTGTCGGTCCGGGCGTTCGCGGGACTGGTGAAGCCGCCGAAGTACTTGAAGCCCTCGAACAACCCCGCGCTGTAATCGGTTTTCGCCGTGCCCACCTTCTCGGTGGAGGTGTCGAAGTTCTTGAACAGGCAGTTGGGCGTGCCGTTCAGGCTGTTCGAGCCGTCGACGCAGCTCCCGTCGCCGATCAATTCCTGCAGCGCGACCTTGTTCCCCGCGAGCATCTGGCGGATGTGGTAGCGGACGTAGGCGCCGTCCTCGTTGCTGCCGCTGCCGGGCGTGAACAGCATGAGACCGAGGTTGACGGTATCGGTGAGCTCGCCGACCACGGTCCGCAACGCGCGCAACTCCGATTGCCCCTGCTTGACGCCTCCGGCCCAGTGCTGGCTCGCCGCCGACCAGTTGGCGCTGTTGTCGATGACGATGAGGATATTGGGGCGGCTTCCGGCAACCGCGGGGTTCGTGTTCACGAAGAGATCGATGTCTTCCGCGCGGACGAACGAGGACGATGCGGCGCCCATCGCCAGCGCGAGCACGGTGCCGATCAGGCGGCTATGGAGGTTGGGCATGGCGTTTTCCCTTCAGTCCGGCCCGCGCCTACAGGCACGAGGTCGTCATGTCGTCGGCGTTGATGCGCACCCCGACGCCTTGCGTGACCGTCACCTTGGTGCGGGAGACGGTCGAGCTGGTCTCGGCGGTGATATCCCAGGCCGTATTGGCGCACAACGACTCGCCGCTGCCGGTACCCGTGATGCCGAATTGCTGAGCCTGGCCCGCCGCGCAACCCAGGTCCTCGGCGTTGGAGAGATTGAGCTCGCTCACCTTGATCGCCTTCACCGAGACGCAGGTCGGCGCAGGATTGAGGCGGGTGGTGTAGTCCGCCGTGCCGTCGCCGCTCAGATCGGTGCACAAGGTATTGGCGGTCCCGCAGGGAGTGAGCAGGGCGTTGGCGGGGTTCGAGATGAACAGCGGCGTGCTGATGACCGTCTCGATCGCCTGTTGCGAGGCATGGAGCGCCTCGCCGCGCGATTGCATGTTCCCGACCACCTTGAGGTTCATGTTGGTGGTGCCGAGCGAGCTCACCGCGAGCAGCGTGATCACCACCATCATGATGAGCGCGATGACGAGCGTCGTGCCCCGTTGTCGGCGGATTCCCGAAGTCATGGCCGGTCTCTCCTTCCAGCGGGATTCACGATCCGCACCATCGAGGTGTATACGTGCCGGCGAAAGGCGTCATTCTTCGGCCCGACGCTGATCGGATTCCCCGCGGCATCGTGCCCCAGCGAGTAGGTCTTGGTGTCGACGTAACCGGGGGAAGGCTCCGGGGACTGCGCCAGGACGTGAAGGTGCGCGGTCACCACGTTGGTCCAGTTGTTTACCGCGGTGCACGTGGTGCATCCTGCGTAGGTGTAATTGGCCGGATCGCCGGTGTAGGCGTCCGGCTGGCCGTCGCCATCGTTGTCCATGCCGTACTCCACGTTGAATTCCTCTATCCCCTCCACCAGCGGGATCTGGGCCAGGGCTGAGCCGGTCAGCTCCAGCCGCATGAGGGTGGGGATGTTCTGGCCCCGGCGATTATTGGTGCTGATGAAATAGACATTGACGATGTATTCGCGCAGCGCGGCGGCAGTCGTGCAGTCCTTGCGCTTTAGCGTGAACGCCGTGGCGCCGAACGTGCCCACGGTATGCGGGGGCATCTCGTTGCTGCACAGGGTGCTCTGCACATAAGGCTTACCGGGGGTCGCGGGCTCGCAGCCTGCCACCCCCGCGACGCACGTCTTCGCGCGGCGCACCACGAGGATGTCGGTATTCGGCTTGATGTCCGCCGGTATGCAGGGAGGCGCCCCGAAGCCCACGTCATAGCCCTGGACGTGGATAGGCATCGCGGCCGCCCAGTCCGCAGGCGCGGTCGAGCAGGGGTCGGGCACCGCTGCGGGCGCGGCGAGCGCGCCCACACTGATCTCGCCGAAGTATCCCGCGACCCGCAGGTCGTCGGAGAGGAGCTCCACCGCATAGCGCCCGTTCTCGATCTGGCGGCTGCTGCGCTCGAGCTCGCCGCGTGCCGTGCTTGCGTTCGCGAACACGACGAGGAGGGTCGCCAGCAGGATGAGCCCGATCGTCATCGAAACCATGAGCTCGACCAGCGAGAAGCCGGCCCCGAGCACGGAAAGAATTCGCCCCCTGAAGCTCATGGCGTCGCGTTTCATGGCGTCACGCACAGCCCCGTGGTCGGGTCGTTCTGCAGGCAGGCGATCGTGACGCGGGTGACCAGGGCGCGCCGCGTCTGGTCGTCGCCGTACAGCCCCTGGCCGCACGTGGTGGAGGCGGGAGCAACCGTGGGCACCAGACCCTGCCACGTCACGGCGATCACGAACTCGCGCGGCATGGTGGCGACGACGTTGGAGATGCAGCCGCGCGCGCCGATCATCCCGCCCGCTTGCTGCCCGCCCGCGGTGCTTTCGGACGCGCCGAGCAGCGCGTTGTTCCACTCGCAGAGATCGAGGGCGGCGCCGGTGAGGCCGGTGCAATCCTGGAGCGCGTTGCCGGCACCCAGCGGCACTCCGGTAACGTAGTTGAGCGCGTTGCTGCGGTTGGCGTTGACGCGATCCACGATGTCCTGCATCAGCAGGACGGCGTGCGCCCTGTGGTAGGACTCGGCCTGCGCAAGGTGCATGCGCGCCTGGAATCCCACGACGCCGAGCAGGCCGAACGTGAGGATCACGATCGTGATCAGCACCTCGATCATGGTGACGCCGCGTTCGGCCGCGGCCCGATATTTCGAGCGCGCGCCCATCAGAAGCAAGTCTCCTGTTTCTGCACCGGCCGGCCGCTCAGATCAATGCTGATGCAGCGCGCATGCGGGACCCGGCCGCCGTTCGCCATGAGGCTGATGGAGGTCCCGCCGGTGGTGACGCGCCCGGCGCCGTTGTAGGTGACGCTCGCCGGTCCGGATATGATCACCTGCGGCATCCGGTCCTGGCGCTTCACCACTTCGCCGCCGGAGTCCGCAATGACCCAGCCCTCCGACCAGTTTCCTCCGCTGGGCGTGATGGTGACCGTGGTGTTGCGGGAAACCGCTTCGCTGCGGGCGAGTATCAGGCCGGCAAACACGTCGAAGCTCGCGGTCTTCACCCCCTGCGACAGGATGATCTCGCGGAAGCTGGGGGTCGCGAGTCCGACGATGATCACCAGCACCGCTATGGTTACCATCATTTCCGTGATCGTGAATCCGCGGACAGCCGCGCGCAAACGCCGGGCGCTATTCGTCCGGGTCGCCGGATGAGCCTGCGGTGGATGCGGGTCGTAGATCATGCCTACCATCCCGGTTGCCCGTTCCGCGTCTTGCTGCCCTGGTGATCGAGCGTGAGCACGCCATCCGGGGCCTGCGGCGAGCCGGCGATAGGCGTCGCGGCAATGTTGTATGAGGGCGGCACGGTGGGAGCCGCCGGATTGACCGACACGGTGTAGTACTTCGAGACGTCGCCCGGTACCGCAAGATTGAGAGCGGCGAGCGCAGTCGCGCCCCCCGCATAGCTGCGCGCGTCGATCAGGTACTGCTGCTGGCGGCTGGCGACGTCCATCATGAAGGTTTGGGCCGCGCTTCTGCGGGTCTTGCGCATGTGCTCCTGGTAGGACGGGAATGCGATCGTCACGAGTATGGCGACGATGGCAACGGCGATCATGAGCTCGATGATCGTGAAGCCTGCAGCCGCGCTGCGCGTGCGCGCGGGTTCACGTTCGCGGAGATCTGGCGTTATCGAAAGTAGCGCTGAATCGAATGGAGCGTGCGCGGTCTCGCGGAGCTCACGCCCTCTCCACGGGAAGCGGAATCGTGTCAACGTGCTGAGTTGCTGCGTACTCACGTGTGTCCCCCCGGACAAATATCCCGATCCCCACAACGACCGGATGCACTTGTGTTTTCATGCTCTTGGACGTTGCGAAAACAATTTAGCAGATCGCTGCAATAGGACATGTGAACTACGCAACACCCAAGCAAAAAATCACGTGTGAAAAACTTTACGAATCAAAGCGCAAGCGCGGATGTGTGACGGAATTGGCGCCGCCAGCCGGCGACCGCCCTCCGCGACGGGTCGGGGGCGGTTTTGCGGCCGCGTCCTGCCGGCCGGCAATGCGCCGGGCTAGCGCGGATTCA
>DASWHI010000123.1:0-1857 GCA_036398235.1 Burkholderiales bacterium
ACCTACAACTGGTCGGTCAAGTGGAACATGGTGGTGCCGGGCGCCACCTACGAGAGCATCGTCGACAACCGCGCCTGGCAATAGCGCGATCCGCTTGCGGATGGACAGGCTTCCGCTGGTCAAGGTCGTCGCGACCGGCGGCACCATCGCCAACACGCCGTCCGGCCGCCTGCACGCCGGTGAAGTCGCGGAGGCGATCCCAGAGCTCAAGAAAGTCGCCCGGCTCGAGGTCGAAGAGCTCGTGCGGATGGCGAGCAGCAGCATCACCGTCGAGCACTGGCTGACGCTCGCCCGCCGGATCAACGAAATCCTTGCCCGGGAAACTGACGTCGCAGGCGTCGTCGTCACCCACGGTTCGAACGCCGTGGAGGAGACCGGCTATTTCCTGAGCCTGACGGTCAAGAGCGACAAGCCCGTGGTGCTGACCGCCGCGCAACGGCAGTTCAGGACCTTGAGCTCGGACAGTCCCAGGAATTTCCTGCAGGCGGTGCGCGTCGCGGCGAGCGAGGAGTCCAGGGGCAAGGGAGCGCTCGTCGTCGCGAACGACGAGATCAACGCGGCGCGCGACGTCTCCAAGAACATATCCTCCCGCGTCGAAACCTACAGCAGCCGGGACATCGGCGCCCTGGGTTTCGTCGATGACGACCGCATCACCTGGTATCGCCAGCCGGTGAAGCTGCACGGGGCGGCGACGCCGTTCGACGTCACGCGCCTGCCGAAGCTTCCCCGCGTCGACATCGTATACACCTATGCGGGGGCGGATGGCGCGCTGATCGAAGCCGCGGCTGCAGCCGGCGCCGCAGGCATCGTGATCGCGGGATTCCCGACCGGCTCCGGCACACCCGCCATGGAAGAGGCGGTCGCGCGGGTCGCAACCAGGGGGATATCCGTGGTGATGACCAATCGCGGCGGCATGGGTCGGGTGTGGGACAAGCGCGCGAAGGAGGCACGCCCCCTCATCTGGGGCGACAACCTCACGCCGGTGAAAGCGCGGATCCTGCTGATGCTGGCCCTGACGACGACCCGCAATCCCGCGGAGATCCAGCAGCTCTTCCTGAAATACTGACCGTGCTGACTCAGCGCGGAACGGTGAGGATCGAGCCCCACAGGCCTGAGGACCTGCACGAGCCATCCGGGTCGCAGAAGGTGCGGGTGCTCGAGCCGCCGCCGCCGCCGCGGCTCTGCCCGCCCGCGCCCGCGCATAGCGCGAGGTTGAAGGATGGGGGGGCGCCCTCGAAGCCGCCGATTCCGTACGGGTTGACCCAATAGCGTGCGGGGCGCACCGGCGTCTGGCACGACTGTTCGAGATACGCCTTCTCGCCGAGTGTGAGCTGCCGCCCGTTGATGTATACCCCGGAGGTGCCGCGCGAGGCATCGGCGCGCAGGGGGCCGCCAATCCGCAACCCCGGCATCATCTGCCCGGCAATCGGGCCGACCTCCTGCCCCCACGCGCCCGAAAAGGCGTCATACCAGTAGCGGCCCGGCTGGATCGGCACCGGGTAGATGCGCTGGAGCGCCTGCACCGTCTCCACTGTGAGTGGAACGGCGTTGACGACGATCTGCGTCTCGCCCTCGGCCGCCCGGGCGCCGGCGACACCCAGGCCGGCCGCGATGAGGAATGAGCCGAACAGCCCCCCGAAATATTCTCGCCGTCGATTCATGGAACGCTCCTCGAGGATCACAGGCAGGACCGAAATGATCTCCCCGTCAGTCGTCAGCCGTCTCCGGGTCTTGGGCCATCCCTCCGCCCTCCTCCCCCTACTTGATTTGCACGCCGGAAGCCTTCACCAGCTCGGTGATGCGCTTTCTCTCGCTCGCCCGGAACGCGTCAAGCTCCTTGCGCCCGCCGCCGACGAT
>DASWHI010000124.1:0-28471 GCA_036398235.1 Burkholderiales bacterium
GGCAACGGCAGCATGAACCGCCATTCTCATCGCCCCTCCTCCGTTGAATTCGTGGCGCGACGATAGCACAACAGCCGGACTTGGGCTAAACTTCCAGCCCCTTTTTCGCACTTCCTCGCGGTGGCGTCTCGCGCACCATGACCGCAGCGAATTTCCCGCGTTTCGCGTCCGGACGGTGCCCGCCATGCTGAATCCGGCGGCTGCCGCGCGTCGCGCGATCCCCTCACTCGACCGGCTGCTCCAGCTCGAAGCAATCGCGGAGCTCACCGCCCGCTACGGCCGGCCCCTGGTGACGGAAGCGGCGCGCGTCGAGCTCGCCTCCCTGCGCGCAGTCCTCGGCCGTCGCCCCGGCGACCCGCCAGCCGGTTTCGATGAGGCGCGTTTCGCCGGGGCGTGCGCCGCGCGGCTCGCGCGCGAGACGCGGCCCTCGCTCCGGCCCGTCTTCAACCTCACCGGCACGGTCCTGCATACCAACCTGGGGCGCGCGCTCATGCCGCAGGAGGCCGCGCAGGCGGTCGCACGCGCGATGACGCGCCCCGTCAACCTTGAGTACGAGCTGGACGGCGGCGAGCGCGGCGAGCGCGACCGTCACGTCGAGCGCTGGCTCACGCGGTTGACCGGCGCGGAGGCGGCGCTGGTCGTCAACAACAACGCCGCAGCGGTCTATCTCGCCCTCAACACCCTCGCGCTCAAGAAGGAGGTGCCGGTGTCGCGGGGCGAGCTGATCGAGATCGGCGGCGCCTTCCGCATACCCGACATCATGGCGCGCGCCGGGGTCAGGATGATCGAGGTCGGCACCACCAACCGCACCCACCTCAAGGACTATGCCGGGGTGATTTCCCTGCGGACGGCGGCACTGATGAAGGTGCACACGAGCAACTACGCGATCCAGGGCTTCACGGCAGCGGTGCCGGAAGACCGGCTCGCCGCCCTCGCGCACCGGCACAAGCTGCCGCTGATCACCGATCTCGGCAGCGGCATGCTGGTGAATCTCGAGGAATACGGATTGCCGCACGAGCCTACGCCACGCGAAACGCTCGCAGCCGGCGCCGATATCGTCACCTTCAGCGGCGACAAGCTGCTGGGCGGTCCGCAGGCAGGGCTTATCGTCGGGCGCTCGAAGTGGGTCGAGCGCATCCGGACGAACCCGATGAAGCGCGCGCTGCGCGTGGACAAGATGACGCTCGCGGCGCTGGAGGCGGTGTTGCGGCTCTACGCCGATCCCGTGCGGCTGAAAACCGCGCTGCCGACATTGAGGTTCCTCACCCGCCCGCTTGCGGAGATCGAAGCGCAGGCGCGGCGGCTGCTCCCTGCGGTCGAGTCGGCGCTGCGGGGCAAGGCCGGCGCCGAGGTCATCCCGGTAAGGAGCCAGATCGGCAGCGGCTCGCTGCCGGTGGATCTCGTCGCGAGCCACGCCATCGCGGTTGCCGCACCCGGGAAGCGACGGAACGCGCTGGCCGCGGATATTGCCACTGCCTTCCGTGCGCTCCCGGTCCCGGTGATCGGGCGAGTCAGCGACGGGGCGTTCATCATGGATCTCCGCTGCCTCGAGCACGAGGACGAGTTTGTGGACCAGTTGAAGCATCTCGATCTGAAATGATCGTCGCCACCGCCGGACACATCGACCACGGGAAGACGCTGCTGGTGAAAACGCTCACCGGCGTGGACACCGATCGCCTGCCGGAGGAGAAGGCACGCGGCATCTCGATCGACCTCGGCTTCGCCTACTGGCCGCTCGCGGACGGGGCCGTGATCGGCTTCGTGGACGTGCCGGGCCACGAGCGGTTCATCCGCAACATGCTCGCCGGCGTGTGCGGCATCGATTTCGCGCTGCTCGTGGTCGCCGCCGACGACGGCGTGATGCCCCAGACGGTCGAGCACCTGCACATACTTGATCTCCTCGACATCCGCCGCGGCATTGCCGTCATCACCAAGATCGACCGCGTGCCGATCGAGCGGGTCGATGCGGTCCGCACCGAGATCGCCACGCTGCTCGCGCCAACCCGGCTCGCCGGGATCGGCATCCTCCCGGTCTCGGCCGTTACTGGCGCCGGCGTTGAGGAGTTGAAACGGCAACTGGCCGCCGCCGCCGGCGCTTTTTCCGCGCGCATGACCGAAGGGCAGCACTTCCGCCTCGCGATCGATCGCGCGTTCACCATTGCCGGCAGCGGGACGGTGGTCACGGGCACCGTGTTCAACGGCGCGGTCGCCGTCGGCGACCGGCTCGTCGTCTCGCCCCGGGGCGCTCCTGTGCGCGTGCGCGGCATCCAGATGCGCGGACAGGCCGTGGAACGCGCGCAGGCCGGTCAGCGCTGCGCGCTCAACCTGACTGGCGCCGACCTCGAGACAGTCGCCCGCGGCGACTGGGTGCTGGCCGAGGCCATCCATGCGCCGACGCAGCGAATCGATGCCCGCGTCACGCTCCTCGCGTCCGAACCGCAACCGCTCAGGCACTGGACGCCGCTGCACCTGCACCTGGCAACGGCCGACGTCACCGCGCGCATCTCGCTCCCCGGCGGTGCCGCGATCGCGCCCGGCGGCTCGACCATCGCGCAGCTCGCGCTCGCCAAGCCGGTCGGCGCGCTGAATGGCGATCGCTTCATACTGCGCGACCAGTCCGCGCGCCGCACGCTGGGCGGCGGCGTGGTGCTCGACCCGCATGCGCGCGCCGCGCGCCGCGCCACCCCCGCGCGCCAGGCGGAGTTGGCCGCGCTCGAGCGCGGCGCGCCCGAAGCCGCGCTCGCGGAGCTGCTCAAGGATGAAACACGGGGTGTGGACCTCGCGCGCTTCGAGCGGACCTTCAACCTCAAGCCTGAGCGTCTCTCCGCGCTCTATGCAGCGGCGGGCATCGCCGTCCTCGGCAAGGATGTCCGCACCGGCATCACGAATGCGCGGCGCGCCAGCCTGCGCGAAGCGGTGCCCGCGGCGGTGAGCGATTTCCACCGTGCCCAGCCGCAGGCCGTGGGCGCCGATCCGGCCGCACTGCGGAGCCGGCTCGCGCCGCAATTGCCCGCCGAGGCGTTCCAGGCGCTCCTGCGCGAGCTTGCCGACGTGCGCAAGATCGAGATCGCGGGCAATCTCGTGCGCCAACCGGGACATGACGCGACCTCCAATCCGGAGGACCAGCGCATGTGGCAGCTCGTGCTGCCCGCGCTACAGCAGGGCGGATTTTCCCCGCCCTCGGTGGCGGAGCTCGCCGCCGCTTTGAAGCTGAAGGAAGCGGCGCTTAAGGATTTCCTGCATCGCAAGAGCCGCGGGGGCGAGGTGCTGAGGGTGCCTCCGGACCGCTTCTATCCGCGCGCGACGCTCGCGACACTTGCCGCGACCGCGCACGCGCTCGCCCGCGCGAACCCGAACGGATTCACCGCCGCGCAATATCGCGACGCCACCGGCATCGGGAGGAGCCTCGCAATCGAGATCCTGGAATTCCTCGACACCCTCGGCGTCACGCAGCGCATCGGCGACGCGCGCAAGATACGCAAGGATTTCGTTCCCATCCTGGGTGCCGCCGAGCCGGCGCGGCCACCGGCCGCAAGGCCCGCCGCGGCGGGACCCGGCCAAACAACCAGGCCGGGAACATCGGCCCAGCCTCCCCGTCGCTGATGGCAACCGCAAAATCCTACGACGTGATCGTGATCGGCGAAGGCGTGAGCGGGCTCGCCTGCGCAGGTCACGCGCGCCGCGCGGGGCTGAGCGTCGCGACCTTCGAATCGAACCTGTTCGGCGGGCTCGTGCTGAACGTCAATGAGCTCGACAGCTATCCCGGGGCGGAGTCGGGGACGCTTCTCGCCTCCGAGCTGATGCAGGCCAACTCCGATGCCGGCGTTGCGAGCATCCAGGAGGAAGTCACCGCCGTTTCCTCCGCGGGCAGCGGGTTCGAAATCGCCGGCGGCGGCGTCTACGGCGCGCGCCTGGTCGTGATCGCGTCAGGCGCGCGCCTGAGGAAGCTGGGCGTGCCCGGCGAAGACGAGTACGAAGGGCGCGGCGTCTCGCGCTGCGCCGACTGCGATGCCCCCATGTTTCAGAACGAGGAAGTCGTGGTGGTCGGCGGCGGCGATTCCGCGCTGCAGGAAGCCCTGGTGCTGGCGAAGTATTGCCGCAAGGTCCACATCGTCTATCGCGGCGGCCGCTTCCGCGCGCGGCAGCACTTCGTCGACCGGGTCGCTTCCGACCCCCGCATAGTCCCGATCTGGAACGCCACGGTCGAGGCGATCCTAGGCGGTAAAATGGTCGAGAAAGTGCGCGTGAGGCGCGACGGAACTATCCAGGAAATCACGAGCGCCGGCATTTTCGCCTACGTCGGGCTCGAACCCAACTCCGCCTGCGCGCCGTCCGGCAGCAGGCGCGACGGGCGCGGGCACCTCGTCACCAATGACGCGCTCGAGACCTCGACGGCGGGAGTGTGGGCGATCGGCGCGGTGCGCGCAGGTTACGGCGGGCTGCTGCGCGACGCGGTCAATGAGGCGCAGCGCGTGGCGGAAGCGGTGCGCGATCGCCTGGATTGAAAGCAGCGATGAAACAAACGGAAGGGAATCGTCCCCGGTGGGGCGGCCGGACTTCAAACCCGGTTGGGGCCGCTTGCGGTCCTGTGTGGGTTCGACTCCCACTCTCTTCCGCCAACTCTCCACCGTCATTCCCGCGGAGCCTGTCCCCGCGGTATCGGGCGGGGAGCGGGAATCCGGGCGTCACTTACCGGCGCCCTTCGCCATTCCGAGCTGGGTGAGGATCGCCGTATAGACCTTGATCTCGCCGTCGAGGTCCTTGCGGAACTGGGTCGAGCCCGCATAGGCGTCGAACCAGCCGTGCTTGTCCAGCATCTTCTTCCAGGCGTCGGTCTTGACCAGCTTCGACAGCGACTGGTCCCAGTACTTGACGGCGCTCGCCGGCGTCTTCGGGGGAGCGAATAGCCCGCGCCAGTGCAGGATTTCCACGCCTATCCCCATCGAGCGCCAGGTCGGCACTCCGGATAGCTGCTGGAGCGGCTTGGGAGAGGAAACTGTCAGCACCCGCACCCGCCCCGCCTTGACCTGCTCGATCGCCTCGGAGAGCCCCGTGGAGATCACCGGCACGTGGCCGCCGAGCAACTGGATCATCAAGTCGCCGCCGCTCTTGAAGATCACGATCTTGACCTTCTTCGGATCGACGCCATAGGCGAGCGCCGGGCGCAGGATGTTCATCTGGTCGTTGCTGGGGACCGTGCCCACTCCGAAAACGATCGAGGCCGGATCGGCCTTGAGCTTGTCGAGCACCTCCTTGGCGGACTTGAACGGGGAGTCGGCTCGCACCACCCATACCAGGTATTCCGTGGTCAAGCGCGCAATCGGCGTCAGGTCGCGGTGGTCGAGCGCGGTGGTGCCGACCAGCTTGTTGACGTAGACCCGGTTCGACTCGACGTAAAGGGTGTAAGGGTCGCCGCTGCGCTGGTGGACGTACGTTTTCGCCAGATTGCCGCCCGCGCCGCCCATATGCTTCAGCACGAAGCCTGTCGGAAGGAGCCTGGTTTCCAGCATCGACAGTTCCAGCGCGCGTCCGGTCAGGTCGAGACCCCCTCCCGGGTTGCCCGCTACGACCATGAGTACGGGGCGTTCGGGGAACGCGGCCGCCTGCGCGCCGGCCGCCGCCGCGCAGAGCAACGCGAACAGAAACGCCCGTGCCGGTGTCGTGAGCTTCATGGTTTCCTCCCCAGGGTTATTCGTGGATCCGGTTGATTATACTTCGCGTGAGCGAGCAACGCAGCGCGACGGATCCGAGACCCGGTCAGAGGGAGTCTCCGGAGACAACGCTCCGGGCAGGATCGCCGTTTCGGTCAGGCGGGTGGGAACAGCTTAAAATAGATGCGTTCCGGCCGTGGCTGGCCAGCCCAAAAGGAATCGCGTCATGGCTCTCGCACTCGAACTCGCGCAACGGATCAATGCGCTCACCTTCGCCACGCTGCCCCCTGAGGCAATTCACTGGGCGAAGGTCGGCATCCTCGACACCGTCGGCGTCACGCTCGCCGGCGCGCGCGAGGATTGCACGCGCATCGTGGACGGCATCGCGGCGCGCGACACGACCGGTCCGAGTCTGATCTTCGGCGGCAGCCGCAGAACCGCTCCGCTCGAAGCGGCGCTGGTGAATGGCACCGCGTCCCACGCGCTTGACTTCGACGATATGAACAACAACTTCGGCGGCCACCCCTCGGTGCCGATCCTGCCGGCGCTGTTCGCGCTTGCGGACGAAATCGGCGCGAGCGGGCGCGAATTTCTTGCTGCCTACGTCGCCGGCTTCGAGACCGAATGCAAGATCGCGATGGGGGTCCACTTCTATCACTACACCAAGGGCTGGCACCCCACCGCCACGCTCGGTGTCTTTGGCGCCGCCGCCGCGTGCGCGAAGCTGCTGAAGCTGCCCGATGACAGGACTGCCACCGCGCTCTCCATCGCGGCCTCGCTCGCCGCGGGCATCAAGGCCAATTTCGGCACGATGGTGAAACCGCTGCACGTCGGGCATTGCACCCGCAACGGGATGTTCGCCGCCCTCCTCGCGCGCGACGGCTTCAGTGCCGGCGACCGGGTTTTCGAGCACAAGCAGGGCTTTTTCAACGTCTTCAACGGGGAAGGCAATTACGACGCCGCCAAGGTCCTCCCCGCGTGGGCGCAGCCGCTCGACATCGTCAAACCCGGCATCGCGATCAAGCAATACCCCTGCTGCGGCAGCACGCACTCCGCGCTCGACGCGATTCTCAGGCTCGCGCGCGAGCACAAGCCCGCTGTCGACGACATCGAGCGCGTGGATGTGTGGACGCACGCGCGGCGGCTCGAGCACACCAACCGCCCCGAGTCGAAGAGCGACCTCGACGCCAAGTTCAGCGTGCAGTACTGCATGGCGCGCGCGCTCCTCGACCGCCGCATCTCGATCGAGCACTTCGAGGGCAGAGCGTACGAAGAGCCGGCGGTGCGCAAGCTCCTGCCCCGGGTGCATGCCGCGCCCTACACCACGGCGCAGTTCCCGGCGGAAAACCACTTCGGCGCCGAAGTGAGGGTTCAGCTTCGCGGCGGAAGAGCGCTGTCGGCCAAGGTGGACCAGCCGTTCGGCCGCACCTCGGACAACCCGCTGCCGGCCGGGCTGCTGAAGGAGAAATTCGAGAACTGCGCGGCGCGCGTGCTGCCGCGCGAGCGCGTCGCGGCGCTCTACGCGGCGATCCAGGGTTTCGAGAACCTCAAGGACGTGCGCGAGGTGACGGCGATCATCGCCGGCGAGACGCGCAAGCAAGCTGCGGCATAAGGGATCACTTCACGGCGGTCCTTCGTGACGCCGCGTTTCCCTTCGAGCAGGCACGCCGCCCTCGCCGCTCTCGTGTCGGCCTTGTCTGCCTGCGCGCCCCAGCATGCGGACGACGGCACGATCCCGCGTGCGGCCGCGGAGTACCGGGCGTTCGGCGCAGCCCAGCGCGTGACGATACGCGGCTACGACGGCGACGCGATGGAGCCGTTCATCACGAACGACGGCCGCTACCTACTGTTCAACAACCGGAACGATCCGCGCACCAACACCAACCTGCATTTCGCGGAGCGGGTGGACGACCTGACGTTCCAGTACCGGGGCGAAATCGGAGGCGTCAACACGCCCGTGCTCGAAGGCGTACCGAGCGTCGACCGCGAAGGCTACCTGTACTTCATTTCCGTGCGCAGCTACCAGGAGACATTCTCGACGCTCTACCGCGGTCGATTCGATAACGGCACGGTTTCGGGAGTTGAGCTCGTCGGCGGCGTCTCGCAGCGCAAGCCCGGCATCGTGATGTTCGACGCCGAGATCGCCGTTGACGGCCGCACGCTTTTCGTCGTTGACGGCCACTTTACCGGCGGCCCGGTCCCGAAGAGCGCCGACATCGCGATGGCGGTGCGGGATGGATCCGGATTCCGGCGTCTGCACGCGAGCGCGGAGCTGCTGAAGAGCGTCAATACGGGGGCGCTCGAATACGCCCCCGCCGTCTCCGGCGACCTTCTGGAACTGTTCTTCACGCGCATGGCCGGCCCGCTCGGCTCGCCCCCCGTGATTCTCCGGTCTGCGCGCCGCCGCGTGGACGAACCGTTCGGCATTCCGGAGCGCGTGAGTGCGATCACCGGACACGTCGAGGCGCCTGCCCTGTCTGGCGAGGGCCGGGCGCTCTATTATCATAAGCTCGAAGGCAACCGCTTCGAGATCTACCGGACGGCGAGGTGAGCGGTCCTTACGGGGCGCAAGCGTGGTCCGCAGGTCGAGTCAGCTGACTTGGCGGTAGCGCCGGCTGCCTGCGCCGCGCAACCTCAAAACAAGCTTTCTTTCAATAGGATAAACTTGATTTCGCGCCCCGCCCGACGGTTCCCGGGTTAGCCCGGTTGCCGCGACCATTCGGCGCGGGAGCGGCCGCGATGCACGCAAGCGGCCGAAAATTTACACTGCTTATTTTCGAACGGTTTATCCCATGCGGATTTTCGTACTCGGGACTGGCGCGACCGGCTCTCTGATCGCGCGGCTCCTCGTGCGCCAGGGGCACCAGGTGACATGCGGCGACCGGGACCCGGATCGCGCACACCGCTTCCTGGGCCGGAAATCCGCCGTACCGGTCCGGCAGGTGAATGCGCGCAACCTATGGAGCATCGTCAAAGCTGCGCGGGGCAGCCATCTTCTCGTCAACGCCAGCCCCGCTGTCTTCAACAGGATCGCCCTGCGCGCCGCGCTGCGGCTGCGCGTCCATTATCTCGATACCGCCTCGCATCAGACCCGCAATCCATTCAAGGCGGAGCAGCTCAGCTTCGACAGGCAGTTCCAGGCGAAGAACCGCGCTGCCGTCATCAATGCCGGCGTGGCCCCTGGGCTTACCAACCTGCTGGTCGCGCGCGGCGCCGAGCTGCTCAACGGGCTCGAGAGCGTCCACATCCGGCTCTACGAAAGCACCGGAAGCGATGAGCCCGTGTCGCAGTGGTCTTCCGACGCCGCGTTCGACGAGGCCGTGTCGCGCCCCCCGGTGTACCGCCACGGGCGCTTTCGCTTCGGCCAGAGGTTCGGCGAGCGAGAGGTGTTCCGATTTCCCCGCCCCATCGGACCGTCGGGCGTGGTGCTGGCCGCGCAGGACGAGGTCGTCACGCTGCCGCGCTTTCTCAAGCTGCGCGAGCTCGACGTCAAGATCGGGGGGAACGATTTCGAGCGCCTGCGCCGCCTGTACCGGCAGGGCAGGCTCAGGCGGTCCCGCGGTCCTGCGGCGAGCGATTTTCCGCAGACGCCGACCCCGCGGCAGGTGGCGAAGCTCGTCGCCCGCGGCACGCTGTACCACGCTCGCTTTGCCGCCGCCGTGGTCGCGCGCGGCCGGAAGAACGACCGGCACGCGCTGGTCCGCCAGGATGCAGCTTTCCCGAGCCTCCACCAGATTCACCGCCGCGAGGTATACACCTCGCCCATCGCCTGGGCAACGGCACACATGGCCGCGCTGTTCGTGAAGCATTTTCCGCGCGAGTTCCCGGGCGTCCACCCGCCCGAAGCGCTGCCGGCCGCAACCCGCCAGGCGATCCTCGCCGGCGCGCGTGCCTATGGCATCCGCATCGGCATGAAGGTCACCCTCGGCGAGCCGGTAGACGACGAGGATTAGGAGTGCCGCCGGCAGCCATTCGCATCTGCGCATGAAGCTCTACGTCACCCCGGGCTCTCCCTACGCGCGCATGGCCGACCTTTGGGAAACGGAGATCGACCATCCCCTGATGCACGGCGCGCTCAACAGGGTGCAGATCACGCTCGCCTGTGCCCTCGGGCTCGAAGCCCGGATTCCCGAATTTCGTTGGCGGCCGGGACACCCGAAGCTGCGCGCATGGTTCGAACCGATCGCCGCGCGCCCATCGTTCGCGGCGACCGCGCCGCCCGGTGCATGATCGTGGTGGAACCTCAGGGAAATACGCCGAACGCTTCGGGGTCGCGACCGCGAGCGCCCGTGCCCGGCCGGCCTTGATTTGTCTCCCGATGATCGAAACGCAACGCGTCAGATCAGGAGCGCGGCGCGTCCGGTGACCTGTCCCCGCTCGACGCGCTCGTGCAGTACTTCCGCTTCTTCCAGCGGGCGGATCTCGGTGACGATCGGCCAGACCTCTCCGCGCGCCACGAGGTCGAGCGTTTCCAGGATCTCGCTGCGGGTAACGTAGCGGCTGCCCAGCAGGTCCTGCTCCTTCATCAGCATGTCGAGCGCGGAAGCGCGGAACGCCTGTCCCGCGCCCCCGAGCGTCACCAGACGTCCGCGGCGCCCGAGCGCCTTGGCCCCCGCTTCGAGCGTCGACGTGCTGGAGACGTAGTCGATTGCGACATCGACGCCTTCCCCCTTGGTGAGATCGAGCAGAGCCTGCGCCACGCCACCGGCAGAGGCATCCACCACCTCGTCCGCGCCGGCTTTGCGGCAGGCTTCAAACTTGCTTCTGGCGACGTCGACGGCGATCACCCGGGCCCGCGCCCACTTCGCCATCATGACCTGGTGGATGCCGACCCCGCCGCCCGCGCCGAACACAACGACGGTCTCCCCCGCCCGAATCCGCGCGCGCTTCAGCACCTTGTACGGGGTGGCGAGCGCGTCCGTGATGACGCCGATCTCGGCCGGGTGCGCCTTGTAATCGAGGCCTTCCGGCAGCTTGATGAAAATGTGCGCGGGAAGCTTGATGTACTCCGCATATCCCCCGTCGCAGTTGCGCCCGACATTGCCGCCCGAGTTCGCGCACAACGGCTCGAGGCTCGCAAGGCACCAGCGGCAATGGCCGCAATTGAGGTAGTAGTAGGCAGTGACGGCGTCGCCAACAACGAGCCCTTTCACGCCGGCGCCGGTCGCCACGATCTCGCCGGTAATCTCGTGGCCGATGATGCGGGGAAACTCGGCGGCGATGCGCCCGGCCTTGATGTGCTGGATCGTGAGCCCGGATCCGCAGGCGAGCACGCGCGCAACCGCCTCCCCCGGCCCGGCGACGGGATCGGGAACCTGGGTCAGCACGAAGGGCGTGTTCGGCCCCTTGAGCACCATCGCTTTCATTGTTGATCCGCCCGTCGTGCGACGAATTCACCCCCATCCCAACCTTCCCCCGTCAAGGGGGAAGGAGAGTTTCAGTCGCGGAACATGAAGTTGGCGGCCTTGAGAAAGAGCGTGCGGTTGACGCCGTCCGAGTGCAGAAAGGCGGCGGCATCGCGCACCAGCTTCTCGACGCCGATCTCCTTCATATAGCCGTGTCCGCCGTGGATCTCCATGGTCCAGGTCGCGATCTTCCACGCCGCCTGCGCCGCCATCGCCTTGGGCAGCGCGCCGAGCGTGCGGTCCCAGCCGTGCTCCTGGTGGTCGGCGAGCCAGCAGGCGCGGTGAATGTAGGAGCGCGAGGCGTCGATCAGCATGCGCATCTCCGCGAGCTGGGCGCGGATGCCATCGTGCTCGATAAGGGGCTTCCCGCCCTGGACACGCACCTTCGCCCAGTCGATCGCTTTCTGGTGCAGCGCGCCGGCCACGCCGAGGACGGAAGCGCCGGCATACGCGTTCGACTGCGGGAAGAATTCCGCAAGCACGCTGAAGCCGTTGCCGACCTTGCCGACCACGTTCTCATCCGGGATGAAGCAATCCTGGAAGATGAGCTCGGCGTTATTGGCCAGCCGCTCGCCCATCTTGTCGTGCACGCGCCCGATGGTGAAGCCCGGCCGGCCCCGCTCCACCAGGAAGCAGGTGGACGCCTCGGCCATCGGCCTGCCCGGCTCGGTCTGCGCGAATAGCAGGTAGTGGCTCGCGCGGTTTCCGTTCGAGATGAAGTGTTTCATGCCGTTCACGACCCAGCCGCCCGTCGCCCTGCGCGCGCCCGTGCGGAACGGCGTCGGGTGCGGCAGAAAATAATTGGAGGCGTTGTCGGGCTCGGTGATGCCGATGGCGAGCACTCCGCGCGGGTCCTGCGCGAAGGCGGGCAGCACGCGCGCCTGCTGCTCTTCGTTCAGCGCCTTCTGCATGATCTGGGCGATCTTCAACGTCTGCGCCATGACGACCGACACGCCGAGGTCGCCCTTGGCCAATTCCTCGATCACCATGGCGGTGGTGAGCGAGTCGGCGCCGAGCCCGCCCCACTTCTCGGAAACCGTCATGGTGCGGATGCCGACCGCGTCCGCTTTTTCCACGATCTCCCAGGAAAAGCTTCTCTCGGGATCCGGGTCCGCGTCGAGGAGCGGCGCCCGCGGCGCCACAACTTCCTCGACGAAACGCGCAACGGTCGCCAGTATGGCGCGCTGCTCGTCGTTGGCGATGAAGATCTCTTCCACTGCGACCCGCTCCCCCTGGAACCAGCGGGTTTTAGGTTAACATGCCCGTCTCGCGTTTATGCAGACCTACGACGTAATAGTAGTCGGAAAAGGTAACGCGGCACTGTGTGCAGCGTTATCTGCGCGGGAGCAGGGTGCGAACGTAGCGATGCTGGAGGCTGCGGCGGAAGACGAATCAGGCGGCAACAGCCGTTTCGCCGGCGGCGTGATGCGCTTCGCGTATCGCAATGTGGACGATCTCAAGCGCCTGACCGATATCACCGACGAAGAGATCGCGGGGAGCGACTTCGGCACCAACACGCGCGAGGAGTATCTCGAAGACCTCTACCGGCTGACCAGCTACCGCACCGATCCCGACCTGTCGGAGCTGCTCGTCAACCGCAGCCTCGACACGCTCGCCTGGCTGCGCACGAAGGGCGTGCGATTCAATCTCAACTTCGGCCGGCAGTCGGGACTGGTCAGGGGGAAGTGCGTATTCTTCGGGCGCATGCCGATCGAGGCCTCCGGCGGCGGCGCCGGCCTGGTGCAGAGCCTCGATGCCGCTGCGCGGAAAGCCGGGATCGAGGTCTTCTACGAGACGCGGGTTTCCTCGCTTCTCTATGACGGCGAGCGCGTCTCGGGCGTGCGCGCGCGGCACCAGGGCAAGCCCGCCGAGTTCCGCGCGAAATCCGTGGTGCTCGCGTGCGGCGGATTCGAGGCGAACCCCGAGTGGCGCACGCGCTACCTTGGCCCGGGCTGGGAGCTCGCCAAGGTGCGCGGCACCCGCTTCAACGTCGGCGACGGTCTGCGGATGGCGCTCGACATCGGCGCGGCGCCGTACGGCAACTGGTCGGGCTGCCACGCGACCGGCTGGGACCGCCATGCTCCGGAGTTCGGCGACGTAGCCGTCGGCGACCAGTTCCAGAAGCACAGCTATATCTTCGGTCTCTTGATCAATGCCGAGGGCCGGCGCTTCGTGGACGAGGGCGCGGACTTCCACTCCTTCACCTACGCCAAGTATGGGGGCGAAGTGCTGAAGCAGCCCGGCCAGTTCGCGTGGCAGGTGTTCGATTCCAAGGTTACGAAGCTGCTGCGCTCGGAATACCGCATCAAGTTCATAACCAAGGTGACCGCCAACACGCTGGAGGAGCTCGCACCCAAGCTGGAAGGCGTCAACTCGGATAGGTTCCTGAAGTCGGTGCGCGAGTACAACGCAGCGGTGCGCAAGGACATCACGTTCGATCACACCATCAAGGATGGCAAGTGCACGGTGGGAATCGAGCCGCCCAAGTCGAACTGGGCGCAGCCGCTCGATACACCTCCGTTCGACGCCTACGCCACGACCTGCGGCATCACCTTCACCTTCGGGGGGCTGCGCATCGACAAGGAAACGGGCCAGGTCCTCGACGTCCATTTCCACCCGATTCCCGGCCTCTACACGGCGGGCGAGATGGTGGGCGGGCTGTTCTATTTCAACTACCCGAGCGGCACCGGGCTCGTGTCCGGAGCGGTGTTCGGCCGCATGGCCGGCGCGAGCGCCGCCAAAGCCGCGAAACATTGAACCGCCGAGACGCCAGGAATCACAGGAATCCACTCGACCCACGATCCTCGACCCACGGTTCTCAATGAGCCACGAAGCCACCCAGGACAATCCCTACACCCGCGGCATTGCGGAGTTCGTGTCCGGCCTGAAGTACGACGCAATTCCGGCCGAAGTCCGGCATCGCATCAAGCTCCTGATGCTGGACGCGCTCGGCTGCGCGCTCTACGGGGCGGATCTCGAATGGTGCCGCATCCTGCAGGACTCGCTCGCGAAGGTGGACTCGACGCGCGAGTGTGGCGTCTGGGGAACGAAGAAGAAGCTGTCCGCCCCGCACGCGGCGCTCGCCAACGGCACCGCGGTACAGGGCTTCGAGCTCGACGACGTGCATCGCGCCGGCGTGCTTCACGTGGGGGCGGTCGTGCTCCCAGCCCTCATCCCCATCGCCGAGGTGAAGGGCGGCATGAGCGGCAGGGAATTCCTGACGGCGGCGGTCGCCGGTTACGAGATCGGGCCGCGGGTGGGCCTGTGCATGGGTCCCGAGCACATCGCCTCGGGCTGGCATTCGGGCGCGACGTTGGGCGTCTTCTCCGCCGCGGCGGGCGCGGCGCGCGGCCTGAAGCTTGACGCCAGAAAAACCGTGCACGCACTCGGCATCGCCGGCACCCAGGCCGCGGGGCTCATGGCGGCACAGGTCGGCGCGATGGTAAAGCGCATGCACGCCGGCCGGTCCTCCCAGAGCGGGTTCTACGGCGCGCTGCTTGCTGCGGCCGGCTTCACCGGCATCGTCAACGTGCTGGAGAGCGAGTATGGGGGATTCTGTACGACGTTCTCGCAATCCCAGGACCACTTCAACCTGACGGAACTCACGGCGGGACTCGGCAAGACCTGGCAGACGATGGAAATCGCGCTCAAGTTCTATTCGTGCGTCGGCAGCAACCACACCTCGCTCGATGCGATCCGCGACATGCAGAAGGAACGCTCATTCGGCCCGAAAGACGTGAAGAAGATCGTCGTGCGCGGCTCGCAGGTGACGGTCAGCCACGTCGGCTGGAAGTACGTCCCGCAAGGGCTCACTTCGGCACAGCTCAACCTCCCCTACTGCGTCGCGACCTGGCTCCTCGAGGGCGACTGCTTCGTGGACCAGTTCACCGAGGACAAGGTGGCCGACCGCGCGCGCATGGCGCTCGCGGAAAAGGTCGAGGTGGTGCATGATCCGGAGATCACGGCGCTCGGCGCGAAGTTCCGCCACAAGGTGCACGTCGAGGCGCATCTCAACGACGGCACGGTGCTGAAGCGCACCGTCGAAGCCGCGCGCGGCAGCGAGAAGAAGTTCGCGACCGACGCCGAGATCGTGGAAAAATACGAGAAGCTCGCGGCGAAGGCGCTGCCCGGGGCCCAAATCAGCAAGCTGCGCGAGGCGGTGCTGGGACTGGAGAAGCTCAAGGACGCGAGCGAACTCGCACGCCTTATGGCAAAGTAATAGTTGAGCGCCGATGAAAACCAACAAACCCCGATGGCACCCTCGTCGTCATTCCCGCGGAGGCGGGAATCTAGGGCCCCCCATCCTACCTTCCCCCCGAGGGGGGAAGGGGATACCCGCCTACGCGGGGATGACATTGCTGGTCGCGGCATCGCTCGTTGCGCTCGCCGGCATCGCGCAGGCGCAGCAGTATCCGAACAAGCCGATCCGGCTGATCATTCCGACCGCGGCCGGAGGCGGCCCCGACACGATCGGGCGCGCGGTCGGACAGGGTCTGTCCGACAACCTCGGACAACCGGTCGTGGTGGATAACCGCCCGGGAGCGAGCGGCGCGATCGCCCTCGAGGTCGGAAGGCTCGCCACGCCGGATGGCTACACTCTCAACATCATAAGCGCGACGCAGGTGATACGCCCGCTGGTCTACAAGGTGCCCTACGCCCTGGAGCGGGATTTCGTGCCGGTCAGCCAGTTGAGCGCCCAGTCCTACGTGCTGGTGGTGAACAATAACCTGCCCGTGCGCTCGGTATCGGAACTGGTGGCGCACGTAAAGGCAAACCCGGGCAAGCTCAATTTCGCCTCCGTCGGCCAGGGCAGCCAGATCCACCTCATGACCGAGCTGTTCCGGACGATGACCGGCATCGACGTCGTCCACGTTCCGTACAAGGGCATCGCGATCGCCTACCCCGATCTCATGTCCGGCCGCATTCATTTTTCGTTCGCCGGGATCATCAGCGCCCAGCCGCACGTCAAGGCCGGCCGGCTGCGGGCGCTCGCGGTCTCCGGCCAGACGCGCATGAAGGCGCTGCCCGATCTGCCTACGGTGGCGGAAGCCGGGGTGCCCGGCTTTGCCGTGTCGCAGTGGTACGGCCTGCTGGCGCCCGCCGGGACGCCGCGCCGGGTCGTCGAGTTCCTGAGCCGCGAGACCAACCGGACATTGCGGCAGCCGGACGTGGCCGGCCGGATTGCCGCGGATGGCTCCGAGGCCGTCGGCAGCACGCCTCAGCGGCTTGCCGCGACCATCAAGGCCGAGCGCGCGAAGTGGACGAAGGTGATCAAACAGGCGGGAATCAAGCGCGACGAGTGAAGCGTTCGTCATTCGCGCGCAACCGAGAATCGTCACGGCGACGCCAGCACAACTGCCCGCATCGCCAATGCTTGACCCTGCGCGGAACGCCGAACTAACATCGCCGGCAAGACTTCGATCGCGAAAGGAACGCAGTATGGCATCGCTCGGCCTGACCATGGTCTCGCCTCTGCCCGTATACCTCGATGAGAGCGGCCCCCGGAACCGGCTCGCGCCGCGGCCCGCGACGCTGGACGGCAGGATCGTCGGGTTGCTGCCGAACTGGCGGCCGTCCGCGGTGGAGATCCTGCGCGCGATCGGAACGCTGCTCGGGGAACGCTACCGGCTGAGAGACCTGGTCGTGGAGCAGCCCGTGCGCGAGCTTCCGATCCGCACCGGCAAGCTCCTCGACACGATGCGCGACCAGCTCGACGATCTCGCGAAGCGCGTCGACGTCGTCATCACCGCCACCGGCGACTGAGGGTCGTGCACGACGTGGTGTAGCCACGTCACGCCGGCCCTCGAGGAGCGGGGCATCCCCACGGTGATGGTGGTCACCGACACCTTCGCGAAATTCGCGCGCCGCATGTCGTCCACGCAGGGCTGGCCCTACGTGATCATCGCGGAAACCGAGAACCCGATTCGCCAGCTCGAGCCCCAGGCACTGCGGAAGCGGGCCGAGGCGATGATCGACACCATCATCGAGGGGCTCACGCTCCCGCCCGCTGAGATCGAGTCCCGCCTGATGAGCGTGGCGAGGGCCGAGATTCATCCCGAGGGCGTGGTGCGCTCTGCGGTGCCCATCTGATGATTCGGGAAATGTTTGACAGGACATTTCCCGCTGTCCATTTCCCCTCTCCCCTCGGGAGAGGGGGAAGGGGTGAGGGATCGAGCGTCGTCGGGCATCTTTCCGACGCTCGCTAGGGGACGCATGGTGGCCCAACCCCAGGTCGAGCTCCAGGGCGAGTCGGTCGAGCTGCTGCTCGCGCGCGCCTACGAGCACGCCTACGAGCAGGGCTGGACCGACGGACTGCCGGTCATTCCCGCGACGCCAGCGAGCGTGCAGCAGTTTGTCGCAGCCTCCGGACGCGCCGCGGACGAGGTGATCGGCTATCTTGCGCCGCGCAAGGGGCGCGCGACGGTAGAGACGATCGCGGTAAACGCCGTCATGGCCGGCTGCCGCCCGGATTACATGCCGGTCGTCATCGCCGCCGTCGAGGGCATGCTCGATCCGAGCTATCCCCTGGAGTTCATGCAGGTCACGACCAATCCGATGACGCCGTTCCTGCTGGTGAACGGCCCTGTGCGCAAGCGTCTCGACATCAACTGCGGCACGGGCTGCCTCGGGCCGGGATGGCGAGCCAACGCGACCATCGGCCGCGCGATCCGCCTGATCATGAACAACATCGGGGGCGCCCTGCCCGGCGTCTATTCCAAAGTGAGCTTCGGCTCGCCGCTGCGCTATTCCTACATCTGCGGCGAGAACGAGGAAGAGAACCCCTGGACGCCGTTCCACGTGGACCGCGGCTTCCCGCGCGGGGAAAGCACCGTCACCGTGTTCAAGGCTTCCAACTTCTGCAACATCTCGGGCGGCGAAGGCGTCGGCCCGGAGGAAATCCTGCGCCAGATCGCGACCAACATGCCGCCCATGTACGGCGGCGGGGACGGCGTCCTGCTGCTGCTTGGAGTAAACCACGCGCGCTCGCTCCACGAGGCGGGCCTCACCAAGCGCGGCATCCAGGAGCGCCTCTGGGAGCTGGCGCGGCTGCCCATCAGCTACTTTGCCGAGGGCTTTGCCGCGACGGAGCGCGCGGCGGGCCGGGGCGATGCCGAAACCGTGTGGCGCGCTCGCAGCCCCGAGGAGATCTACATCGCGGTCGCCGGCGGCCCCGGCCCCCAGGACGTCTACATCGGCGCGGGCATGCCGCAGACCCGCAGGATAAAATAGCCAGGGCGACCTTCGAGGAGGGAGGGCCGATGTACAAGCACATCCTGCTACCGACCGATGGCTCGGCGCTTTCGCAGGTCGCGGTGGACAGCGGGCTCAAGTTCGCGAAAGCCATCGGCGCCAAGACGACCGGCTTCTATGTGATCGTCGAGCGCCAGCCGGACTCATTCGAGGAATACGCGCCGGTCCAGGTGAAGGCCCCCGAGCTCGCCGACGTGGCGAAGCAGGACGCCGACAAGTACCTGAAGGCGATCACCGACCGGGCGCGCATGATCGGCGTGCCTTGCGAGACCTACTCGATGCGGCACGCCTCGCCCCACCAGGCGATCATCACTTTCGCCACGCAGACCGATTGCGACCTGATCGTCATGGCCTCGCACGGCATGAAGGGCGTCACCGGCGAGCTGGTCGGCTCCGTGACCGCGCGCGTCATCACCGGCTGCAAGATCCCGGTGCTGGTCTACCGGTAAGGGAAATCACCGAAAGCGGACCGATACCGCCGGATTGCCCGGCAGCCCTTCGTAGCGCACCGTGACCGCCAGCCCCGGCCGGGGCGGCATCGGCGGCGTAAACGAACCCAGGCTCAGCATGTCGCCCGGCTTGAGCTTGATGCGGGTTTTCTCCAGGTCCTGCACAAGCCACAGCACCGCGTTAAGCGGATGATCGAGTATCGCCGCGCCCTTGCCGCTCGCGAGCTCCTTGCCGCCGCGATCGGTCACGACGACGCGCATCGCGGCGAGCGCCGCGGCGAATTCGGGCGTCGCCTGCACCGGGATGCCCTTCCCCACCACCCCGAGCCGCGCGCCGACGTTGAGCGACACGATGAGCGGCGCGGAAAGCTTCTCGCCTTCCGCCACGACGAGATCGGGCAGCTCGATGAACGGGATCACCAGCGAAAGCGAGCGCAGAACGTCGAGATGAGTCTTCGCCCGGTGGATGCCCGCATCCTTCACGACCACCAGCAAGTCCGCCTCGACTATCGGGCGCGCGCCGAAATTCGCGGGCACTTCCGCCCCATCGGGAAGCAGCATCTTCTCGAGCAGCACGCCACGCACCGGGCTCGTGACTCCGAACTGCGCCTGGATCTTTGCGTTCGTGAGCCCGGCCTTGTAGCCGACGATGCGGTTATCGAGCGACTCCAGCTTTTCGACCAGCCGGCGGCGCCCGCATTCTGCGTCGCGCGTCGAGAGGTCCGTGCCCAGGCCGCGTACCGGCTCCTTCGCTTCCTGGAAGCGGAGGATGGTGTTGACCCTCTCGTGGCTCGGGCACGCGGCCCGGGCATCGCCATGCCACGAAAGCACCGCCGTCAACGCGAGCACGCCCGGTAACGTTGAAGAGATTATTGCCCCCATCCTACCTTCCCCCGCACGCGGGGGAAGGGGATACCCACCTCCGCGGGAAAGACGCTTTGCTGGCATCCCGGTCAATTCATTTCGCGCCGTATAATACGCGCTTTTTCGCAGCCCCCGCCGGATGACGCTCTACGCCCTCACGATCTTCACGAGCGCATTCCTGCTGTTCCTGGTCCAGCCGATCATCGCCAAGCAGATCCTGCCGTGGTTCGGCGGCTCGGCCGCGGTGTGGACCACCTGTCTCGTGTTCTTTCAGTTCCTGCTGCTCGCCGGCTACGCCTACTCGGACTGGACGACGCGCAAGCTACCCGCCCGCAGCCAGGTCGTGCTGCACGTGGTGCTCCTCGCTGCGAGCCTCGTGTCGCTCCCCATCATCGCGGACACCGGCTGGAAGCCCGCCGGAGACGAGGACCCGACGTGGCGCATCCTCGGACTGCTTACGGTCACCATCGGGCTCCCCTACTTCCTGCTTTCCACCACCGGTCCGCTGGTGCAGGCGTGGTTCGCGCGCACCTTTCCCGCGGGCACCGTCTACCGCCTCTTCGCGCTGTCCAACTTTGGCTCGCTGCTCGCTCTCGCCTCCTATCCCTTCGCCTTCGAGCCCTGGATCACGACGGCGGTCCAGTCCTGGGGCTGGAGCGCGGCCTACGTCGCATTCGTGGCGCTGTGCGCGGCCTCGGCCTGGTACAGCCTGCGCGGGGCGATGACCGCCGGCGCGCGGGAAGCGGTGTCCGCACCAGACGCAGACCCCCCGCCCAGGCCCGGCGACTACGCGGCGTGGCTGTTGCTCTCCGGCATGGGCGCGTTCATGCTGCTCGCCGTGACCAATCACATCACGCACGACATCGCGTCGGTGCCGTTCCTGTGGATTCTCCCGCTCACGCTCTATCTCCTCACCTTCATCCTGTGCTTCGAGGGGCGTGGATGGTATCAGCGGCGCATTTTCATCGTGCCGCTCGCGGCGGTCGTGTGCGCGATGGCATGGGCGCTGCACGAAGAGCGCGGCATCATGGAGATCAGGGAGGCGGTGCCGCTCAGCCTGGTCGGCCTGTTCGTGATGTGCATGTTCTTTCACGGCGAGCTCGCGGCACAGAAGCCCGCGCCCCGCTACCTCACCCGCTTCTATCTCATGGTTTCGCTGGGGGGCGCGCTCGGCGGCATCGCGGTGGGTCTCGTCGCCGTCAAGCTCTTCAACACCTATTACGAGTTCGGCGTCGGGCTGGTCGTGGCGCTGCTGATCGCCGCCTACGTCACGCGCCTCATGCACTCGGCGGTGCCGATGCTGGTGCTTGCCGCGGTCGGCTTCACCGGCTACCACGTCTACGCGTACATCGGGTATCTCGCCAAGGACACGCGCGTCATGACGCGCAATTTCTACGGCACCTTGCGCGTGAAGGACATCGGCGTCGACGGCGAGGAGGATGCGGTGCGGCGCCTCATGCACGGGGTGATCATGCACGGCGAGCAGTACCGCGCGCCGGCGCGGCGCCGCGAGCCGACCACCTATTACGGCGCGACCTCGGGCGTCGCGCGCACGATCAAGGTTCTCGACGGCTCCGCGCTGCGCGTCGGCGTGGTGGGCCTTGGCACCGGCACGCTCGCGCTGTTCGGGCGCCCGGGCGACGTTTACCGCTTCTACGAGATCAACCCGCAGGTGGTCGCGGTCGCGAACAGCGAGTTCACTTTTCTCGCGGACAGCGGCGCGAACATCGAGCACGTGCTGGGCGATGCGCGGCTTGCGATGGAGCGCGAGCCGCCCCAGAACTACGACGTGCTCGTGATCGACGCGTTTTCGAGCGACTCGATCCCGGTCCACCTCATCACCAGCGAGGCGCTGGCGGTTTACGCGCGGCACACGAAGCCCGGGGGCGTGATCGCGTTCCACGTGACGAACCGCTTCCTCGATCTCGCCCCGGTGGTCAGGCGCATCGCCGACGAGCATGGCCTGCACACCGCGCTGATTTCCGACGACGCGGAGGACAGCGATCTCTCCAGCACCGACTGGGTGCTCGTCACGCGCGACAAGGCCCTGCTCGAGCGCCCGGAGATCGCCAAGTTCGCGAGTGAAATCGAGACCATTCGGGGGCTGCGGGTGTGGACGGATGATTTCAATAATCTGTTCACGATTCTAAAATAGGGCATGGCTGGTGGATGGTGGATAGTGGATCGTAAGGCGGCTTCCATGTTTCGCTTCGCGTCATTTGCTGCGCTCTTGACGGCTCTCGCCGGGGGGCCCCTTGCAGCGCAGCCGCAGACCGACGCGCGTGGGCTGCCGACGCTCGCGCCGCTGGTCAACGAGGTGACGCCGGCGGTGGTGAACATCTCGGTCATCACGCGCTCCCCGCTCGAAACAAATCCCCTGTTCGCCGATCCGTTCTTCCGCCGCTTCTTCGAGCTGCCCGACAAGCCGCAGCGGCAGGAGCAGGCCGCCGGCTCGGGGGTCATCGTGGACGCGGCGCGCGGCTACGTCATCACCAACCATCACGTAATCCGCAACGCCGAGCAGGTGCTGGTCACGTTGAAGGATCGCCGCCAGCTTCCGGCGAAGCTCATCGGCACCGATCCCGGCACCGATATCGCCGTGCTCCAGATCGAGGCCGGGGGACTGTCGGCGATCCGCATCGGCGACTCGGACACGCTGCAGGTCGGCGATTACGTGATCGCGATCGGCAACCCGTTCGGCATCGGCCAGACGGTCACCTCGGGCATCGTGAGCGCACTCGGCAGGAGCGGCCTCTCGCCCGAAGGCTTCGAGGACTTCATCCAGACCGACGCCTCGATCAACCCCGGCAATTCGGGCGGCGCGTTGATCAACCTGCGCGGCGAGCTGGTCGGAATCAATTCCGCAATCATCGGCCCCACGGGCGGAAACGTCGGCATCGGCTTCGCCGTGCCCTCGAACATGGCGCGCGCGGTGCTCGCCCAGATCGCGCGCTTCGGCGAGGTGCGGCGCGGGCGCCTCGGAATCGACATGGTGGATCTCACGCCCGATATCGCGAAGCAGCTCGGAGTGACCGCCGCCGAAGGCGTGGTCATCACGGGCGTCCATGCCGGCTCGCCCGCGGAAAAGGCCGGGCTGCGCGAGCGCGACGTGGTCGTTGCCCTGGGCGCCCGCCCGGTGCGCGCGGCGGCCGAATTGCGCGCGCGGCTCGGTCTGACGCCAGTGGGCGAGGAGATCGAGCTGCGGGTGCTGCGCGGGAAGAAAACGCACAACATCCGCGCCACCATCGCGCCGCCGCAGGGCGAGGCCAGCATCGAGGGCAAAGCCGTGCCGCAGCTTCCGGGCATGAGCGTGGTGGCAATCGAGCGCGGGAGCCCCCTCCACCGGCGGCTGAAGGGCGGCGGCCTGGTGGTCGCCGACGTGGAGCAGGACAGCCGCGCGTGGAGCGCGGGGTTCCGGCCCGCGGACATCATCTACGCGGTGAACCGCCGCCGGGTGCAGACGCTCGCCGAATTCCAGAAGGCAGTGCGCGGCGCGAAGGGCGGGTATTCCGTGTCGCTCCTGCGCGGCGACTTCAACATCACCATCATCGTCCGATGATTCCGGAGACAAGCTCCGGATTCATCAATTGTGACACTGGCCCGGATTACAGCATTCAACTCCATGAAAGGTAACCCATGAAGGCAAAAGCCAACGGCATCGACATCAACTACGAAATCGAGGGCAACGGGCCGTGGCTCACCCTGAGCCACTCGCTCGCCTGCAACCTGCGCATGTGGGATCCGCAGATGCCGGTGCTCGCGAAGAAGTTCAAGGTACTGCGCTACGACACGCGCGGCCACGGCCAGTCGAGCGCCCCCGCCGGCGAGTACACGCTCGAGCAACTTGCCGACGACGTGAAGGGGCTGCTCGATGCTCTCAAGATCAAGCAGACGCACTGGGCGGGGCTGTCCATGGGCGGGATGATCGGCCAGGCCTTCGCGCTCAAGCACCCGGGCGTCTTCCAGAGCATGGTGCTCGCGGACACCACCAGCCGGCGTCCTCCCGACGCGGCGAAGATGTGGGGCGAACGCATCCAGAACGCCAGCAGAAGGGAATGGACGCGCTGGTCGAAGGGACGCTCGGCCGCTGGTTCACCGAGCCATACCGGAACAGCCACAAGGACGTGATGGCGCGCATCGGCAACGACATCCGCACGACCCCCGTCGCCGGCTTCGTCGGCTGCTGCCACGCGATCGCGAGAGTGGACTATCTGGACCGGCTGAAGGAAATCAAGTGTCCGGCGCTGGTCATGGTCGGCGAGCACGACCACGGCACGCCGCCGGAAGCGGCGCGGGCCATACACCAGAACCTGAAGGACTCGGAGCTGAAGATCATCCCCTCCGCCGCGCATCTCTCGAACATCGAGCAGGCGCAGGTGTTCAACGACGCGATGATGGGGTTCCTGAATCGCGTCGGACGTTGATCGCTCAAGGTCCCTTGTGCACTGAAGTGCCAGGGCGCACGGACCGGCGCTCGACCCAGAACCCGTAGCTGCTGCCGCCGAGCATGAGCGCGGAGCAGGAGACGAACACCGGCGCGAATCCGAACGCGGTGCCGACGGCGCCGAACGCAAGCGGCACGATCATGTGTGTGAAGTGGTTGAATGTCACGCGCAGCCCCGCCCCCTCGGAGGCGCGCCCGGCCGGCGACAGGCTGTAGATCAGCGACATCGACATCGGCTGGCCCACGCCGCATCCGAGCCCGAGCACGAACGACGCCGCCGCCAGCAGGTAGGGGTCCTGAAACAGGGGGAACAGCAGCAGCGCCGCACCGGAAAACCCGATTGCCCACAGCAAGATCTCGAACTCGCTCCACATCCGCGCGAGGCGCGGCAGCGCCACGCGGATCCCGAACACCGCAACGGCGAACATGCTGATGATGACCCCGATCGCCGATGCCGAGAGGCCGATCGAATGCCCGTAGATGGGGAAGAAGAACTGATAGAGGTCCCACGCGACGGAAATCAGGCCGCTGGCGACGATGGCATTGCGCAGATTCGCATTGCGCAGCAGATCGAACGAGCTGGATTTCTTCGGATTCCCGCCCGTTCCGATCGCGGCCGCGGGCAGCAGGTTGCCCTTGAACCATAGGACGATTACCGCAATGGCCGGGCACACCGCGAGCGCGAGGTAGGCGAGCTCGAAGCCGAGGTAATCGATCGAGAAGCCCGCGATCAGGGGGCCAAGGAACGAAGCGATGGAAAACCCGATCGCGAGCAGCGAATAATTGCGGGCGCGGTCCTCCGGTCTGCCCAGGGCGCCGGTGATCCCCTGCGTCGGGACGAAGAAGAACTGGAAGGCCGTGCCCACCACCAGCGACAGCACGTAGAGCGCCGCCATGCCGGGGAAGACATACGGCACCAGGAGTGCGACGACCACCCCGATCGCGCCGCCCAGCATCGGCACCCGCGGCCCGACGCGGTCGACGAGCCGGCCGACGTAGAGCGCGATCATCATCGGGCACAGCGCCCACAGCGCCATGATCACGCCGACCGAGAACGCGTCCACACCCAGGCTCAACGCGTGGAGCGGCAGCGCGACCTTGGCGCCGGCGAAACCGGCGTGGGTCAGCACGCAGGTCAGCACGATCAGGTAGATTGCCATCGGGGACGGCGCGGCCCACCGCGCTTGTGGACAAAATGACCGGGAGCCGGGATTTTATCCGGAACAAGCGGCTACCGGACCCAGAAGTCCATAATATGGCTCACTTTTGCTCCGGGTTGTGGCCTAATACCGCAGCAAACAGCCACGATGTGAACAGGGCGCGAGGACGCCACTTTCGCCGCTTGACCCGGCCCGGGAACTGCGTCGGCGAATCGTGCGCCACGCGGCTACGCCGGCACGACCAGGTAATGGACGCCGAACAGCCGGTCCGGGTCCGTCCAGTACTCGACCGGCGCAAGGCCCGCGGCCGCGGCGAGGTCCTGGAACTCGCGAACCGAGTATTTGTAGGAGTTCTCCGTGTGTATTGTCTCGCCCTTGAGGAAGCGGATGCTGTGCCCGCCAATCCTGACCTCCTGCGCTTTCACGCTCTCCAGGTGCATCTCGACGCGGCCGCTCGCCGCATCGTAGAAGGCGCGGTGGCGAAACGCCGACAGATCGAAGTCGGCGCCAAGCTCGCGATTGATGCGAGCGAGGAGGTTCAGGTTGAAGGCCGCGGTGACGCCGCGCGCGTCGTTGTAGGCGGCGTCGAGCCGCGCCGGGTCCTTCTTGAGATCGACCCCGATCAGGAGGCCCCCTCCCGCGCCCAGCTGCACCCGGGCGCCCGCCAGAAACCCGGTGGCTTCGGCCGTTGTCAGATTGCCGATGGTCGAACCCGGAAAATAGACGATGCGGCGGCGCGCGCCGAAACCGTCCAGCTCCGGCAAGGCAATGGGATGCGAGTAATCCGCGCAGATCGCGACGACCCGCAACTGCGGGAATTCGCGGGCAATCTCCGCGGCGGTGCCGTTCAACTCGGCGCGCGCAATGTCGATCGGAACGTACGCCGCCGGGCTGGTCGCGGCGATGAGGATGCGGGTCTTGCGGGCGCTGCCGCTGCCGTACTCGATCAGGACGCACCCCGGCCCGAGATGCCGGGCCATGTCGCCGACGTGAGCCTGCATCAGCGCGATTTCGGCGCGCGTCAGGTAGTACTCCGGCAGCCCGCAGATCGCCTCGAACAGCGCGCAGCCCTGCGCGTCGTAGAAATACTTGGGCAGCAAGGCTTTCTGCGGGCGCGACAGACCGCCGATCACTTCATCGAGAAAGCGACCCGATTGGGGATTGAGGTCGTAAAAGGAATAGCCGGCGTTCGCCCGCACCATTGGCTGAGTTTACCCGCTCGCCCGGGCGAATCGAATACCGATCGCGAACGCGCAGGTAGCCGGCGATCTTACCGGTCAGCCATCGCCCGCAACTGTATATCCCGCCGGCTGGCGCGACGGTTTGCTCTCCATCCACTTCTTGATGCGATTGGCGTCGCCGATGCGCGTGAGTTGACCCCATGAATCGAGCAGCACGATGATCACCGGCGTCGCGGCGATTTGAGCCTGCATCACCAGGCAGCGTCCGGCCTCGCTGATGTAGCCGGTCTTGGACAGGCCGATGTCCCAGCTGGAGTTGCGCACCAGCCGGTTCGAGTTGGTGAAACGCATCTTGCGGCCTTTGGCAAGCCGCACGGTGTACTGGCTGTCGGTGGTGTACTCGCGTATCAGCGGGTGGCGATAGGCGGCGCCCACCAACCGCGCGAGATCCTGCGCGTTCGAGACGTTCCCGCTCGAGAGTCCGGTTCCATCCACAAAGCGGCTGTGCCACATGCCGAGCTCGGCTGCCTTGCGGTTCATCGCCGTCACGAAGGCGCTGGTGCCGCCGGGGTACGCGCGTGTCAGCGCCGCCGCAGCGCGGTTTTCCGAAGCCATCAGCGCGATCCGCAGCAGGTCGTTCCGCGTGACAGACATGCCAATGGCGAGCCGCGAGCGTGTGCCCTTGAGCCCGTCGCGGTCCTCCTTGCTGATCTTGATGGGCTCGTCGAGCGGCAAGCCGGAATCCAGCACGACCAGCGCGGTCATCAGCTTGGTGATGGACGCGATCGGAACGACCCATTCGACGTTCTTGGCGTAGAGGACGCGCTGGCCGGACTGGTCGAGGACGAGGGCGCTCGCCGACTTGAGGTTGGGTCCGGCGCCGGCCCGGGCGGCCATTCCGCTACCCAGCCGCTGCTCGATAGCGGCTTGCTGTGCTGCCATCGCATTTACGGCAAGCACGCACCCCGCCACCCATGCCACCAGCTTCCCGCCCAAGGCGTCCTCCCAGGTGGCGAATAGCCACCGAATTAAGCAGCAAAAATACAGGGTTAGCGGGAAAATTTCAACTGCTACCTTAGAATGTGACCTAGTCCACGGCCCAGGCCCGCCGCTGGATATCAGTCCCGGCCCTGGGCAGGGACGCCTGCGCTTGCCGTTGCAGCAGGACCTCCTCCCCAAAAAAAACTCCGCGCGGGACAATTTGGGTTGTCCCGGCGGAGGCTAAAGAGGCCACGCAATCACCTGCTCAGCACAGGCAATTGCAACTACCAGGCCTCCGAGGAGGAAAGTTTGAGCAAACCTGCCCATTCGCGCGGGACTCCTGGCTGAGCATCCCGCAACTGGTGAGCGCAATCTATTCCCCCTCCCTTACGCCAAGCTTACAGAGTGGCGCGCTGAAAACCTTTCCGCATGGGCAAGCGGATTGCAGTGAGCGGCAAGCGGCAAATTTGATATCGTCTGCCTGTTCAATGCTTACGGATGACCGTTCCTGCAATGCGCCTCCTCATCGTTGAAGACGATCCGGTGCTGGCGGACGGGCTCGTCCGCTCGCTGCGAAACTCCGATTACGCGGTCGACTGCGCGACCGACGGCGCAGAGGCCGACCACATTCTTTCCGCGAACACCTACGACCTGGTGATCCTCGACCTCGGGCTGCCCCGGCTCGATGGCTACGAAGTCCTGCGGCGGCTGCGGCGCCGCGGCTCGAGGACACCGGTGCTGATACTCACTGCGCTCGACTCGCTCGATGACCGGGTCAAGGGACTCGACCTGGGCGCCGACGACTACCTCATCAAGCCGTTCGACCTGCCGGAGCTGGAGGCGCGCGTGCGCGCCCTCGTCCGGCGCGGTCAGTCGGGCGGGGGTTCGCTGCTCACTCACGGGGCGCTCACGCTCGATACCGCGGGCCGGCGTGCCCTGCTGGACGGCGAGCCGCTCGAGCTCTCCGCGCGCGAGATCGGGGTCCTCGAAGTGCTCATGTTGCGAAGCGGGCGCGTCGTCAACAAGGACCAGCTTGCCGAGGAACTCTACGGCTGGGACGAGGAAGTGAGCGCCAACGCCATCGA
>DASWHI010000125.1:0-4474 GCA_036398235.1 Burkholderiales bacterium
TGGAGCACCTCGGGATCGCGGCGGCGGCCAACCTGGTCGTGAAAGCAATGAGCTCGGTGCTTGCGTCGGGGGTCAAGACCGCCGATCTCGGCGGCCGGGCCAGCACGAGGCAGGTGACTGCCGCGGTGGCGAAGGAGATCCGCCGCCTCGCGCTCTGAAATGACGGAAGAAAATCTGTCCGCGGTGGCCTGCATCGCGGGCGGCGGGCCGGCGGGGCTGGTACTCGGACTGCTTCTCGCCCGCGCCGGGGTCGATGTCGTCGTGCTGGAGAAGCACGCTGATTTCCTGCGTGACTTTCGCGGCGACACGATCCATCCCTCGACGCTCGAAGTGATGCACGAGCTGGGGCTGCTCGAGGCCTTGCTCAAGCTTCCGCACCAGAAAGCCCACAACCTGCAGGTCCGGATGGGCGATGCGGCGCTTTCCGTTGATTTCAGCGGCCTCTCCACCCACTGCAAGTTCATTGCGTTCATGCCGCAGTGGGAGTTTCTCAACTTCATCGCCGCGCGCGCGTCGGAGTACCCGGCGTTCCGGCTGCGGATGCGCACCGCGGTGACCGATCTGGTGGAGGAGGGCGGGCGCGTGACCGGCGTCCGCGCGCTGGCGCCGGACGGTCCGTTGACGGTCCGCGCCGACCTCATCATCGGCTGCGACGGCCGGAATTCCGATGTTCGCGAGAGAGCGGGGCTCAAGGCCATCGAGATCGGCGCGCCAATGGACGTGCTCTGGTTCAGGCTCCCGCGCCGGGAGGGCGATTCCGAATCGCCGATGGGACGATTCGCGAGCGGAGCCATATTCATCATGCTGAACCAGGGCGCGCACTGGCAGTGCGGTTACGTGATCGCCAAGGGTGCGCTGGAACCGTTGCGGGCGAAAGGACTGCCTGCATTCAGGAACAGCGTGTCGGAGCTTGCGCCGTTCGTCGCGGACCGGGTGGACGAGCTGCGCGACTGGGAGCAGTTGAAGCTGCTCACCGTGCGCGTGGACCGGCTCGAGCGCTGGTACCGCGAAGGCCTGCTTTGCATCGGCGACGCCGCGCATGCCATGTCGCCCGTCGGCGGCGTCGGCATCAATCTCGCAATCCAGGACGCGGTGGCGACAGCCAACCTGCTGACGGGGTCGCTGAACGAGCGGCGGCTGAGCGTCGATGACCTGAGGCGGGTCCAGGAGCGCCGCGAATTCCCGACACGCGTTACCCAGCGGATCCAGGTCGCGGTTCAGAGGCGGATCATCAGCCGTTTCCTTGGCGGCGATGTCACGCCGCCGCTTCCTGTGCGCCTCATGGCGCGCTTCCCGCTGCTGCAGCGCATTCCCGGATGGCTGATCGGGAACGGCGTGAGGCCGGAGCACGTGCGGCGATGAGCGACTCGCGGATCCTGGCTTCGAGGCGGATTGCGGTGAAGGAACGACGGCTGAGAGCGCTTTGCATCGGCGCGGCGCTGTGGTTCGCACTCTTGCCGGCCGCGGCGGCGCAGACAGACGCGCATCCACCACAGGCGGCGATCGCTGCGGCGCATCCACTCGCTACAGCCGCCGGCCATGAAATCCTCAAGCGCGGCGGCAACGCGTTCGATGCGGCGGTCGCCGTCGCCGCGGTGCTGGCGGTCGTCGAGCCTTATGCTTCCGGGCTCGGCGGCGGCGGCTTGTGGCTGCTGCACCGCGCGTCGGACGGCTACCAGGTCATGGTGGATGCGCGCGAGACTGCGCCGGCGGGCGTCAAGCCGGAGCTGTATATCGATGCCTCCGGCAAACCGATCCGCGGCGCGACGACGCAGGGCGGAGCCGCGGCGGCCATTCCGGGCGCGCCGGCGGCGCTCGTCCACGTCGCCGGAAGCTACGGAGCTCTGCCGCTGACCGCGTCGCTCGCCCCGGCGGTCCGGCACGCCCGCGACGGTTTTCCCGTGGGCGAGCGTTACGCGCGGCTCGCCGGCTTGCGCGAGCGTCTCCTGCGCCAGGACCCGGATGCGTCCCGCGTCTTCCTCGACGGCGACCGCGCGCCGCGGGCGGGATGGCTGCTGCGCCAGCCGGAGCTGGCGGAGACCCTGGAACTCCTCGTGCGGGATGGAAACGGCGGATTCTATGGAGGGGCGGTCGCCCGCGCTCTCGTCGATTCGGTCAACCGGGCGGGCGGCGCGTGGCAGCTCTCTGATCTCGCCGGCTACCGCGTCATCGAGCGCGCGCCGCTGCGCTTCCAGTACCGCGGTGCGTCGATCACGACGGCGGCGCTGCCTTCAGCGGGCGGCATTGCGCTCGCGCAAAGCCTCCAGATGCTCGAGCGCTTCGAGACGGGCGATGCGCGATCTCCGCGCGACGCGCATCTGGTCATCGAAGCGCTGCGGCGCGCGTTCCGCGATCGCGCGGCATACCTCGGAGATCCCGATTTCGTCGCGGCGCCGGTGGAGCGGCTCACGAGCGGGAGCTACGCGCGAGAGCGGGCCGCCACCATCGACCCGGGCGCGGCGACGCGCAGCGACATGCCGGAGCGCGCGCCGGGCGCCGCCGGGAGCACCCATACCACGCACCTCTCAGTGGTGGACGCCGCGGGCAACCGCGTCGCCGCGACGCTGACCATCAACCTGCTGTTCGGATCGGGTGTCGTCGCACGCGGGACCGGCGTCCTCCTCAACAACGAGATGGACGACTTCACGGTCCAGACCGACGTGCCGAATGCGTTCGGGCTGCGCGGCGGGAAGGCCAATGCCATCGCGCCCGGCAAGCGGCCGCTCTCCAGCATGACACCCACCTTCGTCGAGGACGCGAAAGGCGTGCTCGTGGTGGGAACCCCGGGCGGCTCGCGCATCGTGAGCCAGGTGCTGCTCGCGGTGCTCGACTATGTGCATGCGCCGGCGGTCGATCTCGCAGTGATCGTGCGCGCACCGCGCTATCACCATCAGTGGTGGCCGGACCGCGTGGGGATCGAGCCGGAAGGGTTCCCCGCGCAATGGCGTGCGGCGCTGGAAGCGAAAGGCCATCGTTTGGAAACGGCACGGCGCAAATGGGGCAATATGCAGGCTGTATTCAAGCCGAAACGAGGCGGCATCGCGCAAGCGGCGAGCGATCCGCGCGGCGCGGACCGGTGACCTCACTGATCGCCCACCACCGGTATTCATCCGGTATCATTAGCGCCGGATGAAAACCACCTTCCTGGATTTCGAGCAGCCGGTCGCCGAGCTCGAGGCGAAGATCGAGGAGCTGCGCTTCGTGCAGGACGACACCGCGGTCGACATTTCGGAAGAGATTTCGAAGCTGCAGAAGAAAAGCCAGGCGCTGACCAAGGACATCTACGGCAAGCTGACCGCCTGGCAGATCGCGCAGGTGGCGCGCCATCCGCAGCGTCCCTACACGCTCGACTACGTCAACAGCCTCTTCACCGGCTTCGAGGAGCTGCACGGCGACCGCGTTTTCGCGGACGACTCGGCGATCGTGGGCGGGCTCGCGCGCTTCAACGGCGAGGCCTGCGTCGTGATCGGCCACCAGAAGGGCCGCGACACCAAGGAGAAGATTTTCCGCAATTTCGGCATGCCCAAGCCCGAGGGCTACCGCAAGGCGCTGCGCTTGATGAGGCTCGCCGAGAAATTCGGCGTGCCGGTCTTCAGCTTCGTCGACACGCCGGGCGCCTATCCCGGGGTCGGCGCCGAGGAGCGCGGCCAGTCGGAGGCGATCGGCCGCAATCTCTATGCGATGACCGAATTGAGGGCGCCCATCATCTGCACCATCATCGGAGAGGGCGGCTCCGGCGGCGCGCTCGCCATCGCGGTCGGTGACGCCGTTCTCATGCTGCAGTACTCGACCTACTCGGTGATCTCGCCCGAAGGTTGCGCCTCCATCCTGTGGAAGAGCGCCGATTACGCCGAGGAAGCCGCTGAAACGCTCGGCATCACGGCGACGCGCCTGAAGGCGCTCGGCCTGATCGACCGGATCATCAGCGAGCCGCTGGGCGGAGCGCATCGCGATCACGACGCGACGCTGCAGGCGGTCAAGAAGGCCTTGCAGGACGCCTGGCGGCAGCTCCGCGAGATTCCGCTCGACAAGCTGCTCGAGAGCCGCTTCGCGAAGCTCATCGGCTATGGCAAGTTCAAGGAAGTCGAGCAGAAGTAAATCCCCCCTCAACCCCCCTTTTACAAAGGGGGGAGGCAAAATCCCCCCTTGCCCCCCTTTGACAAAGGGGGGACGCGAAATCCCCCCTGGCCCCCCTTTTACAAAGGGGGGAAGCGAAGCGGGGGGATTGGTTGCCCGCATCGCTGCGCAGCTCGAGGACATCATCCAGCCCTCCGACCGCCTGCTGGCGGGACTTTCGGGCGGCGTCGATTCGGTCGTTCTGCTGGATGTCCTCGCGCGCATCGCGCCCACGCTGCGATTGCGGCTCTCGGCGCTGCACGTCAATCACCAGCTGAGTCCCAACGCGCGGCGGTGGGAGTCGTTCTGCCGCCGGCTCTGCCGCGCGCGCGGCATCCCGTTCCAGAGCGTGAAGGTC
>DASWHI010000126.1:0-3185 GCA_036398235.1 Burkholderiales bacterium
CGAGCGGGCCCTACGCCTACGTTCGCCATCCGCAATACCTGGCCTTCATCATGATCATGTCCGGCTTCCTGCTGCAATGGCCGACGCTGGTTACGCTCGCCATGTTCCCGATCCTCGTCTTCATGTACGCGCGGCTCGCGCGCCGGGAGGAACAGGACGCGATCGCGGACTTCGGCGACGAGTACCTCCGATACGCCAGGGCAACACCGGCCTTCATTCCGCGCCTCGGCAAGAGGCAGTATCAGGAACAATAGCCAGCATGGAACCCAAACAGCAATTCTCGATCTGGTATTTCCTGATTGCCTTTCTGGTGATCGTGGCGCTGCAGGAATACGTGATGGCCCCGACTCACATCAACAACCTCCCGTACAGCGACTTCAAGACGCTGCTCAAGGCGGGAAAGATCAGCAACGTCGGTGTCGGGGAGACGGTCATCACGGGAATGCTGAACAACGAGGGACTGGAAGGCGTTGTTGCCGGCGAGACCGCCGAGCGGCTGAGAAAGCTCGGCAAAGGGGAGCATCGCTTCACCGCGGTACGGGTAGCCGACCCTGCCCTCGTCCCGGAACTGGAAGCGGCGAAAGTGCGCTTCACCGGCCAGGTTGAAAGCAAGTGGTTGTCGACGCTGCTCTCCTGGATCATTCCCGCCGTCGTCTTCTTCGTGATCTGGAGCTACGCCATGAAGCGCATGGGCGGCGCGGCGGGCGGCATGCTCGAGATCGGCAAGAGCAAGGCCAAGGTCTACATGGAAAAGGACGTCAAGGTGACTTTCGACGACGTCGCCGGCGTGGATGAGGCCAAGGAAGAGTTGAAGGAGATCATCGCCTTCCTCAAGGATCCGAAGAGCTACGGGCGGCTCGGCGCCCGCATCCCCAAGGGCGTGCTGCTGGTTGGGCCGCCCGGCACCGGCAAGACGCTGCTCGCGAAGGCGGTCGCCGGGGAAGCCGGGGTGCCGTTCTTTTCCATCAGCGGCTCCGAGTTCGTCGAGATGTTCGTCGGCGTCGGCGCCGCGCGCGTGCGGGACCTGTTCGAGCAGGCGCGCAAGCGCGCCCCCGCCATCATCTTCATCGACGAGCTGGACGCGCTGGGGCGCGCGCGCGGGGCGTTCCCGCTGGGCGGGCACGACGAGAAGGAGCAGACGTTGAACCAGCTCCTGTCCGAGCTCGACGGCTTCGACACCAGCGCCGGGCTGGTGCTGCTCGCGGCGACCAACCGCCCCGAAATCCTCGATCCCGCGTTGCTGCGCGCCGGGCGCTTCGACCGGCAGGTGCTGGTCGATCGTCCGGACAAGACCGGGCGCGTGCAGATCCTGAAGGTTCACCTCAAGAAGGTGCAGCTTGCGCCCGACGTGGATCCCGAGATAATCGCGAGCCTCACGCCCGGCTTCTCCGGCGCCGATCTCGCCAACCTCGTGAACGAGGCGGCGTTGCTCGCCACGCGGCGCAGCGCTGAATCGGTGTCACTCGACGATTTCACGCACGCGATCGAGCGGATCGTCGCGGGGCTCGAGAAGAAGAACCGCCTGCTCAATCCCCTGGAACGCAAGGTCGTCGCCTACCACGAGATGGGGCACGCTCTGGTGGCGATGTCGCTGCCCGGCACGGATCCCGTCCACAAGATCTCGATCATCCCGCGCGGCATCGGCGCGCTCGGCTACACCATCCAGAGGCCGATCGAGGACCGCTACCTGATGACGCGCGACGAGCTGGAGAACAAGATGGCGGTGCTGCTTGGCGGCCGCGCCGCGGAAAAAGTCGTGTTCGATCACCTGTCCACCGGCGCCGCCGACGATCTCGCGAAGGTGACCGACATCGCCCGCAGCATGGTCATGCGCTACGGCATGGAGGAGAAGCTGGGTCACGTCGCTTACGAAGCCGAGCGGCCGCTCTTCCTCGGGACTCCGGGCGCGCTCGCGCAGGGGCGCGAGTTCAGCGAGGAAACCGCGCGCGAGATCGACTGCGCCGTGCGGACGATCGTCGACAGCGCATTTCACAAGGCCGCCGGGATCCTCAACCGGGAACGGGGCCAGCTCGACCGGGGCGCACAGCTCCTGCTGCAGAAGGAAACGCTCGGCGAAGAGGATCTGAAGGCGTTCCGTGCCTCTCCGCCCGGCGCGGCCGGCGGGCCAGCGTAGTGTCCGGCACGCCAGCCGGCAGCAGCGTTTCTTACTTGACCCGCGTCGCCTCGATCGTCGCCTTGGCGCCGAACCCCACCGTCACCGGGAACGACACGAAATGGCCGCGGGAGGTCACGTTGTCGTCGTGGACGGCGAACCCGAAGTTGTAGACCTTGCCGTCCTGCAGCGCCTTGTCGTCGGCATTCTTCAGATTGCGGGGCCGGACCCACTCGACGGTCCACGCGCCGTCTTTCCATAGCCCCCGGGTGTTCTTGTTGTCCGCGGCCGAGCCGGCCGCTATGCTCCTGCTGACAAAGTACTGCGGCAGCAAGTCGCCCGCCTTCCATCCCGCCTTGGGATCGAACGGCACCGCGTTTGCGCCGGGCACGAGCGCAGCCCCGGGGCTCCGCAGCGTAGCGTCGGTGCGCGCGCGGCTTCCGACCTTGCCTGCGTCGTACATGTAATTCGGCTGGCCGGTCTTGGCGTTCCGGTTGGAAGCGAACATGTTCTTGCCCGCATCGAAATTGCGCCATTCGAGCACGTAGCCGTCGTCGGCCATGCCGACCGGACTGGAGCGGTGCGCGCGCCACTGGATGATGTCGAGGAAGCCGCCGGATGCCTTGACCTTCTCGATTTCCGCCAGGGAACGTCCCGTATCCCACGACGCCAGAGCATCGGTCCGGGTGGAGGGCAGGTATTTGCGCACGTCGTTGCGCTTGATCGCTGCGAGCATCGGATTGGCCTTGACGGCCGCCGCCGTGGGCTGCCCGGGCATGTCACGTTCGCCGTTGTGGCACGTGAGCCAGCACCCCTGGTTGGCAAAGCCCGGCACCGATCCGTCGTCGATCATCATCGTAAGCCGGTCCTCGTAGATCGGCGGCTGCTCGCCCTTGCGCACCGCTGCGGCGAGCCTCTGGTTGCCGTAGGGCTTCCATTCCTTGCCGTCGAAGCGGTAGTAGGGATACTCGATGCCGGGCTTCTTGGCCTGGGTCTTCCACTGGAAGCGCAGGTAGGCGTTCTGCTCGTCGTAGGCGGCCTGGACCTTCAGCTCCTTGTAGCCTTCTTTGCC
>DASWHI010000127.1:0-16812 GCA_036398235.1 Burkholderiales bacterium
GCCTCGATCAACCCGAGCTGCACGTCCTCGAGCGAGAGCCCGCTCTTCGCCCGCTCGTAGAACGACCGCAGCACCTGCGCCGCGACCCGGGTCTGGTCGGGCCGCCCGGAGAGGGCAAAGCGCTCGCCGCGGCGCGCGATGCTGACGTCAAGCGCGGTCTCGATTTGCCGCAGGTTCTCGTCGAGCGCCCCGCACAGGTTGGCGAGCCGCAGATTATCGACGGGCCGGAAGGCGATTTCGACGGGCTTCAAACGAGCTCACCGCGCAGCGAATGGGGAAGCGCGGCAGTGATCGCGACGTCCACGAGCCTGCCGGCGAGCGCCCGGGAACCCGGGAAGTTGACGACCCGGTTGTTGGCGGTGCGCCCGGCGAGCTCGGCGGCACCCTTTTTCGCCGGGCCTTCCACGAGCACGCGCTGGCGCGTGCCCACCATGTCGCGGCTGATGGCCTGCGCCTGCTGGTCGATTCGCGCCTGCAGCCGTTGCAGCCGCGCGAGCTTCACCTCGTGCGGCGTGTCGTCCGGCAGCGCCGCCGCCGGCGTTCCGGGGCGCCGGCTGTATATAAAGCTGAAGCTCGCATCGAACCCGATCTCCTCGATCAGCGTCAAGGTGGCCTCGAATTCGGCTTCGTCCTCGCCCGGGAAGCCGACGATGAAGTCCGAGGAGATCGAGATCGCGGGGCACGCCGCCCGCAACCGGCGCACGATCGCCTTGTATTCCAGCGCGGTATAGCCGCGCTTCATAGCTGCAAGAATGCGGTCAGCCCCGGATTGGACCGGCAGGTGCACGTGCGGCGCCAGCTGGGGGATGGTGGCGTGCGCGTCGGCGAGCCTCTGAGTGAAATCCCTGGGATGCGAGGTGGTGTAGCGGATGCGCTCGATGCCGGGAACCGCGGCGACGTATTCGAGCAGCAGAGCGAGATCCGCGGCGTCGCCTTCCGGGGTGGCGCCGCGATAGGCGTTCACGTTCTGCCCGAGCAGCGTCACCTCCCGCGCCCCCTGCTGCGCGAGCTCCGCCACCTCGATGAGGACGTCCTCGAACGGGCGGGAGACTTCCTCGCCGCGCGTATAGGGCACCACGCAGAACGTGCAGTACTTGCTGCATCCTTCCATCACCGTAACGAAGGCGGTTGCGCCCTCGGCGCGTGCCGGCGGCAGATTGTCGAATTTTTCGATCTCGGGAAAAGACACGTCGACCTGCGGCCGACCGGTCGCGCGACGCGCTTCGATCATCTGCGGCAACCGGTGCAGCGTCTGCGGCCCGAACACGAGGTCCACGTACGGCGCGCGCGCCACGATCGCCGCGCCGTCCTGGCTCGCGACGCAGCCGCCGACGCCGATCAGCAGTCGCGGATTGGCGCCTTTCAGGTGCTTGACGCGCCCCAGATCCGTGAACACCTTCTCGTGCGCCTTCTCGCGCACCGAGCAGGTATTGAAGAGGATCACGTCCGCGGTGGCGGGGTCCGCGGTTTGCTCCATGTCATGCGACTGCCGCAGGACGTCGGCCATCCGGGCCGAGTCGTACTCGTTCATCTGGCAGCCGAAGGTCCGGATGTACAGCTTACGGGGCACAGGGCGCAGCGCAGTTACCGCGGGCCGGGCTCAAGGAGCGGGCTGGAGCCGCTCGAGCTCCTCGGGCCGCAGGATGTAGACGCGCGAGATATCGCCGTTCATGTCCTGGACGAACAGCACCGTCGCCTGCTCGGGGAGAAGGGTATGCAGTATGGTGCGGTTGTGCTGATCATAGATGCGCCCGCCGGGCGCGAGCCGCACGACCTGCTCGTTGATCTGCAACAAGGGGAAGGGTTGCTGCTGGCCGACCAGATCGCCGAGCTTGCCGTCGGCCGGCAACTGGCGCGTCATCTGGGCATGGCTCGTCACGACCCAGGCGATGGCCAGCGCGAGCGTCCAGATCCATCTCCCCATCAATTCACACTATCACAACGTAATCAAATACTTCAACCGAGACCTGGAGCCGGGTACCGGGCGCGATCATGCCGCGCCAGCCGCGTCAAAACTGGTGGCGAGTCAGGGATTTGAACCCCGGACCAACGGATTATGATTCCGCTGCTCTAACCGCTGAGCTAACTCGCCGTGGAAAGCCGGCGAGTCTAAAGAGGGGGCCTGCCAATGTCAAGTTAACCCACTGAATTTTTACCAGATTCCGGTTGATTATCCGCAGGTTGTGGCAAGGACGTTTGGAGTGCTATGCTGATTTTGAATCACGAATCGATATTCCACATCACAAAACGACATCTGCCATGCAAACCACTTACAGGATACTGATACTCGGCGCGTCCTATGGCTCGCTCCTGGCGGCCAAGCTGCTGTTCGCGGGGCATACGCTCAAACTGGTGTGCCTGCCCGCCGAGGCGGAACTGATCAACAAGGAAGGCGCGCGGGTGCGCCTGCCGGTCAAGGGGCGGGAAGGGCTCGTCGAGATCGACACGCGGAAACTACCCGGCAAGCTGTCCGCCGATGGCCCCGGGGCGGTCAATCCGGCTGACTACGATCTGGTTGCGTTGGCCATGCAGGAGCCCCAGTATCGCTCGGCCGGCGTGCGCGAACTGTTGGATGCGGTTGCCAGGGCCAAGGTGCCCTGCATGTCGATCATGAACATGCCGCCGCTCACCTATCTCAAGCGTATTCCCGGCCTCAACACGGATGCCTGCAGAGCCGCGTATACGGATCCGACGGTCTGGGATGGATTCGATCCCAAGCTGATGACATTGTGCAGCCCCGACCCGCAGGCCTTCCGCCCGCCGGACGAGAAGGTCAACGTGCTGCAGGTGAGACTCGCGACGAACTTCAAGGCCGCGCGCTTCGAGTCGGACGCGCACACAGCGATCCTGCGCAGGCTCGAGTCGGACATCGAGGCGGTCAGGTTCGACACGGGTTCCGGCAAGATTGAATTGCCGGTCAAGCTCAAGGTGCACGATTCGATCTTCGTGCCGCTGGCGAAGTGGCCCATGTTGATCGCCGGAAATTATCGCTGCGTGCAGAAGGACGGCATGCGATCCATCAAGGACGCCGTGCACACCGACCTCGAGGCGTCGCGCGCGGTCTACCACTGGGTGGTGAAGTTGGTTGTGTCTTTGGGCGCATCGGAAAAGGACCTGGTGCCATTCGAAAAATACGCCAACGCGGCGCTCTCGCTCGGGAGCCCCTCGTCCGCGGCCCGTGCATTATTCGGCGGCGCGCCCAATATCGAGCGCGTGGACCGGCTGGTGAAGGCCATCGCCGCGCAGAAGGGCATGCGCTCCGATGCCGTGGATGAGTCAGTAGCCCTGGTCGACGCACGGCTGGAGGCCAATCGCAAGAAGGCCGCCTGATCGAGCGCGGTAAAACCGTTCGTGGTGAGCTTGTCGAACCACGGACGGACTAGATTTGGTGCCCCCGATCAAGATGTCGCTGTTGTCCTTCGACAGGCTCAGGACGAACGGAAACTGCACTTCGTCGTTATCCTAGGGGGGCGGGCGGTGCATGCGTTCCCTGTTTGATGTCATCATCATCGGCGGCGGGCTCGTCGGATTGAGCCTCGCGCGCGCGCTCGCCGGCAGTGGGTTGCGGCTGGCGCTGATCGAGCCGCAGCGGCCCGCACCTCCCCCTGTCGACGCAGCCTGGGACAGCCGTGTTTACGCCCTGAGCCCGGGCTCCGCCGCGTTCCTCGCGGACGGCGGCGCGTGGGAGCTGCTGCCACCCGAGCGGATCGCGCGGGTCGAGGCAATGAGGATATTTGGCGACGATCCAGGCGCCCGGCTCGACTTCAGCGCCTACGACGCGGGTTTGCGCGAGCTTGCCTTCATCGTCGAAAACCGCCGCCTGCTGCACGCGCTGCGGGAAGCCGCCCGCGAGCAGGACTTGCGCGTGCACTGTCCTGCCGGCTGGACGACGCTTGACATACACGACGATCACGTCGCGGTGCGGCTTGAGGATGGTGGCGAGCTTGCCGCGCGCCTCGTGGTCGGCGCCGATGGCGCGGAATCGCGCGTGCGCGCGCATGCCGGCATCGCCGTGCGCGCAAGCAACTACCGGCAGCTCGGCGTGGTCGCGAACTTCGACTGCGAGAAGCCTCATCATGGCGTCGCGTTCCAGTGGTTCATGCGCGAGGGCGTGCTGGCGCTGCTGCCGTTGCCGGGCAACCGCGCTTCCATGGTGTGGTCGATCGCCGAGGAACGGGGGCGCCGGCTGCTCGATCTGCCGGACGCGGCGCTTGCAGCCGAAGTGGAGTCCGCGAGCGGCGGCGCACTGGGCGCGCTGAAGGTCATCACGCCGGCGGCCGGGTTTGCATTGAGGCTGCAGCGCGTGACGCAATTCACGAAGCCGCGCCTTGCGCTGGTGGGGGATGCTGCCCATAATGTGCACCCCCTGGCGGGGCAGGGGGTGAACCTCGGATTTCGCGACGCGCGCGCGCTCGCCGGGGTGCTCAAAGCGCGCGGACCGCAGGGCGACTGCGGGGACTATGCCCTGCTCCGGCGCTACGAGCGGGCGCGCAAGGAAGACGTGCTCGCCATGCAGGTCGCAACCGACGGTCTGCAGAAACTTTTCAACAACGACGGTGTCTTGCTGGCGAGGGCGCGCAATCTGGGGCTCACGCTCGTCGACCGGCAGCCATGGCTGAAGAGCTTCCTGGTGCACCGCGCTGTCGCGTGAGCGTCAGGAGCGCCGCAACCAAAAGATGACCATGATGGTTAGAAGAATCGTGACATTGTGCGCAGTCCTGGCCGGTCTCGCGGCCGGGAGCGCCAGCGCGAGCGAGGCGGCGATCCGCAAGGCCGTTCAGGCCAGATTCCCCGACATTCCCGTGGATAGCGTGTCGAAGACTCCGTTCGGTGGCATATATGAAATCGTGCTTGGCGGACGCATCCTGTACACCGACGAGAAGGTCAGCTACATTTTCATCGGCAGCCTCCTCGATACACGGGGCGTGGGGGAGCGCGACCTTACCGCCGAGCGCAGCGCACAACTGGCCGCGCAGACGCTGAGGAAATCGACCGACCAGGCCATCAAACGCGTGCGCGGTAATGGCAAGCGCGTGATCTACACGTTCGAGGACCCGAACTGCGGTTATTGCAAACAGCTGCAGAGGGAGCTCACCAAGGTTACCGACGTCACCATATACACCTTTCTGTGGCCGATTCTTTCTCCGGATTCGGTGGACAAGTCGAAGGCTATCTGGTGCGCAAAGGATCGCGCCAAGGCGTGGGATGACTTCATGTTGCGCGGCGCTGCGCCCCAGGGCGACGGAAGGTGCGATACACCCATCGATAAGAACAAGCTGCTCGCACAGCGCTTTCGCATCAACGGCACGCCTGCCATATTTTTCGCCGACGGGAGCATGAACGGCGGCTATCTGCCAGCCGACCAGCTCGAGCGGGCGCTCAACGCCGTCTCAACGAAATAGCTCCGCGCGCTCAACCGGGGACGGCATGGGCCGTTATCCCCTGGTCTACTGGTTCGTAGACGCCGGATAGCCGTTAGGCAGCAGCACCCACATCCTGAGCGACTGCTTCATGCGGCCGGCCTCGCGCGCGGCCTCCTCGCCGTATCCCCAGAAGTAGTCCGCGCGCACCGCGCCGCGGATGGCGCTGCCCGTGTCCTGCGCCAGCATCAGCCGGTTGAGCGGCCGGCTGGAAAGCGGCCAGGTGGTGGCGATGTAGACCGGGGCGCCGAGCGGCACGACCCCCGGGTCGACCGCCACGCTGCGGCGCGCCGTGAGCGGCACGCCCAGCGATCCGAGCGGGCCGGGCAGGCCGGCCGGCAGCTCGCGGAAGAACACGTAGCGCGCGTTGTGATTCAGCAGCTCCGTCAACTGGTCGGGGTTCGCGCGTGCCCAGGCCTGGATGCCCTGCATCGACGCTTTCTCCAGCGGGAGCTCACCGCGCTCCACCAGGTGCCTGCCGATGGAGCGATAGGGAAACCCGTTATGGTCGGCGTAACCGACGTGCAGCGTCTCGCCACTGTCGAGGATGATGCGGCCCGAGCCCTGGATCTGCAGGAAGAAGAGCTCGATCGCGTCGTCCACCCACGCGATTTCCCTGCCGGCGAGCGGTGCGCGCCCCTCCCCGATCTGCGCGCGATCGTAATAGGGCACGACGCGCTGGCCATCGAGCCGGCCCCGCAGCCGCAATCCCTTCAACTCGGTATAGATCCCGCCAAGATCGACCGCCAGCAGGTCATCGGGCACTCCGTAGAGTGGATAGCGATAGCGTGTCGAGGCCCTACGGCTTCCCCGCAACTGCGGCTCGTAATATCCCGTGATCAGCCCCTCGTCGCCGCCGTCGGCGCGGATCACCCGGAACGGCGTGAAATGGGCCTCGAAAAAGCGCCGCGCGGCGTCGGGGTCGGGGTTCCCGATGCCGGCGGCCGCGGCGCAGATTTCCCGCCACGCGCCCTGCTTCTCGAGCGCCCGGCAGCTCGTCAGGAACGCCTCCCACGCGTCCGCCGGGTCCTCCGTGCGCCATTCAGGGAGATTGTTCCAGGATGCCTGGCGCAGCATGCCCGCCTCGCCGGCCGCGGGCGGCCTGGGCGGCGGGGTTTCCCTGGGCGGGGGTGCGGGAGGAACCGGCGTCGGCTGGAGGGTCTCACAGCCCGTCACTGCGAGTAACGCGCACAGGCCCAGCACGCGCACGCGGTGCATTTTGTCTTGAGGCGGCAACCCGCTAGAAGCGCCGCGACGGGCGCGAAGGAAGGTCCGACGAGCCGGATACGTCCTGAAGAGTTTCAAGTTTCGAGTTTCCAGTTTCAAGTTTGAGAATGATCCTTCAACTTGAAACTCGCAACTCGTAACTCGAAACTAGTGGAGCACGCGCGGCATCGACAGCGTGAACTCGGGTATCGGCGCGTCGAATTGGATGCCGTCTTCCGCGACCATCTGGTAGGTGCCGCGCATGGTGCCGACCGGCGTCGCGATCGCGGTGCCGCTGGTGTACTGGAAGCTTTCGTTCGGCCGCAGCATCGGCTGCTCCCCCACCACGCCCTGGCCGCGCACTTCCTGGACCTGGTTGTTGGCGTCGGTGATGATCCAGTGCCGGCTCACGAGCTGCGCCGGCAGCGTGCCGGTATTGGTGATGGTGATGGTGTAGGCGAAGACGTAGCGGCCGCTGTCCAGGTCGGACTGGTCCGGGATGAAGGCGGTGCGCGCTGCAACCGTGATGTCGTATTTCTTTTCCGTCACGAGGCGATTGTTGACCAATTCTCCCGCGCAGGCAAGCGCCAGAACGGGTAAAATCCGGGCGATTTCGAAAGTCCTTCATGGCGCAGAACTATCGCATCGCTCCCAGTCTGTTGTCCGCCGACTTCGCCCGGCTCGGCGAGGAAGTGCGCGAAGTGGTCGCCGCCGGCGCCGACCTCGTGCACTTCGACGTGATGGATAATCATTACGTTCCCAACCTCACGGTGGGCCCCTTGGTGTGCGAGGCGATACGGCCGCTCACGCGCGCGCTCATCGACGTGCACCTCATGGTGAAGCCCGTGGACCGCATCGTGCCCGATTTCGCCAAGGCCGGGGCCAACATCATTTCCTTTCACCCGGAGGCGTCCGAGCACGTCGACCGCACCATCGCGCTCATCAAGGAGCAGGGCTGCAAGGCGGGCCTGGTGTTCAATCCCGCCACGCCGCTCACGCATTTGGAGCACGTCATCGACCAGCTCGACCTGATTCTCGTCATGTCGGTGAACCCGGGATTCGGCGGCCAGAAATTTATTTCGCAGTCGCTGAAGAAGCTTGCCGCGGCGCGCGCGCGCATTGCCGCGAGCGGGCGCAACATCTGGCTCGAGGTGGACGGCGGCGTGAAGGTGGAGAACATCGCGGAGATCGCGCGCGCCGGCGCGGACACTTTCGTCGCGGGCTCGGCGATCTTCGGCACGCGGGATTACAAGGCCACCATCGGCGCGATGCGCGCCGAGCTCGCCAAGGTATAGAACATCCGCACGCAACGCTTCCCGGTCCGCGTCAAGGCCGTGATAATCGACCTCGACGGTACGCTCGCCGACACCATTCCCGATCTCGCGGAGGCCGCGAACAGGATGCTGCGCGAGCTCCACAGGCCCGAGCTCGGTCCGGAGCTCATACGCACCTTTGTCGGCAAGGGCATACCCAGGCTCGTCGAGCGCGTGCTCGCCGGCAATCTCGAGGGACGCGTGGAAAGCGCTCTGCTCGCGCGCGCGCTCCCGATTTTCGAGCGCTGCTACGCCGAGGTAAACGGCAGGCACACGGTCATTTTCCCGGGGGTGCGCGAAGGCCTGCGGCAGCTGCAGGCGATGCATCTGCCGCTGGCTTGCGTAACCAACAAGGCAGAGCGCTTCACGCGGGCATTGCTCGATCAACTGCAACTCGCGTCCAGCTTCGAGCAGGTCATTGCCGGCGACACGCTCCCCCAGAAGAAGCCGGACCCCGAACCGCTGCTGCATGCCTGTCGCGGTTTTGGCATCGTCCCGGGAGAGATGCTCATGATCGGAGACTCCGCCAACGATGTCGAGGCGGCGCGGTCGGCCGGCTGCCCGGTATTCTGCGTCGATTACGGCTACAGCGAGGGGCGGGATGTGCGCGAGCTCGACGTTGATGCTATAGTAGCGTCCCTCATCGACGCTACCCGGCTGATTCAAAAAGCATAGTCATGCACGACGCGGATCACGGAACCGAGCAGCACGCGGCCCTACTCTGGGGCCGCTGGCGGCACTGGCGCAGCTAGCCAGGCCCCGGCGCGCGCCGTGCGCGCCCGTGTTTTTCGAACGCTGTCCGTTTTCGTGGAGTGACGTATGACTGAAGCTGAGTTCGCCCGCCTCGCCCAGGCGGGCTACAACCGGGTTCCCGTGGTGCTCGAGACGTTCGCCGATCTCGACACGCCGCTTTCCATCTACCTCAAGCTCGCCAACCGGCGCCACACCTACCTGCTCGAGTCGGTGGTGGGCGGCGAGCGCTTCGGCCGTTACTCGTTCATCGGGCTGCAGGCCGAGACGCGGCTCGAGGTTCGTGGCGACGTTTGCTCGGAGATCCGCGGCGAAAAGGTGGTGAACGAGCAACGGGTCCCCGATCCCCTCGCCTATGTCAGCGACTACCTCGCGCGCTTCAAGGTCGTGCAGGATTCGAGCCTGCCGCGCTTCTGCGGCGGCCTCGTCGGCTACTTCGGCTACGACACCGTGCGCTATATCGAGCGCCGGCTCGCCGGCGCGCGCAAGCCGGACGAGCTGGGAACGCCCGACATCCTCCTGCTGGTGTCCGAGGAGATCGCGATCGTCGACAACCTGTCGGGGAAGCTCACGCTGGTGGTCTACGCCGAGCCGGGCAGGCCCGGCGCGTTCCCGGCGGCACGCGCGCGGTTGCGGGAGCTGCTCGCGCGGCTGCGCGACCCGGTGGCGATCCCGGCGGACGTGCGCGGCGCGTCACAACCCGCGGTTTCGGGATTCGGGCAGGCCGCCTATCACGCCGCGGTCGAGCGGGCGAAGCGCTACATCTTCGAGGGCGACATCATGCAGGTGGTGCCCTCGCAGCGCATGGCGAAGCCGTTTCGCGCCACGCCGCTCGCGCTCTACCGGGCGCTGCGCACCATCAATCCCTCGCCCTACATGTACTATTTCGACCTGGGGGAATTCCACGTGGTCGGGGCCTCGCCCGAAATCCTGGTGCGGCTCGAGGGCGAAACGGTGACGGTGCGTCCGATCGCCGGCACCCGCCGCCGCGGGGCGACGCCCGTGGAGGACGCCGCGCTGGAGAAGGAGCTGCTCGCCGACGAAAAGGAGCGCGCCGAGCACATCATGTTAGTGGATCTCGGGCGCAACGACGTCGGCCGCGTGGCGCGGATTGGCAGCGTCCGGGTCACCGAGCAGATGGTGGTCGAGCGCTATTCGCACGTGATGCACATTGTTTCGAACGTCGAGGGCAGGCTGAAGCCCGGCCTCAACGCCGTTGACGTGCTGCGGGCAACGTTTCCCGCGGGAACCGTTTCCGGAGCGCCCAAGGTGCGGGCGATGGAGATCATCGACGAGCTGGAGCCCGTCAAGCGCGGCATCTACGCCGGGGCGGTCGGCTACCTCGGCTTCCATGGCAACATGGACGTCGCGATCGCGCTCCGCACCGCGGTGATCCGGAACGGCACGCTCTACGTGCAGGCCGGCGGCGGCATCGTGGCCGATTCGCAGCCGGAGGCGGAGTGGCAGGAGACCCAGAGCAAGGCGAGAGCGCTGCTGCGCGCGGCCGAGATGGCCGAGTCCGGTCTCGATTCCCGGCTCGACTGAGGGAACGTTATGTTGCTCATGATCGACAACTACGATTCCTTTACCTACAACCTGGTGCAGTACTTCGGCGAGCTCGGGGAGGAGGTGGAAGTGCTGCGCAACGACGAGATCACGCTCGAGGGCATCGAGCGGCTGCGTCCCGCGCGCATCGTCATCTCCCCCGGTCCCTGCACGCCGAGCGAGGCGGGCATTTCGGTGCCCCTGGTCGAGCGATTCGCGGGCAAGGTCCCGATCCTCGGCGTGTGCCTCGGCCACCAGGCCATCGGGCAGGCATTGGGCGGCAGGATCGTGCATGCCAAGCGCCTCATGCACGGCAAGACCTGCGCGATCCACCACGACGGGCGCGGGGTGTTTCGCGGGCTGCCGGACGGGTTCACCGCGACGCGCTATCATTCCCTCGCGATCGAGCGCGCGAGCTTCCCCGGCCGCCTCGAGGTGAGCGCCTGGAGCGACGATGGCGAGATCATGGGCGTGCGCCACCGGGAGCTTGCCGTCGAGGGCGTGCAGTTCCACCCCGAGTCCATCCTCACCGAGCACGGCCACCAGCTGCTGAGGAATTTTCTGGAGCGAGGCAAATCATGACACCGCAGGAAGCGCTCGCCCGCGTGATCGAGCACCGCGAGATTTTTCGCGAGGAAATGCTCTCGCTCATGCGCGCGATCATGAGCGGGCAGGTCTCGCCGACGCTGATCTCGGCGATCATCATCGGCTTGAGGGTCAAGAAGGAGACCGTCGGCGAGATCGCGGCGGCGGCGGAGGTGATGCGCGAGTTCGCCGCCAAGGTCGTGGTCAAGGATCCGGATAACCTCGTCGACATCGTCGGCACGGGAGGGGACGGGGCGCACACGTTCAACGTCTCGACCGCGGCAAGCTTCGTCTGCGCCGCGGCCGGCGCGCGCGTCGCCAAGCACGGCAACCGCTCGGTCTCGAGCAAGTCGGGGAGCGCCGACGTGCTGGAGGCGCTCGGCGCGAACATCAACTTGAAGCCCGACCAGGTCGGTCGCTGCATAGAGGAGACCGGCGTCGGCTTCATGTTCGCGCCCAACCATCACGCCGCGATGAAGCACGCCGCGCCGGTGCGCCGCGAGCTGGGCGTGAAGACCATCTTCAACATCCTGGGGCCTCTCACCAATCCCGCCGGCGCGGGCCGGCAGCTGATGGGCGTGTTCCACCCCGATCTCGTCGGCATCCAGGCGCGCGTCCTGCAGCGGCTGGGAGCACGGCACGTGATGATCGTCTACGGGCTTGAAGGGATGGACGAGATCTCGCTGTCCGGGCCCACCATGGTCGGCGAGCTCAGGGACAACACAGTCAGGGAGTACCACATCGCGCCGCAGGATGTCGGCCTGAAGACGCAGGATGCCTCCCTGATCAAGGTGGACGGCGTCGAGCAGTCGAAAGCGCTGGTGCTGTCGGCGCTCGCCAACGAGGCGGGCGCGGCGCGCGACATCGTGGCTCTCAACGCCGGCGCCGGCATCTATGTCGCGGGGCTGGCGCCGAGCCTGGCCGGGGGCGTGCAGAAGGCGCTGGCGGTCATCGCCAGCGGCGCCGCGCGCAAGAAGCTCGACGCCTTCGTCGGCTACACCCGGTCGCAGGCCGGTGGCTGATATAAGAGTCCCTAACATAATGAAACACGCGTGCGTTGCTGCCAGAATTGGTGATGACGCGAAGCGAGGTGCAGCCAATATGTCGATATTGGCAAGCCGAGCGACAAAGTCAGCGCCGATTCTGGCAGCAACCCCGGCGCAGGCATCAGGATTTCCAATGGCATCTCAGGGGCTGGCACGAGTTTTGGCCCATGGCTTTGTCGCAAGTCCCTTGCTTAGTCGGTCTAAGCGGCGGGCCTTGCTTCGCGCCCTGAGCCAAAATCGTGCCAGCGCATCGCGCGTTTCATTATGTTAGGGACTCTAGCCCGCATCGTCGCGGTCAAGGCCGAGGAGCTGGCTCGCGCGAAGACCACGAAGCCGTTGCCGGCGGTGCGCAAGGAGGCCAGGCTCGCGCAGCACGCGCGCGATTTCGCGGGTGCGCTGCGCGCCCGGATCGCCGCGGGTCGGCCGGCGGTCATCGCCGAGATCAAGAAAGCGAGTCCCAGCCGCGGTGTCCTGCGCGAGCACTTCGATCCCGGGGCGATCGCTGCGAGCTACGCGCGCCACGGCGCAGCGTGCCTGTCGGTGCTGACCGACGAGCAATTCTTCCAGGGCCATCTCGAGCACATGAAGCTGGCGCGCGCCGCATGCCAGCTGCCGGTGCTGCGCAAGGACTTCACCCTCGACCCCTATCAGGTGTACGAAGCACGCGCCGCGGGCGCGGATTGCATCCTGCTGATCGTCGCCGTGCTCGAGACCGCGCGTATGCGGGAACTGGAGGCGGTCGCGCACGAGCTCGGAATGGCGGTGCTGGTCGAAGTGCACGACGCCGCGGAGCTCGAGCGCGCCCTTCGGCTCGAGACCCCCCTCATCGGTATCAATAACCGCGATCTCCGCACCTTCGAGACCCGGTTGGAGACGACGCTCGAACTGCTCGACCGCGTTCCGCGCGGCCGCATCGTCGTGGCCGAAAGCGGGATTCTCACGCGCGAGCACGTCGGGACGCTGCTCGCACGGCGGGTCGGCTGCTTTCTGGTGGGGGAGGCCTTCATGCGTGCAGCCGATCCCGGCGCCGAGTTGGGCCAGCTCTTCGCCGAAGCGGCCTGACGGCCCACACGGACGCCGATCTGGCACAATGAACGCATGCTGCCCACGCTGGACGATCTGATCGTTGCCTTCGACAGGGGCCTGCGGACGGTGTTTGCTCCGGCGCATTCGTTGCGCCCGGTGCCGGGAGACGAGCTTGCCGAGGCCGAGCTTACCGCCGAGAGCCGCGCGCAAGCAGCGGCACTGATGCGGGTCAACCACACCGGCGAGATCTGCGCCCAGGCGCTCTACCAGGGCCAGGCGCTCACCGCGCGCAATCCGCGCGCGCGGGAGGCGCTCGAGCGCGCGGCGCAGGAGGAAACCGAGCACCTGGCGTGGACGGAGCGCCGGATCGAGGCGCTGGGCGGCCGCAGGAGCCTGCTCAACCCGGCGTTCTACGCGGGCTCATTCGCGATGGGCGCACTCGCGGGTCTGCTGGGCGACCGCTGGAACCTGGGATTCCTCGCGGAGACCGAACGCCAGGTCGTGAGGCATCTCGAGGGGCACCTGCAGCAGCTGCCGGCGGCCGATGAGAAAAGCCGCGCGGTGCTGGAGCAGATGAAGCAAGACGAGGCCCGCCACGCCACCAGCGCCATCACGCACGGCGGCGGAGAATTGCCCGAGCCCGCCAAGCTCGCGATGCGGCTGTCCTCGAAGGTGATGACCGAAACCGCCTACTGGCTATAGCAGATAACCGCCAAGGCGCCAAACTGCATTCAAAGGCAACCGAGCCAATCGAACCAGCGTCAGGGGTCTTTCGGCAGCAATCGGCTGCAAGATGCCGTGTTTCGCCCCGGTTCGGAATTTGAATGCTCTTTGGCGGCTTGGCGGTTCAATCCCGGGTTTCGCGGATCTCGAAGTCGTGCGTGATCGCGGCGGTCTTGGCGAGCATGATCGAGGCCGAGCAGTACTTTTCCGCGGAAAGATGGATTGCGCGATCGACCTGCTCGCGCTTCAGGCCGCCGCCGGTGACGATGAAGTGGAAGTGGATTTTCGTGAAGACCCTGGGATCCTCCGGCGCCCGCTCGGCCGTGATTTCCACCACGCAGTCGGTTACAGGCGTGCGGCCTTTTCGGAGGATGTGCACGACGTCGTAGGCGGTACAGCCGCCGGTGCCGATCAGCACGGTTTCCATCGGGCGCGGCCCGAGGTTGCGCCCGCCGCCTTCGGGCGCGCCGTCCATCACCAGCGCGTGTCCGCTTTCGGACTCGCCGACAAAGGCGACGTTCTCTATCCACTTGATGCGGACTTTCATGGCGAGCCGCCTGCGTGTTTCCGCGATTGAATCGTCATCAGCGGCCCCGCCAGCGGCCGACGAGGCTCCGCAGATAGTACCAGCCGATCCCGATCACTTCGTGGAAGAACACGCCACTGTCCTGGAGCGCGCGGGCATCCGGCAGGAAATCGATTATGGTCACCTTGAAACGCGTGGCAAACTCGGTCGGCGCCGGGATGACGGTGAAGCCCGCGTTCTCGTAGGCGATGCGAGCGCGCCGCATATGCCAGGCATGGGTGACGAGATAGATCCGGTCGACGCCGGTTGACTTCAATATCTCGCTGCTCCGCAGCGCGTTCTCGAAGGTGTTGCGCGAGCCCTCCTCAGTCGACACCTCCGCTACCCGGAAGTCCTGCTGCAGCACCTGCTTCATTAATTGCGCTTCGGGGACGGGATTTCCCTCGGGGGCGCCCCCGGAGGCGAGCACCGGCTTGCCGAGCGCGCGATGCAGGTGGGCGGCGTAGCGCAGGCGCGCAAGGACCGGCGCCCTGACCGTGTCGGCACCGTATTCGGGGGCGGAGAAATAGGTGCCGCCACCCAGCACCACGATCGCCTGCCCGCTCTTGTCGGCGGCCGGATCGCGGTATGCGGGCTCGATTAACCACAGCAGTTGGTCGGCCACATACTGCGTGGACAAAGGGTAGAGTACGACGAACGCGAGGATGATCGGCCGCCACCCCGCCAGCGGGCGGGTCCAAGCCAACGCCGCCCCTACGAGCAGGATGATGAGAACGATGCCCAGCGGTTCCAGCAGGGCAGCGATGGTCCGGGTGATCAGCCAATCCATAAATCAATTCAGGCAAGCAATTGGCGGAAAACGGCGAGCAAAAACAAGGCCCGTTTGCAGGGGTAGCCCCAGTTTACTGCTGGCCGCTGGCTGCGCACCAGAAGTTTGACACAGGCGCCTGATTTCCAATAGAATTCTGCCCTTTCCAGCGAATGGCGGCGGTTCCATGAAAACGTTTACCGCGAAAGCGGAGACGGTGCAGCGCGGGTGGTATGTCGTGGACGCCTCCGGCAAGGTGCTCGGCCGGCTGGCCTCCGAGATCGCCCGGCGGCTGCGCGGCAAGCACAAGCCTGAATTCACGCCGCATGTGGACACCGGCGATTATATCGTCGTGGTCAACGCCGATAAGCTGCGCGTGACCGGCAGGAAGGGCCAGAACAAGATCTATTACCGGCATACCACCTATCCCGGCGGCATCCGCAGCGATACGTTCGCCAAGCTGCAGGCGCGCCAGCCGGAGCGCGTGTTGAAGCTCGCGGTGAAGGGCATGCTGCCCAAGGGGCCGCTCGGCTACGCGATGCTGAAAAAGATGAAGGTCTACGCGGGCGCAAGCCACCCGCACTCGGCGCAACAGCCGCAATCACTGAAGGTTTAGAGTCCACATGGCACTGGAACGGCAGCATCACTACGGAACCGGGCGCCGCAAGACCGCGGTGGCCCGCGTGTTCATCAAGCCCGGCAAGGGCGCGATCACCGTCAACGGGCGGCCGGTCGACGAGTTCTTCTCGCGCGAGACCGGTCGCATGGTCGTGCGCCAGCCGCTGGAGGTGACGAAGACCACGGCGAGCTTCGACATTCAAGTCAACGTGGATGGCGGCGGGGAGTCGGGACAGGCCGGCGCCGTGCGCCACGGAATCACGCGTGCGCTGATCGAGTACGACGCCGCGTTGAAGCCCGTGCTCAAGAAAGCAGGGCTGGTCACGCGCGACGCGCGCGCGGTCGAGCGCAAGAAGGTGGGCCTGCACAAGGCGCGCCGGCGCAAGCAGTACTCGAAGCGTTAGAATTGATTGTTCGCAGTGCAAGCCGCCTGCGGGCGGCTTTGTCGTCTGTGGGCCGGGAGACGATGGCGAGGAACGGCATCAGGACGGGCATCGTGGGCGGCACCGGCTATACCGGTGTCGAGCTCCTGCGCCTGCTCGTCCAGCACCCGCACTGCGAGCTCGCCACCATCACCTCGCGCAAGGAGGCGGGGATGGGGGTGGCGGAGCTCTTTCCCAACCTGCGCGGCCGGGTGGGGCTCAAGTTCTCCGATCCCGCGAAGGCAGGACTTTCCGCCTGCGACCTGGTCTTTTTCGCGACCCCCAACGGCGTCGCCATGGAGCAGGCGCGGGCGCTGGTGGACGCGGGCGTGCGCGTCATCGACATCGCCGCCGATTTCCGCATCCGCGACGTCGCGCTGTGGGAGCAGTGGTACGGCGTCAAGCACGCGTGCCCGGAGCTGGTGGCGGAAGCCGTCTACGGGCTGCCGGAAGTGAACCGCGAGCGGATCCGCGAGGCGCGCATCGTCGCCAACCCCGGCTGCTACCCGACGGCGGTGCAGCTCGGCTTCCTTCCCCTCGTCGAGTCCGGCATCGCCGACCTCGATCACCTCATCGCCGACGCCAAGTCCGGCGTCTCCGGCGCCGGGCGCAAGGCTGCGGTGCACACGTTGTTCGCCGAGGCTTCCGACAACTTCAAGGCCTACGGCGTGCCGGGGCACCGCCACCACCCGGAGATCGCGCAGGGGCTCGAGCGGGCCGCCGGGCGTGCGGTCAATCTTGTTTTCGTGCCGCACCTCGTCCCCATGATTCGCGGCATCCACGCGACGCTCTATGCGCGGCTCACGGCCGGGTCCGACCTGCAG
>DASWHI010000128.1:0-8928 GCA_036398235.1 Burkholderiales bacterium
TGATCGCCGGGATGGCGCTCTACGAGGCGGCGGATCGCCTCTTTCACGCCCGGCGCCGGAGGCGGATACCGCGCGAGCTCTCGGACGTCGCCGGCGACGCTTAGGCTACAGGTTGCTGCCGATCACGCCGCCGACGACCGCTCCGATGGCAGTCGCCGCGGTGCGCCCGTTGCCGCCGCCGAACTGGCTGCCGATCGCGGCACCGAGGATGGCCCCGCCGAGCGTGTTCAGCACCTGATTGGGCGCGACCCCGGCGTATACCGGAGCGGGATGGGCGGGCAACGCGCCGTAGTAGACGGGGCGCTCGACGTACACCGGGCGTTCCACGATGACCGTCCTGCGCACGACGACCGGCTGCCTCACCACCACAACTTCGCGCACCGCGGGCCGGTGGTGGCGCGGGTGCTTCACCACGAACACCCGTTCCGCGTCATGGCGCTCGCCCCGCGCAGGCGCCCAGCGCGGGTGATCCGCAAATGCGGGCGCGGTCACGAACAGCGTGCCTGCTGCCAACGTGAGAATCGTCTTCCGTGCGTTCATGGCGTCCTCCTTTCAAGGTTGCCTGAGGCTTAGAACGCCGATACCCCGCCCAAGGTGCACGCCGGTGTGAAACAAGGTGTTAAGCCTGTAACAGCGTTGTTACAATTCCGGCGCGTGACCGATTCCACCTCGCAGCCGCCGCGCGGCGCCAATCCCTCGTTCGCCGCGCTCCGCCACGGCGATTTCCGCATCTACCTGGTGGCGACCTCCGCCGCGATGATGGCGGACAATATCGAGCACGTCATCAGCTACTGGGTGATGTTCGAGCTGTTCCGATCGCCGGCGCTGGCGGGATTCGCGGTGCTCTCGCACTGGCTGCCGTTCCTGTTTCTCTCGGTGTACTTCGGCGCGATGGCCGATCGCTTCGACTGCCGGCGCATCATCCAGGTCGCGATGCTGCTCTTCATGGCGGTGTCGCTGGCGTGGGCCGTGCTCTTCTACACGGAGACGATCGAGGTGTGGCACGCCGCCGTGCTGCTGGTCGTGCACGGCATCGCCGGCGTGCTATGGGGGCCGGCGAGCCAGCTGCTGATCCACGACATCGTCGGCCGCGAGAGCCTGGTGAGCGCCGTGCGGTTGAACGCGACCGGTCGCCAGTTCGGAATCTTCGTGGGCCCCGCCGTCGGCGGCGGGCTGCTGCTGGCACTCGGCCCGGCGGCCGGCCTCATTGCGAACGTCCTCATCTACCTGCCGCTCACCTGGTGGCTGTGGAAGGTGCCGTACGGCGCGAGGCGTCGCCGCGAGGGCGCGCCGGCGACGGGCAGCGGATTCGCGGACGCCCTCACAGCCATGCGCGAGGTCTCGGGCAACCGCACGATCCTCTCGATGATCCTGCTGGCGGGCATCTCCTCGCTGCTGGTCGGCAACGCGTTCCTCGCGCAAATGCCCGAGTACGCGGACGATCTCGGCACCGAGAAGGCGGATTTTTCCTATGCGGTACTGCTCGCGGCCAACGCCGCGGGCGCCTTCGTGGGCGGCATGGTGCTGGAAGTGAGGGGGTTCCTGCGCGCGACTCCCTTGACCGCGATCGTCTTGAGCATCATCTGGTGCATCAGCATCGCGGGCTTCGCCGCCGCCACGAACTATCACCTCGCCGTCGCCCTCATGTTCGTGGCCGGTTTCCTCTATCTCGCCTACAGCTCCATGGCCCAGGCGCTGGTGCAACTGGAGGCGCCGGCCCACCTGCGCGGCCGCCTGATCGGGCTCTACCAGATGTCCAACAACGGGCTGCGCGCCTTCAGCGGCATCACCGTCGGCCTGCTCGGGAGTCTCATCGGGATCCACTGGTCGCTCGCGCTCTCCGCCGTGCTGCTGCTCGCCGTCACGGTCGTGCTGCTCGCGTTCTCGATGCGGACCGCGTGACGGAGGCGGCGCCGGACCATGGGCGGGAATCCGCAAGTGATCGTCGCGGGGGCGGGCCCGGTGGGGCTGCTGACGGCGCTCGCGCTCGCAATACAGGACGTTTCCGTCCTGGTTCTCGAAGCCGAGCCCGGCCTGACCGTGGACCTGCGCGCCGGCACCTACCATCCGCCGTCCCTCGAGATGATGGCGCCCTACGGCATCACCGCCGAGATGCTCAGGACCGCGATCAAGGTGCCGCGCTGGCAGATCCGCGACCGGAAGGAGGGCGTCATCGTCGATTGGGACCTCTCGCTCATCAAGGACCTGACGCCGTACCCCTACCGGCTGCACCTGGAGCAGCACCGTCTCACACCCATCATCCATACCAAGCTCAAGGAATGCGCGAACGCCGAGTTGCGGTTCTCGCACGAGGTGACCGATTTCGCCCAGACCGCCGACAAGGTCGTCGTGACCGCGAAGACGCCGGAAGGCATTGAGCGCTTCGAGGCGGCGTGGCTTGTCGGGGCGGACGGCGGCCGCAGCACGGTGCGCAGGGTGATGGGCGTCGGATTCGAAGGCTACACGTGGCCCGAACGGTTCCTCGTGGCGAGCACCCATTACGATTACGAGCCGCACGGCTTCCGGTTGAATACCTACGTCGCGGACCCCGTGGACTGGAACGCCATGTTCAAGATGCCGGGCGACGGACCGCCGGGGCTGTGGCGCGTGCTGTTTCCGGTCCGGCCCGAGGAGGACGAGGCGGCGGCACTCTCGGATGAGAACGTCGAGCGTCTGATGCAGGGCTTCCAGCCGAAGTCGGGGCGCTACGCCATCGAGTACAAGAGCATCTACAAGGTGCACCAGCGCGTCGCGGACGATTTTCGCGCGGGCCGCGCGCTGCTCGCGGGGGACGCGGCGCATCTCAACAATCCGATCGGCGCGTTCGGGCTGAACGGCGGCATCCACGACGCGATCAATCTCGCCGGCAAGCTCGGAAGAGTGTGCCGCGGCGAGGGGGACGACCGCCTGCTCGATCTCTACGCGCGCCAGCGCCGGACGGTGAATCTCGAATACGTGCAGGAATTCTCGATCAGGAATCTGAAGCGCCTGACGGCAAAGACCGAGGAGGAGCGCCGCCGGAACTTCGACGAGCTGCGGCAGGCGGCGTCCACCGTGGAGGGCTCGCGCAACTTCCTGCTGGTCTCGAGCATGATCGCGAGCGTGCGGCGGGCGGAAGCCATAGAATAGGGGCTTAGGGACGAATCCTCGTGGCTCAAACAGCGCCCCGTCCGCCGTTCCGCGCCGACCACGTCGGGAGCCTGCTGCGCCCCCCCGAGCTGAGGGAGGCGCGCGCCCGCGCGCGGCGCGGCGAGATCGGCCCCGAGGCGCTGCGCAAGGTAGAGGACCAGTGCATCCGGGACGTCGTAGCGTTCCAGGAAGCGGTGGGACTCCAGAGCATCACCGACGGCGAGTACCGGCGCGACTGGTGGCACATCGACTTCCTGCGCGGCTTCGACGGGGTGCAGACGGTGGAAGGCAGGACGTTCGGCGTGCATTTCCAGGGCGCCGACGAGCAGCCGCCGCTGATGAGAGTGCAGAGCCGGATCCGGCGCACCCGGCCGAGCATGGTGGATCACTTCAAGTTCCTGAAGTCCGTCACCCGGCGCACGCCGAAATTCTGCATGCCGTCGCCGGCGATGCTGCACGCGCGGGGCGACCGTGAAGCGCTGCGCAAGACCTATCCCGACGTGAGCGAGTTCTGGGCCGACCTCACCCAGGCCTACCGCGAGGAGATCCGCGACCTCTACCAGGCCGGCTGCCGCTACCTCCAGATCGACGACACGACGATCGCCATGATGGGCGACCCGAAGGTCCAGGAGACCTTCCGCAATCTGGGCGACGATCCGAAGCAGGATACGAAGATGTACGCCGACGCGGTCAACGCGGCGATCCGCGACGTGCCGGACGACATGACCGTCTGCGTCCACACCTGCCGCGGCAATTTCATGAGCACTTGGCTCGCGAGCGGCAGCTACGATTTCGTCGCCGAGACCGCGTTCACGCGGCTCGACGTGGATGGGTTCTTCCTCGAGTACGACACCGAGCGCGCCGGCGGCTTCGAGCCGCTGCGCTACATTCCGAAGGGGAAGAAGGTCGTGCTCGGGCTGATCAGCTCGAAGTTCCCGGCGCTCGAAAGCAAGGACGACTTGAAGCGCCGCATCGGTGCCGCGGCGAAGTTCGTGCCGCTCGAGAACCTGTGCCTTTCCCCGCAATGCGGCTTCTCGAGCACGCACCACGGCAACAAGATGACCGTCGACGACCAGCGGCGCAAGCTCGCGCTCGCCCTCGAAGTGGCGCAGGAGGTCTGGGGGAACTCATAGCGACAGCGGAAAGGGTAACGCGAAATGGACAAGGCACCGCAAGTCACGCTGCAATCGACCGCGCACTATTTTCTCGAGGGCCTGAACGAGCTCGGCGTCGAGTACCTGTTCTGCAATTTCGGCACCGACTACGCGCCCCTGATCGAGGAGATGGCGCGCTGGCGCGCCGAGGGGCGCAAGTTCCCGAAGACGCTGCTCTGCCCGCACGAGAACACCGCCGTGCAGATGGCCATCGGATACGCGATGGTGACCGGCCGCGGGCAGGCGGTGATGGTGCACGTGGACGCGGGCACCTCGAACGCGGCGATGGGGCTGCACGATGCCTGCCGCTCGCGCGTCCCGCTGATCCTCATCGCGGGCAAGGCGCCCTACACCGTGCGCGGGGAACTCCCCGGCTCGCGCGACACCTACGTGCACTTCATCCAGGAGCCGTTCGACCAGGGCGCGATCGTCCGCAACTACGTGAAATGGGAGTGGACGCTGCCCTCGGGCGTCATCACCAAGGAGGTGCTGCGGCGCGCCCATAGCGTTGCGCACAGCGACCCGCGGGGGCCGGTGTACCTGATGGTGCCGCGCGAGACGCTCGCCCAGACCTGGGACGCCGCCGCGGTGCGCTCGTTTCCGGAGGCGCGCTACGGCGCGGTCGGCGCCGGCGCGGCGCCCGCGAACGCGGTCGCCGCGATTGCGGAGCGCCTGCTCGCGGCGCAGTACCCGATCCTGATCACGTCGTACGCGGGCCGCAACCTCCACGCGCCGGGCTTGATCGAGGAGCTGGCGCGGCTCGGCGGCATCCGCGTGTTCGAGTTCAATCCCCTGCACCTGAACATTGCGCGCAACTCGCCGTGCTTCGGCGGCACGATGCCGGGCAGGCACGTGGCCGAAGCCGATGTCGGGCTGCTGGTGGACGTGGACGTGCCGTGGATCCCGAGCGACACCCGCGAGAATCCCCGGACGTGGTGGGCGCACATAGACGTGGATCCGCTCAAGGAGCGCTCTCCGATCTGGGGCTTTCCGTCGAATCTGCGCCTGCCCGGCGACAGTGCGTTGGTGCTCGCGCAGTTGATCGAGGCGGTCAAGGCGAAGGCGACGGCAGCGTTTCGCGACGGCGCCGCCCGGCGTATCGAGGCGATGGCGCGCGAGCACGGCGAGCGCCGCGCAGAGGCCGCGAAGCTGGCCACGAACAAGGGTGCCCGGGGCGCGGTCAACACGCATTATCTCTGCTCGGAGATCGCAAAAGCGATCGGGGAGGACGCTATTCTCGTCAACGAGTCGATACGCAACGCGGCGCTGGTGCACCGGCAGATCACCCGGACCCGGCCGGGCACGGGGCTCGGCTGCTCCGGCGGCGCCCTCGGCTACTCGAACGGCATGGCGCTCGGTGCCAAGCTCGCCCGGCCCGAAGCGCTCGTCGTGCAGATCGTGGGCGACGGCAGCTTCTATTTCGGCAATCCGTCGTCGGCGTTCGCGGTCGCGCGGCAGTACGGGCTGCCGGTCTTCACGGTGGTGCTCGACAACTCGGGCTGGTCCGCGGTGAAGGAGTCCACGCTGCGCATGTATCCTGAAGGCGCGGCCAAGGCGGTCAACGAGTTCGGCGCGCGGCTTGCTCCCGACGCCGACTTCGCGAAGATCTGCGAGGCGGCGGGCGGCTACGGCGAGGTGCTGACCGACCCCGATGTCGTCCCGGCGGCGATCCAGCGCTGCCTCGCTGCGGTGCGCGGCGGCCGGCCGGCGGTGCTGCACGCGAAGATCCCGGTGCTGTGAGCGGGAGATCCTTGGAGGATAAATTCACGCTGGCGGCGCCCTCGACTTTTTTCGTGGGAGGTTTTGACTAGGGTGGGACCCGCTTCGAATCCGGACCGTTTCCCGAGCCGTTCGATCCTGCCGGATGCCGTGACGCAGTGCCGTGAGGTTCGCGCCGCAGGGGTGTTAGCTTACGCCGTCGTCTGAAAAACCGGAGTCAGAAAGTGGGAGACGGGGGAATCATCATCGAGTACTTGCGCTCCTGCACGGCCGGCTCGCTGGGGATGTCCGATTGCGGGCCGGTTTGGCAACTCGGCATCATCGCTGCATTTCTCGTCGCCGCCATCGTGACGCTCGTCATTCTCAGGCTGCGCGCCAGCAGAATAGAACGGTAGCCGCAGGCCACGCCCGCAGCTCATCTGATGCCTTAACGCGATTTACCGCTTCCCGGGGCGCTTCCCCGCTTTGCGACGGCGCAATGCTATATTTGCGTCCGGCGCAGCGGCGCGCCGCAACGCTCATGAAGACGTTCACGATCCTGCAGTTCAACATGCAGTACGGGCAGACTTGGGACGACGCCAATCCCGATCGCGCGCCCATCGATCTCGACGTCACGCTGGAGGAGATCCGCAGCCACGGGGCCGACATCCTCCTGTTGCAGGAAGTGGAGCGCGCCCTCCCCGGGGGCGCGCAGGCGAATCCCCCGCCGAACTACACCCGGCTGCGCGCGGCGCTCGACGGCTATGACAGCTATTTCGCCTATCCCCGGGAGGATCCGCGGGAATTGCCTTTCGGGATCGGGCTCGCGATCTTCTCGAGGACGCCGTTGCGCGACGTCCTGCGGCGCGATCTTCCTTCGCCGCGGTTGGAGTTCGAGTTTGCGGGGGCGAAGCACACTCCCACCGACCGCCTGCTTCTTGGCGCGACCACCACGGTCGCTGGCCGCGATCTGCGTCTCCTCAACACGCATCTGCTCGCGTTGTTCATGCTCAATTCCGATACATCGGCCCATCCCCTGCAGCTGCGGCTCGTGCTCGAAGTGGCGCGCGCCTCCACCGGGCCGACAGTGCTGGCGGGCGATTTCAACGTCCTCAGCCACGAGGCGCTGACCCGGCAATTTGCCACTGCCGGCTACCGCTCGGTGCAGACCGACCAGCCGACCTGGCGCCGCCATCCGTTCGTGCTCGACCACATTTTCCACAACCGCCACCTGCGCCCGGTCAGCTACATCGTGAAGCCGACGCGGGCATCCGACCATCACGTGATCGTCGCCGAGTTCGAGTTCACTGATTCATAATAGACTCCCATGGCGACCATCATCGGCGGCATCGGCACCTCCCACGTGCCCACGATCGCCATGGCGTACGACCGCGGCAAGCGCAACGACCCCGACTGGGCGCCGCTGTTCCGGGGCTACGAGCCGGTCGCGCGCTGGCTCGCCGAGCGCCGGCCCGACGTGCTGGTGTTCTTCTATAACGACCACGCGACGACGTTCTTCTTCGACCACTATCCGACCTTCGCGCTCGGCGTGAGCGCGGAATTCCCGATCGCCGACGAAGGCCTCGGCCCGCGCCCGGTGCCGCCGCTAAAGGGACACCCGGAGCTCGCCCGGCACATGGTCGAAGCGCTGGTGAACGAGGAGTTCGACATCTCCGTGTTCCAGGACCTGCCGATCGACCACGGCTGCCATTCGCCGCTCACGATGTTCTGGCCGCCGGCGCCGGACTGGCCTGGCCGCATCGTCCCGGTCGAGATCAACGTGCTGCAGCATCCGCTGCCGACGCCGCTCCGCTGCTACAAGCTCGGCCAGGCGGTGCGGCGCGCCGTGGAAGCCTATCCCGAGGCGCTGAAGGTGGTCGTGGTGGGCACCGGCGGGCTCTCGCACCAGCTGAACGGGGAGCGCGCCGGCTTCAACAACGAGGAATGGGACCGGAAGTTCCTCGAGCTGATCGAGCGCGACCCGGGCACGCTGACGAAGATGACGCACGCGGACTACATCCGGCTCGGCGGCACGGAAGGGGCGGAGGAAGTAATGTGGCTCGCGATGCGCGGCGCGCTCTCCGACCGCGCCCGGAAGATCCACCAGAACTGCTACCTGCCGATGACGGCGACCATGGCGGTCGCGCTGTTCGAGGAACCGGCATGAACCCACAGCTCAAAGGCATCGAAGCGCTCGCCGGCACCTACGTCTTCGATTTGCAGCGCAGCGCGCGGGGGCTGCGGCTCAACCGGTTCCTGCACGGGCTGATCCGGCCGGAGCAGCGGGCGCTCTTCAAGCAGGACCCGGAGGCCGCGTTCGAGAAGGCCGGTCTCGATGCCGAGGAGCGCCGCATGGTGCGCAGCCTCGACTGGCCGGCGCTGATCCGCTATGGCGCGAGCTTTTTCTGCCTCGAGAAGCTCGCGCGCGTGAAAGGCGTTTCCAATCCGGAGATGGTGGCGGCGTTCCGGGGCGAAACGCTCGAGCAGTTCCTCAAGACCCGAAATGTGCCGGGTGCCCGATGAGAAAATCCCCCCGGCTTCGCCACCCCCCTTTGACAAAGGGGGGTAGGGAGGATTTAATCGGTGCGCGCGCCGGACGCGCGGACGACGGCGCCCCAGCGCTTGACCTCGGCGGCCATGAATTCCGTGAACGCCTTGGCGTCGAGCTGATTCGGCTCGATGCCGTCCCTGCGCAGGCGGTCACGAACATCGGAGAGCTGCAGGATGCGCCGCACCTCGGCGTTCAACCGGTTCACGACATCGGCCGGCATGCCGGCGGGCCCCGAAAGCGAGAACCAGACCGTCGCCACCAGGTCGGGGTAGCCCGCCTCGCGGAACGTGGGCACCCCCGCGTAATCGGGCAGGCGCTTCGTGGAGCTGATCGCGAGCGCGCGCACCTTGCCCGCGCGGATCTGCCCGCTGGCGGTGGTGAGCGTGGTTGAAATGA
>DASWHI010000129.1:0-8369 GCA_036398235.1 Burkholderiales bacterium
GCCGCGAGCGGCCTGGCGTTGAAGCATCTCGCGCGCGAGGACGCCTCCACCCTCGCGCTGATCGGCACCGGCTGGCAGGCGGGCTCGCAGCTCATGGCCGCCCGCGCCGTGAGGAATTTCAGGGACGTGCGCGTCTACAGCCCGCGGCGGGAAAGCCGTGATGCGTTCGTTTCACAATACGAAGGTGTCCGCGCCGTCGATTCGGCGGAAGCGTGCGTCGAGGGCGCCGACGTGATACTCGCAGCCACTTCCTCGATGGTGCGGGTCGTCGAGCCAAGGTGGCTCAAGCCCGGCATCCACGTCGGCTGCATCAAGTCACAGGAGATCGACGGCGAAGTCCTCGACCGTTGCGACCGCGTGTTCGTCCACAACCGGCGGCAGGCGAAGCAGTACAACAACGTCATGCCGGGCACGCCCAACGTGGACGAGAAGCGCGAGCAGGGCTGGTGGAAAGATCCCGCGTGCCAGGACCGCTACCCGGACTTGAGCGAGCTCCTGTCCGAGCGCGCCCCGGGGCGGGAGCGCGCGGATGAGATCACGTGCTTTGCGAACAACGTCGGCTTGGGCCTGCAGTTCGCCGCGGCCGGCGCGTTCGTCCTGCGCAAAGCCCGGGAGCAGGCCGTCGGGAGAGAGCTGCCGGACGACTGGTTCACCGAGGACGTCCACCCCTGACCCGTTACGCCGGTGAGCGCCAGGCCGCAGCCGCACGCAGGCGACGAGCAGGAGACGCTCATCCTGAGCAGCGTGGACCGCTTCCTCGAGCGCGACGTGCGGCCCGTCGTGCACGCCCTCGAGGCGGCGGACACCTACCCCACCGCGATGGTCGAGAAGCTGCAGGCGCTCGGGCTCTTCGGCGCCACCATCGCGCCCGAGTTCGGCGGCCTCGGGCTCCCGGCCGTGACCTACGCGCGGATCGTGGAGCGCATGTCGGCGGTGTGGATGTCGGTGCCGGGATTCTTCAATTCGCACCTCATCATGGCGGCGGCGGTAGAGCGCTTCGGGACGGACGAGCAGAAGCGCCGTTTCCTGCCGCGCTTCGCGAGTGGCGAGCTGCGGGGCGGCATCGCCCTCACGGAACCCGATTGCGGCAGCGATTTGCAGGCAATCCGGACCCACGCCCGGCGCGACGGCGATTATTACTTCGTGAATGGCACCAAGACCTGGATCACCAACAGCGCGGAGGGGCGAATCCTCGCGGTGCTGGTGAAGACCGACCCGCGCGCGCAGCCGCCGCACAAGGGCATGAGCCTGCTGTTGGTCGAGAAAGGGCCGGGCTTCAAGGTGGTGCGCAAGCTCGACAAGCTCGGCTATCGCGGCATCGACACGGCGGAGCTCCTGTTCGAGGATTGCCGGGTGCCGGCAACGAACCGGATCGGTCTGGAAGAAGGTCATGGTCTCCAGCAGGTGCTCGCCGGGCTCGAGCTCGGGCGCATCAACGTCGCGGCGCGCGGAGCGGGCCTTGCGCGCGCGTGCCTCGAGGAATCGCTGCGTTACGCGCAGCAGCGCCGGACCTTCGGCAAGCCGATTGCGGAGCATCAGGCGATCCAGATCAAGCTTGCCGACATGGCGACGCGGGTCGAAGCGGCGCGCCTGCTCGTGGAGCATGCCGCGTGCGCCTACGACGCGGGCGGGCGCTGCGACCTCGAGGCGGGCATGGCGAAACTCTATGCGACCGAGGCGGCGCTCGAGAACAGCCTGGAGGCGATGCGCATCCACGGCGCCTACGGCTACTCGAAGGAGTTCAACATCGAGCGCTACTACCGCGACGCGCCGCTGCTCGCGATCGGGGAAGGGACGAACGAGCTGCAGCGCATCATCATCGCGCGCGAGCTCGTCAAGCGGAACCCGGCGTGATGCTGCCGCTGAGCGGAGTACGGGTGCTGGCGGTCGAGCAATACGGGGCGGGCCCGTTCGGCACGATGTTCCTCGCCGACCAGGGGGCGGAAGTGATCAAGATCGAGAACCCCAACGACGACGGCGACATGTCGCGCGCGGTGGGGCCGTACTTCTTCGCGCCCGGCGACAGCGAGTTCTTCCACAGCCTGAACCGCAACAAGAAGAGCCTCACGCTCGATCTCTCGCGCCCGGAAGGACAGGCCGTGCTGCGCGATCTCGCGCGCAGCGCAGACGCCGTCGCCTCCAATCTGCGCGGGGATGTGCCGGCGCGGCTCGGGCTCGTCTACGAGAGCCTGAAAGCCACGAATCCGAGGATCGTGTGCGCGCACCTCTCCGCCTACGGGCGCAGCGGCCCGCGCGCCGACTGGCCGGGATTCGACTACCTGATGCAGGCGGAAGCGGGTTACTTCTCGCTGACCGGCGAGCCGGGCGCGCCGCCGGCGCGCTTCGGCATCTCGATCGTGGACCTGATGACCGGGCTCGGGCTCGCGTATGCATTGCTGGCGGCGCTCACGGCTGCGCGCGCCACCGGCGCCGGACGCGACATCGACGTGAGCCTCTTCGACATGGCGCTGCACAACACGTCGTATCTCGCAACCTGGTATCTGAACGAGGGCGTCGTCACCGGCCGCCTGCCGCGCTCGGCGCATCCTTCGCTCACTCCGTGCCAGCTCTATCGCACGCGCGACGGCTGGATCTACATCATGTGCAACAAGGAGAAGTTCTGGCCGGCGCTGTGCACGAAGCTGGGGCGGCCGGAATGGAGCGCAGACGAGCGCTTTCGCATGTTTCCGGACCGGCTGCGGCACCGCGATGCTCTGACCGAAATGATCGATCGCGAGCTCGCGACCCGCACCACGCAGGAATGGCTCGAGCGTTTCGCAGGTGTCGTGCCCGCGGCGCCGATCAACGACCTCGCGCAGGCGCTCGAGAACCCGTTCGTGACCGAGCATGGCCGGCTGCAGACGCTGCCGAACCGGCAGCGGGGCTCCTACCGGATGGTGGCGCCGCCGGTGCGCTGCGCGGGCGAGGAGCCACCGGCGCGCCCGGCGCCGGCGCTCGGCGAGCACACCGACGCTCTGTTACGGGAACTCGGCTATGACAGCGTGCGTATCGGCGCATTGCGGAGCGCGAAGGTCATCTGATGACAGATAACGCGGCGCGGCGCGACTACCAGCACATCGAGGTGCGCCCGATTGCCGGCGCGCTCGGCGCCGAGGTCGAGGGCGTGGACGCCGCGCGGCCAGTCGGCGGCGAGGTCGTCGCCGAGATTCGCCAGGCCTTTCTGGACCATCTCGTAATCTTTCTTCGAAACCAGAAACTCACCCCGCAGGCGCAGCTTGCCTTCGCGCAGCGCTTCGGGCAGCCAATGGAGTACCCGCAATTGAAGGGGCTGCCGGACTGTCCGCTGATCACTCCGGTGATCAAGCTCGAACACGAGCGCATGAATTTCGGCGGCATCTGGCATTCCGATACGACCTACCTCGAGCGCCCGCCGATGGCGAGCATGCTCTATGCGGCCGAGATCCCGCCCTATGGCGGCGACACGCTCTTCGCCAACCAGTACCTCGCCTACGAGACGCTGTCGGAAGGCTGTCGCAAACTGCTCGACGGGCTCGTCGGCGTGAGCAGCTCGCTCAAGGCGGATGCGTCCCGCACGCGGGAAGACCGGCTGCGGGCAGCGGGAATGGAGCACAAGGCATTGATCGCCGAGCATCCGGTGATCCGCACCCATCCGGAGACGGGGCGAAAAGCGCTTTACATCAACGTCGGGCACACGACGCACTTCAAAGGTTTGACCGAGGACGAGAGCCTGCCGCTGCTCGAGTTCCTCTTCGCGCACCAGGTGAAGCCCGAGTTCACGTGCCGTTTTCGCTGGCAGCCGGGCTCGCTCGCTTTCTGGGACAACCGTTGCACCCAGCACAACCCGGTGAACGACTACCACGGCTTCCGGCGCGTCATGCACCGCGTCACGCTGGCGGGTGACCGGCCGGTCTGAGCCGCTGTGGATCCGCGTGCGCGAAGCCGCGCCAAGCGCCTGTTTTCGCGGGTGAAATCCCGCGAATTCGCTTCATTTCAAGGCCTTATCGTGGTATCCTCGCGCGTTGAACTCGAGCAACGAAACGCAAGGGAAGCTGAATGGCGGTTGAGCGTACTTTGTCCATCATCAAGCCCGATGCCGTAGCGAGGAACGTGATTGGCAGGATCTGCGCCCGATTCGAGGAAGCCGGATTGAAGATCGTCGCCGCGCGCATGACCCGGCTCGCGCGCGCGCAGGCCGAGGGCTTTTACGCGGTGCACAAGGAGCGGCCGTTTTTCAAGGAACTGGTGGATTACATGATTTCCGGCCCGGTGGTGATCCAGGTGCTGGAAGGCGAGGACGCGATCCAGAAGAACCGCGAGCTGATGGGCGCGACCGACCCCCGGAAGGCGGCCAAGGGCACTATCCGCGCCGACTTTGCTCAAAGCATAGACGCCAATGCGGTGCACGGCTCGGACTCGCCGCAGACCGCGGCCGCGGAGATCGCCTACTTCTTCCCGAAACAGGAAATCCATTCACGCTGATGCCGATCCAACTTTTCACGCCAAGCCGACTGTCGATACAGTGGCCCAATGTCCCCAGTGGCAGGGGCACCGGCGTTCGTAGATACAAGTTGGAACGGCACTGAGCGCATTGCCCCCATGACCGTCAATCTGATCGGGCTGGACCAGGAGGCATTGCGGGGCTTTTGCGCCGGGCTGGGCGAGAAGCCGTACCGCGCGCGCCAGCTGCTGCGCTGGATCCACCATGCGGGGGTGGACGATTTCAGCGCGATGACCGACATGTCGCGGCCGCTCCGCGAGCGCCTCGCGCAGAGCGCGTCGATCGCCGCGCCGCGCGTGCTGCGCGACACCACCGCCGCCGACGGCACGCGCAAGTGGCTGCTCGACGTCGGCACCGGCAACGCGATCGAAACCGTTTTCATCCCCGAATCAAATAGGGGCACGCTGTGCATCTCCTCGCAGGCGGGGTGCGCGCTCGAATGCTCGTTCTGCTCCACCGGCAAGCAGGGCTTTAACCGCAATCTCACCGTGGAGGAGATCATCGGCCAGCTGTGGCTGGCCAACAGAAGTCTCGGCCGCGGCGTGACCGAGGAGCGGCCGATCAGCAACGTCGTGATGATGGGCATGGGCGAGCCGCTCGCGAATTTCGAGAACGTCGTAGCCGCCATGCGGCTCATGCTCGACGATTCGGCCTACGGGCTCTCGCGCCGGCGCGTCACGCTGTCGACGGCGGGGCTGGTGCCCGGCATCGACCGACTGGGCGATGCGTGCCCGGTCGCGCTCGCGGTCTCGCTCCATGCGCCGAACGACGCGCTGCGCGACGAGCTGGTCCCGATTAACCGCAAATACCCGATCCGTGAGCTGCTCGCGGCGTGCCTGCGCTACCTTTCGAAGGCGCCGCGCGATTTCGTGACTTTCGAGTACGTGATGCTCGAGGGCGTCAACGACAGCGCGGGCCATGCGCGCGAGCTCGCCGCGCTGGTGCGCGAGGTGCCGTGCAAGATCAATCTCATTCCCTTCAATCCGTTCCCCGGCGTCGGCTACCGGCGCTCGGGCCCGGAGGCGATCGCCCGCTTCCGCGACGTGCTGATGCAGGCGGGGCTCGTCGCGACCGTCCGCAAGACCCGCGGCGACGACATCGCCGCGGCGTGCGGGCAGCTCGCGGGGCGCGTGCAGGATCGTACCCGCCGCACCCTCAGCCGCCCGCAGGAGCTGTCTCGATGAAGGTCGCCGGCATAGTGGTGATGGTTGCGTGCCTGGCGTTTTCTGGCTGCGCCTCGCATCCAGACGGATCGGACCTGAAGTCCGCAACGTCCACCACCGGCGACGAAAGCAACGAGCAGCTGCGCGCGCGCGTCCACACGGAGCTCGCCGCGAACTACTTCGGAATCGGCAACGTGGGAGTTGCGCTCGAGGAGGTACGGGAGGCGCTGCGCGCCGACCGCAACTATGGCCCGGCGCACAACGTGGCGGGCCTGATCTACGCGCAACTGAAGGAGGATCGCCTGGCCGAGGAGAGCTTTCAGCGCGCGCTCGCCATCAACCCGAACGATTCCGATGCCCGTCACAACTACGGGGAGTTCCTGTGCCAGCGCAAGCAGGAACGCGAGGCGATCCGGCAATTCGTGCTGGCCGTGCGCAATCCCCTCTATGCGACACCCGATCGCTCCTACGTCAACGCCGGCGTGTGCGCGAGGCGGGTGGGCGACGCGGCGGGCGCCGCGGAATTTTTCCAGCTCGCGCTCAAGGTGCGCGCGAACCAGCCCCAGGCGCTGTACCAGATGGCGGACCTGGCTTATGCCCGGGGCGATTACGGCGAGGCGAAGAGCTATCTCGGGCGCCTGACGAAGACCGCGCCCTCGAACGCGGAAACCCTCTGGCTCGGCGTGCGCGTCGAGCGCCGGCTGGGGGACCGCAATTCCGAGGCGAGCTACGCGCTGCAGCTGCGCAACCGGTTTCCTGATTCGCGGGAAGCCCGCGCGCTCCTCGCGGGCCAGTATGAATGATTGACGCTGGCGACATACAGACACCCGCCACGCCCGGGCCGGGCGTGGCCCCGAATCTCCGGCTGAGCCAGGCGCGCGAGGCGCAGAACCTGACCACCGCGGATGTCGCGCGCCGCCTGAAGCTCTCGGTCGGGCAGGTCGAGGCGCTTGAATCCGGGCAGTACGAGCAGCTGCCCGGCCCGACTTTCGTCCGCGGCTTCATTCGCAACTACGCGCGGCTGCTTCGTCTGGACCCGGAAGAGCTGGCACGGGCAGTCTCCGATCTTCTCCCTGCGCCCGCGCCGCACCCCGAGAGCCCGCCCTCGAGGGATATCCCGTTTTCGGTGGCCGGGCCCCGGCGCTGGCCGCGCTATGCCGCTGCCGCGTTGGTGGTCGTCGCGCTGCTCGCGGGCTACGAGTTTTACTTCGACGAGGGAACCGATACCATCGTGCCGCCGACGCGGGAGGTTGCGGCGCTTCCCGCCCCGCAGGAACCGCAGCGCGTGGCTTCCGCGAACAAGCCGCGGGAAGTCGTTCAGGCGGCTCAACCGGCCGCCCCCGCGGCACGCCCCCCGCAGGAAGCCGCAGCGACACCCGCGAAGGCCGCCCCGAGCGCGTCACCCCCCCGCGAAGCGGTCACGCATCCGGATGCGCGGGAGCTGACGTTCGTCTTTGACGAGGAGTCCTGGGTGGAGGTCCGTGACCGCGACGACCAGACCCTCCATTCGAATCTGAATCCGGCCGGCACCACGCGGCGCGTGAGAGGTTTGCCGCCGCTTCATATCGTGGTGGGCAACGCGCAGGGCGTGCGCATGACGTATAACGGTCGCGAGATCGACCTCGCGCGCCACACCAAGATCGACGTCGCACGGCTGACACTCGAATGAAGTGCTATACGGATCACGGCCCGGCGCCGCGCCGGAAAAGCCGCCCGGTGCGGGTAGGGCACGTTGCGATCGGCGGCGATGCGCCGATCGTGGTGCAGTCCATGACCAACACCGATACGGGGGACGTGGCGGCGACCGTGCGGCAGGTCGCCGAACTGGCGCGCGCCGGATCCGAGATCGTGCGCGTGACGGTCAACAACGCCGAGGCGGCGGCGGCGGTGCCGCTGATCCGCGAGCGGCTCGACGCGGCGGGCGTCAACGTGCCCCTGGTCGGCGATTTTCATTTCAACGGGCATCGCCTGCTGGCGCAGCACCCGGCATGCGCGGAGGCGCTGGCGAAGCTGCGCATCAATCCCGGCAACGTCGGGCGCGGCGCGAAGCGCGACGAGCAGTTCACAACCCTGATCGAGTTCGCGTGCCGCTATGGCAAGCCGGTGCGCATCGGCGTCAACTGGGGCAGCCTCGACCAGGAGCTGCTCGCGCGGATGATGGACGAGAATGCGCGCCTGGCGCAGCCGGAGGATTCGGCAGTCGTGACCCGCGCCGCGCTCGTCGCTTCCGCGCTGGACAGCGCCCGCCAGGCCGAGGCGCTCGGGCTCGCGCGCGATGCCATCGTCCTGTCGTGCAAGGTGAGCGGCGTGCAGGATCTCATCGCGGTCTACCGGGACCTCGCGGCCCGCTGCGACTACGCGCTGCACCTGGGTCTTACCGAAGCGGGCATGGGCTCCAAGGGCATCGTCGCCTCCACGGCAGCGCTGGCGGTGCTGCTGCAGGAGGGCATCGGCGACACCATACGCATTTCACTCACGCCCGAACCGGGCGGAGACCGCACCCGCGAAGTGGTGGTGGCGCAGGAGATCCTCCAGACCCTGGGGTTGCGCTCGTTCGCCCCGATGGTGATCGCCTGCCCGGGATGCGGGCGCACCACCAGCACCTACTTCCAGGAGCTGGCCGACCGCATCCAGAGCTGGTTGCGGGCGCAGATGCCGCAGTGGCGCGGCCGCTATCCGGGCGTGGAGAACATGCGCGTCGCGGTGATGGGCTGCGTGGTGAACGG
>DASWHI010000130.1:0-2689 GCA_036398235.1 Burkholderiales bacterium
TGCGGCAGCCCGGCCTTGAGGGCGGCGACGCGCGAGAAGTACATGTCCCGCGCCTCGGTGTGGATCACGTTGCCGATCACGCACGCCCCGACTTCCTTCGCATCGACTTTCGCCCGCTTGACCGCCTCGCCGATCACCTGCGCCGAGAGCTCGGTCGGCGCCAGGTCCTTCAGTCCGCCGCCGTAGTCGCCGATCGCCGTCCGCACGCCCGACAGCACAACCACCTCGCGCCCGCTCGCCATGTCCGGCTCCTTACTATTTGATTGAAATGGAAAAAATGAAGTGCTGCGAGTGCATCAACTTTCAGGGAGAGGGCTGAGTTTACGCCGGATGTCGCGCTCTGTCGAGAAATGTTGCGGCACAGCATCGGGGGCGCCCACCCGCGATGTCAAGGATGCTTGATCAGCGCGATTTCACGCTCCGATAAAGCCGATAGCGCTCGTCCTTATCTCTTGGCCGCGAGCCTTCCCAGATTTTTTGCCACTGCCCGACCGGCTTGATCTCTTCCTGCGGCCTGCCCTGTACCAGCATCAGCTCGCAGGAACGCCGGCGCCCGGGCACCTCCTCGCGATGCGTGACGATGCCCGCGAAGTAGTGCAGCGACGCGCGCTGCGACTGGCCCAGGTCGCGGCTCGACATGCAGTCGTAGCGCTCCGGTAGCGCCCGCTGCATCGATACGAACACCGAGCGGTAGCTCTTCGCGATGTCGGCCCAGCCGATGAAGAGCGTGGCAATCAGCGCCCACATGGTCGTGATTCCTGCGGCCCACACGATGACCGGCCGCACCGTGCTCCTGCGGAACGACGCCAGCACCGCGAACCAGAACAGCGTGTAGGCGACGCCCAGGACGAAGGGCAGCCAGCGGAAGCCCGGCGTGTAGCCGGGTCGTATGCGATGCAGGTGCTGATGCAGGCGCGCTGGCACGCCCAGCTCGAGCCCGCTCCAGTAGAACCAGAAGACCACCACGAAGAGAGTGAACGCCATGGCGCTGAACCAGTACCATGATTGGGCCGCGCCGCGCCGCAGCGTCTCGGGCGCCCCCGCCGCGAGCAGCACGAGCGGCGGTAGCAGCGGCAGCGCGTAGAGCTCGCGCGCCTCGGAGGAGGCGGAGAGGAACGCGAGCGTGACGACGAAGCCGGTCACCGGCAGCACGACCGCCGGCCGGGCAAGTCCCGGGCCGCGGGCGCGCCACAGCGTCCACAGCGCGAGCAGCCACGCCGGGAACGCATACCACGGCAGGATGCCAAGGTAATAGAGGATCCCCGCGCGCCCGGCGACTTGCCGGCCGAAGTAGTACCACAGGTTTTCGGTCCACCACCACCACCTGAACAGCTCCGGCGAGTGCTGGTAGAGCAAGACCGGCCAGATCGCGAGCCAGGGCGCCGCTGCCGCGGCAGCCACCGCCAGTGCCGCGCCATAGCGGCGGTCGCGCCAGTCGCGGCCGAGCACCGGTAGCAGCAGCGCGATCGCGCCCAGCACGGCCGGCGCGAGCGGGCCGTTGGCGAGGAATCCGATGCCGACGCCGGTGCCGATCCAGAAACCCCCGGCCGCGGGCCGCCGCAGCGCGAGCGCAAAACCGTAGTAGGCGATGGCGAAACCGGCGAGCAGCGCGACGTCGGTGATGAGCTGGTGGCCGCGCACGACGAAGCCGAAGCAGCCGAGCAGCAGCAGCGCCGATACCGCGCCGTAGCGCACGCCGTAGAACTCGCGGCCCGCGGCCGCGGTGAAGCCGAAGATGGTTGCAATCCACGCCCCGGTCGCGAGCCGCGCCGCATCATGCAGCGGCAGGGCGAACGAGAACAGCTTCGCGAACACGGCCGCGGTGAGGTAGAACAGCGGCGGCTTCTCGAGGAAGAGCTCGCCGGCGAGCGCCGGCACCACCCAGGAGCCGCTCCGCAGCAGCTCGTAGACGACGCCGAAGGTGTGGGCCTCGTCCGGCTTCCACGGGTCGTGGCCGAAGAGGCCCGGCAGTATCCAGGCGGCGCACAACAGCGCGACCAGCAGGCTGCGCTGCGACATCATCGATGGATCGCGGCTGCGTCCAGGCCGCTCGGTCTCGTTTCGAGCGCAGCCGCCAGCAGTGCCGCGATGCGTGTGAAGCGGCTTGGAGCCATGCACGGATTCTACCTATTCATGGCGGCTCCATGTTGCGCTGCACGACCGCTCGGCACCGGCGCGCGGGAGATTGCGCTCTGCACGAATTGGGTTTAGCTTGGGCGGCGCGCCATTTAACTTCACCTGAAGGGGGGCTTCAATGAACTACCCACGCAGACGATTTCTCAAGGGGGGTGCGATCGCGACGGCCGGGGCCGCCACCGCCGGCTTTCCCATGATCGCGCGCGCGCAGCAGAAATTCAGCTGGAAGATGACGAGCGCCTACCCAAAGGGGGCGCCGTTCTACATGGACGGTCCGGGCAGCGCGACCGACCTCGCGCGGCGGATCGAAGCGATGTCGAACGGGCGGATGAGAATCCAGGTCTACGGCGCGGGGGAGCTCATCCCCGCGCTGGAAGGCTTCGACGCCGTGCGCGCGGGCACAGTGGAGATGAACCACGCCAACAGCTATTTCTGGACCGGCAAGACCTTCGCGGCGCAGTACTTCACCGCCGTGCCCTTCGGTCTCAACTTCCAGGGCATCAACGGCTGGCTCTACGACGGCGGCGGCATCGCGCTCTGGCACGAGGTCTAC
>DASWHI010000131.1:0-5483 GCA_036398235.1 Burkholderiales bacterium
GGCTCGTCGTACATGACGAGCATGGGGTCGAGCGCGATCGCGCGCGCCAGCGCGACGCGCCGCTGCATTCCACCCGACAGCTCGTTCGGCATCAGCTTGTGGGCGCCGCGCAGCCCCACGGCGTGGAGCTTCATCATCACCAGGTCTCGGATCATCGAGTCGGGCAGCACCGTGCGCTCGCGCATCGGGAAGGCGATGTTCTCGAACGTCGAGAGGTCCGTGAACAGGCCGCTTTTCTGGAACATCATGCCCATCTTGCGGCGCATGCGGTAGAGCTCGTCGTCCCCCATGTCGCGCACGACCCGGCCTTCCACCTCCACGAAGCCGCCGCGGGGCTTCAGTTGCCCGCCGATCAGGCGCAGCAGAGTGCTCTTGCCGCAGCCGCTCGCGCCGAGGATCGCGACGATCTTCCCGCGCGGCACCTCGAGGTCGATGCCCTTGAGGACCAGGTTCCGCCCGTAGGAGAACCTGAGGTACTTGATCCTGACCAGCGTGTCGGAGGGGCCCGCGCTCATGACCCAATACTACCAAAAGCGCGCGGTCACAGGCCCTGCAGGCCGCCGCGCCGGATCAACTCGAGGCCGATCAGCGCCGGCAGGTAGTGGGGGTCATATTCGAGCGCGCGCTCGAACGATCGCCTCGTCGATGCGGCCGAGGTAGCTCAGCGACCAGCCGTGGAAGGTGTGGGCCTCGGCGGTGGGGCGGTCGGCGATCGAGGCGCGGTAGGCCTCGACGGCGCGCTCATATGCCGGCACCCATCGACTGCGCCCGTGCGCAAACCCGTTTCCCGGTAACGGGACCACTGCCACCGCCGCTCGTTCTGCGACTAGTTTACTCCGCAGGCGCCCGGTGGGCCGACTCAGTAATAGTAGGCGATGAAGTAGGCGGTGGCACTCGCCGCAACGACCGCCACCGCAAAGAGTAAACGGCCGGGATACCGCCACAGGCGGGTGAAAACGCCGCGGCGGGGCGTAGCGCCTTGGCGGTCGGCCCTGTCCGAACTGCCGGTCTCCACAAGCTTCGTCAACCGCTGCAGGGCCGCGGCGGAGTCGAATTTCCGGGATAGGGCAAGATGCGTTCCGGCGTCGGCTGCCGTGGGCGCAGCGGTCCTGATTGCGGGCTCGGCTGCGGCAGCGGTCTTTTCCTGCTGTATGCCGGCCTGCGCCACCGTCGCCGCACCGGTTTGGGGCAGCGCCGTTGCCGCCCCCGCCTGCTGCGGGGCTCGACCGCCGGCGAGCTCCGCCAGGCAGGAGCGCAGGTCGGAGGCGAGCTCCGCCGCGCTCTGGTAACGCTCGGCGGGTTGCTTCTGCAATGCCCGGGCGATGATCAGGTCGAGCATCGCGGGCACCGCGGGGTTGGTGGCGCTCGGCGGGCGGGGCGTCGCTGTCGCGATCTGGTGCATGAGCTGGGTCACGGTGGGCGCGGTGAACGGAGGCTCTCCCGCTGCCAGCTCGTAGAGCACGACGCCGAGCGAGAAGATATCGGACCTGCGATCGGCCGGCTGTCCGGTCACCTGCTCCGGCGACATGTAGCGCGGCGAGCCGAGTATCGCCCCGGTCTGCGTCTTCACTTCGGATGCGCGCACTCGCGCGATCCCGAAATCCATGATCTTCGCGATGCGGTCGTGAACGATCATGATGTTGCCGGGCTTGATGTCGCGGTGGACCACCCCATGCTCGTGCGCGTGCGCGAGGCCATCCGCCACCTGCGCCAGGACGTCGAGGGCGAGCGGCAACGGCACGCGCCCGCGCGCCATCATCGCGCGCAGCTCGGTCCCTTCCAGAAGCTCCATCGCCATGTACGCGACATCGCCCTCGCGGCCGACGTCGTGGATGGTGACCAGGTTGGGATGGTTGAGCCCGCCCGCCGCCTTGGCTTCCTGGAGGAAGCGCGCCTCGTAGTCGGCGCGCGTCGCCGGGTCGTCCATCAGGATGATGCTCTTGACCGCAACCGTGCGATTGAGCGACGGGTCCTCCGCGCGGTAGACGATCCCCATCGCGCCGCGCCCGAGTTCCGCGACGAGACGGTAGCGTCCGAGCTTCTTGAGTGCCGCCTTGCTCATCTGCTAGAACCCTATGTTGCGACGGAACTCGCGCCAGTAATCACGCGGAGTCTTCCGGCGGGGTTCTTCCGGTTTCTTCTCCACCTTCTTTTCCGGGCGCCTGGTGGCGCTCTTGGGCGTGCTCTTCCGCGCGGGCGGGGGCGCCGCGAACGTGTGCGTTATGGTCATGCCTTGTCCCGAACCCAGGCTGACCTCGAGCCTGAGCGGCGGGCTCGGCCGGTTGCGTACTTCGATCGTATGGGCACCGGGGTCGACCTCGATCCGAGTGAGGGGAGGACTCGCACCCTGCCACACGCCGTCGATGAACACATCTCCGCGGGGCTGAATCTGGAGCAGGATGACTGCGGGCCGCACCGGCGGCGGAGGAGGGGGCTCGTACGCCAGGCGCGCGAAGCGCACACCGAAACCGGTTCCGATGATGGCGGTGATGGTGAGGGTGCCAAGCGCGAACAGCCGCCAGCGGCGCGCGCGCGTCGCGCGCCGGTCGAACGTGAACAATTCGTGGGCGCGCAAGTTTGCGTCGGTAAACGTCCCCGCGGCCCTCAGGTCCGCCACGCGGGACGGCGAGTCGGCTTTGAGGGCTTCGCGGAACGAGCGCGAGGCGACGACGCGGCCGGGTGTCGCGGCATTCGCCAGGGTCAATCCCGAGGCGAGCGCGTCGCCGATCACCCCGGGCCCGCGCAGCGCGTCGATGACCGGCTTGACGGGGCCATGGTTGACGCCGACGCACAGCGGAATGTCCGCGGCCGCCACGGAGCGCACGGCGAGCGCGAGCGCGGCGCGCGGTCTGGCGGGCACCACGACCGCCAGGCCATCGAAGGTGTCGAGCACGATGCGCGTGGCGACCGGCAGCGGCTTGATCGCCGATCCCACCAGCGACTCGAGCCGCGCCTTCAGCTTGACCTGCTCGGCTACCGGCTTGCGCGGGAACTCATGCAGCTTCAGGACAACCACGCTCGCCAGAGCGGGCGTGTCGGCGGTCATTGGCTTTTGTAGATGCCGGCCGGCGCAAGGAACCCGTTCCAGCCCGTGACCAGCACCTTCGGAAAGCCGGCCTCGATCATCGTGGGCGTGTCGGGAAATGCCGTGGCGCGCCGCTCGCCGCAGGTCGCGAGCAGGCGCAGCCGGCGGTTCTGCAGGTGGGCGGCCACGCCCGGCGCGGTCGCGAAGCCGAACGCAACCTGGCCGGCGACCAGGTCGACGACAGCCGGCGTCTCCCCCTTGTACGGGACGTGCGTCGCCTTGATGCCGGTTTCGAGGTCGAGCAGCTCGCCGGCCAGGTGCGTCAGATTGCCGACACCGAACGAGCCGTAGGACAGGTCGCCCGGGCGCGATTTTCCAAGGGCCACGAGCTCCTTCACGGTCCGGGCGGGAACGGTGGGATTGACCGCCAGGACGATGGTGTTGGTAACGGTCTGGGTGATCGGCACGAGATCCCGGAACGTATCGTAGGGCAGCGATTTGTACACGTGAGGGTTGACGGTCAGCACCGAAGTGAAGGCGGCGGAGAGCGTGTAGCCATCGGGCTTTGCCTTCGCCACAGCCTCGATGCCGATGATGCCGTTGGCGCCGGCCCGGTTGTCGACGATCACCTGTTGGCCCCAGGTTTCGGCGAGCTTGAGCGCGACGGCGCGCGTCGAGATGTCCAGGCCTCCGCCAGGTGTCTGAGGAACGACGATCCGCACTGGGCGAGTCGGGTACGGCTGTGCCGCCGCGGTGGAGCAGAAAAGCGCCACGCCCGCCGCGCAGCCGAGGCAGAAGGCGGAAGTCAGATAGCGGAAGGTATTCATTCGTCGGTCCCCCTCATGGGTTCACTTCATCACCCAATCCCCCCTGCCCCCCTTTGCAAAAGGGGGGTGCGCGAGGCGCGGGGGGATTTTGCGGCGCGCATTCCGTCGCCCGCCCTCAGCAGGTCCATCAGCCGGCGCACCGACTTGAGTTCTTCGAGTTTCGCGATCGCCCCGAGCGCTTCCTCGACGGCGGGCCCCGGCAGCAGCGCCCCGGCATACGCCCGGAACTTCTCCTCGATCTGCGCTCGCGCAAGCGGATTCTCGGGCGAGCCCCGCGGGTGGTCGCAGCGGACGCCGACGGTGCGGCCGTCCACAGTTTCCGCCTCCACCACGCACTGGACTCCGGAGAGGGCGGGGTCGGCCTTCATTTCTACCCGCTCGGCAGCGAAGCTCGCGAGCACGGGGTCGTTGTAGCGCCCGGGCTCGAACTGGGCGAGCGTCAGCGCCCGGTCGTGGAGGATCGCGGCCGCGCAATAATGGGTCGAGAGCAGCGCTTCGAACTTCCCCTGGTAGCGCGGGAAAATTCCGTGCATGTCGACAGCGGCCTTGTTGAGCGACACGCGCAATCTCCGCACCTGGTCGATACCCAGGCGGTGCTTTTCCACCAGGTCGAACATGGCCGTGATGAATCCCTGTAGGGTGGAGGCGGAAGGCCACAGGCGCAGCGCGATGTTTTCCAGTTCCCAGCGCGTACCGAGGCCGTCGGTGAGCAGCTCCGGGCGGCCGCCGTTCGAGTAGGTGCTGAACAGCCCGCCGTCCGGGGCGGTCAGGAACTCGCGGGTCGCCACGAATTTCTGCTGGGCGAGCAGCGCCGCCATCAGACCCGAGAGCGCGCCCCGGCACTGGTGGAATTTGACGGTCGGCGTGCCCCAGGCCGCGAACGTGCCCGCGGATTGGCTGCCCGCGAGGCCGAATGCGCGCGCCATGGTTTCCTCGTCGAAGGCGAGCAGGCGGCCGACCGCCGCGGCGGCGCCGAACGGCCCGAGGACGCCGGGGCCGTGCCAGCCCCTGGCGCGCGCCGCGGGCCAGTCGATCGCAATCCCGATGCGGGTCATCGCCTCGCACCCCGCGGCGAGCGCGATGAGCAGCTCGCGCCCGGAGAGCGCATCGCGTTCGGCGATTGCCATCGCCGGCGGCACCACTTCCGGCGTGATGTGGGTGAGCATCGCGCGGTGCACGTCGCACATCGTGACCGCGGTGATCAGGTAGCCGTTCAACAGGGTGGCGCCGGCGAGCGAGAGGCGGTCGCCACCCATGACGCTGCTTTCCCGGGACTGGGCGAGTCCCGAGGCGAGCGCCGCGACTTGATGCGTTTCCTCGCCCTGGTGCCCCGCAAGCGCGCAGGCAACCGCGTCGAGCAGCAGGTTCTTGCAATGCTCCCGGGCGCGCTCCGGTATCTGGTCGTAGTTCAGCCCCGCCGCAAACCGCGCCAGCTCCCGCGTAACGTTTCCGGACATCGCTCTCTCCCTATCCCTTCGTGAGCCCCTCTGCGCGGGAAGAATACCAAGAAAACGCGCGGTCAGTGGCGCGCGATCAGCGGGAGCCCCGTCCCGATCACTGATTGCCATTCACGAATAGCTCCCCGGGTGGCAGAATCGAAGCCAGTCCGGACCGGACGACTCCCTGGAGAT
>DASWHI010000132.1:0-4565 GCA_036398235.1 Burkholderiales bacterium
ACGCGCGGTTCTTCCATCAGTACGACGCCGCGCCGGTGCTGACCGTCAACTCCGAAAACCTGAATTTTGTTGATCAGCCCGGCGATTTTGATTTATTGTTGCAGCGCGTTATCGCGATGCGCGGCCCGCGCGAGTTCTTCAGCCTGGGCAGCTAGAGCTTATCTCAACAATAGGCGCGTGATGCGTTGCGGCCAGGACGGGATGGATGCGAGGCGCACGGCGCAGGCCATATGTCGATATGGTCAAGCCGGGCAACAATGCAGACGGCGCGCCGCAGCGTTGAGCAGGGGCCCCGCTTGCGGGGATGCGACCGCGGAGGCGTGCACAGGCACGCGGATTCAATGCGGCGCGCTCGACCCGCTGCGGGGTCGCACCTACGCCTACGGCGCAGGCACTGCTCCGCCCTCCGCGTGCCCCTGGCCGCAACCCGCAGGGACGGGGCGATCTGGGCGCATTTTGTTGTCGGTAGCCCTTGCAATATCGACATATTGCTTCGGGCTATCCTCCTAAAACTGCATCCCACATCGCCTCCGTCGCACACGTGCCTACTATTGAGATAGGCTCTCAATTCTACCGATGAAACTCGGTTTCTTCACCATGCCCATGCATCCTCCGGGGCGCGACTACACGCAGACGCTGAAGGAGGACCGGGAGGCAGTGCTGCTGGCGGACCGGCTCGGCTACTGCGAGGCATTCATCGGCGAGCACATCACGGACGTGTGCGAGACCATCCCGTCGTGCCTCACCTTCATCGCGAGCCTCGCGCACGACACCCAGCGCATCAAGCTCGGCAGCGGCACCGTCAACCTCCCCAACAACCACCCCGCGCAGGTCGCGGCGCATGTCGCGATGGTGGACCACATGCTGGAGGGCCGCTTCATCTTCGGCATCGGCCCTGGCGGGCTGCGCTCAGACATGGAGGCGTGCGGCAACCTCGACGCCGACCGCAACGCGATGTTCGTCGAGTCCATCAACCAGATACTCGCGCTGTGGGCGGGCGACGCTCCGTACGACCTGAAGGGCCGGTTCTGGAACATTTCCACCGCGCGCACGCTGATCCGCGAGGCGGGGCAGGGCGTGATGCTGAAGCCCTACCAGAAGCCGCATCCGCCGATCGTGGTGACCGTCGTCGTCCCGCATTCGAAAGGGCTCGCCGCCGCGGCGGAGCGCGGGTGGACGCCGGTGTCGGCCAATTTTCTCCAGCCGCGCTGGGTGGCGACGCACTGGCCGATGTACGTTCAGGGGGCGAGCCGCGGCGGACGTCGCGCCGACACGCAGGACTGGCGCGTGTGCAAGAGCATTTTCGTCGCCGACGACGATGCGACCGCCCGCCGCTACGCAAAGAGCCTCGAAGGACCCTACGGGTTCTACTTCTGGAACCTGCTCACCAAGCGCAGGAGCGCGGGCGGCGTGGAGATCTTCAAGCACGACTTCGCGCTGCCCGACGCCGCGGTGACGGTCGAATACGTTCTCGACCGGTTGGTGGTATGCGGGAGCGTGGCGAGCGTGGTGGATCAGCTGCTTGCCTTCCGCGAGTCGGTGGGCGATTTCGGCACGCTCCTCTATTGCGGCCACGACTGGGCCGAGCCGAAGCTCGCACGCCGGTCCATGGAGCTGATGGCGGAGAAGGTGATGCCCGCTGTCAATGCCGCGATCGGCACCGCTTCCCGTGCCGCCTGACTGCTCAGACATCAACCGCCATGCCGCCAAAAGGCATTCAAGAAAATAGCGGCCAAGCGAGACCCTACGTGGCCCTGTAGTGTGTAGTTGATTGCTCTTTGGCGTCTTGGCGGTTCAAATCAGCCTCTAGACGACGAACAGGTCGACGAACTCGTTGACCGGCGTTTGCGCGAGCCGCCGGGCGTCCAGGCATAAGGCCAGGATGGCCTGCTGCTGCTTGGGCGGGAAGCGGCGCGCGAGATTCACGCGGAACTTCGCCTCGAGCTGCGGCACGCCTTCGCGGCGCCGGCGGCGGTGACCAAGCGGGTACTCGACCGCAACCTGGTCGGTGCGGCTGCCATCGGTGAAGTACACCTGGAGGGCGTTGGCGATGGAGCGCTTGGCGGGGTCGAGATAATCGCGGCTCCACTGCTTCTTCTCCACGCAGGTCATCTTCGAGCGCAGCCGGTCGATGCGGGGGTCCGCCGCCGCCGCGTCCTCGTAGTCGGCCGCAGTGAGGCTCCCCTTGATGAGGCCCACCGCCGCCATGTACTGGATGCAATGGTCGCGGTCGGCGGGGTTGCTGAGTGGACCCCGCTTGTCGATGATGCGGATGGCCGACTCGTGCGTGGTGATCACGACGCGCTTGATGACGTCCAGCCGGTCCTTGACCTGCGGATGCAGCCGGATCGCGGCTTCGACCGCCGTCTGCGCGTGAAATTCTGCGGGATACGAAATCTTGAACAGCACGTTCTCCATGACGTACGCGCCGTAGGGGCGGGCGAGCTTGAACGGCTGTCCCTTGAAGAGCACGTCGTAGAAGCCCCACGTCTTCGCGGTGAGGGCGGAGGGGTAGCCCATCTCGCCTTTCAGCGCCATCAGCGCAAGCCGCACCGCGCGGCTGGTTGCGTCGCCCGCGGCCCACGACTTGCGTGAGCCCGTGTTGGGCGCGTGGCGATAGGTGCGCAGGCTCTGGCCGTCCACGCACGCGTTCGACAGCGCGTTGACGATCTCGTCGCGGGTGCCGCCCAGCATGTGCGTTACCACCGCGGTGGAGGCGATCTTCACCAGCACCACGTGGTCGAGCCCAACGCGGTTGAAGCTGTTCTCGAGCGCCATCACCCCCTGGATCTCGTGCGCCTTGATCATCGCCGTCAGCACGTCGCGGACGACGAGCGGCTTTGAGCCTTGCGCGAGACGCGTGCGCGAGAGCCAGTCGGCGGTAGCGAGGATGCCGCCGAGATTGTCCGAGGGATGGCCCCACTCGGCGGCGAGCCAGGTGTCGTTGAAATCGAGCCACCGGATCATCGCCCCGATGTTGAAGGCGGCGGTGACCGGGTCGAGCTGCCAGGGCGTGCCCGGGACGCGGGCGCCATTCGGCACCACCGCGCCCGGCACGATGGGGCCGAGCAGCTTGGTGCAGGCGGGGTATTCCAGGGCTTCCAGACCGCAGCCGAGCGTGTCCATCAGGCACAGCCGGGCGGTGTTGTAGGCCTCCTCGCTCTCGATACGGTGGCCGGCGACGTAGTCCGCGATGTCGGTCAGGACCTTATCGGGCTTGGGGCGGACGTTGGATACGGGCGCGCTCATTTCCTCTGATCGATGGGAACGAACGCCCGCGGCTCGGGGCCGGTGTAGACCGCCGTCGGCCGGATGATCCTGTTGTCGATGCGCTGTTCGATGACGTGCGCCGTCCAGCCGCTGGTGCGGGCGATGACGAACACCGGCGTGAACATCGCGGTCGGCACGCCCATGCGATGGTAGGAGACTGCGGAGAACCAGTCGAGGTTCGCGAACATATTCTTCTCGCGCATCATCACCTGCTCGATACGGTCGGCGATCTCGAACCTCTCCATCTCGCCCGCGTCCTGCGACAGCCGCCGCGCCACTTCCTTGATCACCTTGTTGCGGGGATCGGCGATGGTGTAGACCGGGTGGCCGAAACCGATCACCACCTCCCGGTTCCGGACGCGTGCCGTGATGTCGCGGTCGGCGGCGTCGGGGGACTCGTAGCGGCTCATCACTTCGAAGCCGACCTCGTTGGCGCCGCCGTGCTTGGGGCCCTTCAGCGCGCCGATGGCGCCGGTCACCGCCGAGTACATGTCGGAGCCGGTCCCGGCCACCACCCGCGCGGCGAAGGTCGAGGCGTTGAACTCGTGCTCCGCGTAAAGGTTGAGCGAGGTATGCATGGCCCGCACCCAGAGAGGCTTGGCGGGTTTTCCGTGCAGCAGGTGCAGGAAATGCCCGCCGATCGAATCGTCGCCGGTCTCGACTTCGATGCGGCGCTTATCCCGGCTGTAATGGTGCCAGTAGAGCAGCATCGAGCCGAAGCAGGCCATCAGGCGGTCGGCGATGTCGCGCGCGCCGGCAAGGTTGTGGTCGTCCTTCTCGGGAACCACCGTCCCGAGCGCGGAGCAACCGGTGCGCAGCACGTCCATGGGGTGGGCGGACGCCGGAATCTGCTCGAGTGTCGTCCTGACTGGCGCCGGCAGGCCGCGGAGCCGACGGAGCTTGGCCTTGTAGGCTGCGAGTTCGGCACGGGTGGGCAGCTTCTCGTGCACCAGCAGGTGAGCGATTTCCTCGAACTCGCATTGCTCGGCGATGTCGAGGATGTCGTAGCCGCGGTATTGCAGGTCGTTGCCGCTGCGCCCGACGGTGCACAGCGCCGTGCTGCCCGCGGCGACGCCCGACAGCGCCACGGATTTCTTGGGCTTTGGCCCGGATTGCGCTTCGCTCATGGGTTCGCGCTGGGACGTGGAGGCGCCTCAGACGAGCAGGTGCCGGATGGAATCCCGCTCCTCGTGCAGCTCTTTCAGCGTGGCCTGCATGGCGCCGCGGCTGAAATCGGAGAGCTCGATGCCCTTGACGATCTCGTAGCGGCCGTTGCGGCAGACGCACGGGTAGCC
>DASWHI010000133.1:0-1785 GCA_036398235.1 Burkholderiales bacterium
ACCTCGACGTTGTCGATCAGCCGCGTGCGGCCGAGCCGGGCCGCGGCCAGGATGACGAGCTCGCGATCGCGCTCGGACGGCTGGCGCAGGTCCGCCCGGCGGCGCACGGCGACGTAGTCCGGTTGCCAGCCGCGGCGCGAAAGCTCGGCCATCGACTGCTGATCGATACGCTGGAAATCGCGCGCGCCGCTCTCGATCTCCGCGCGTGCCTTCTTCAGCACGGCGTAGAGATGCGGCGCCTCCTCGCGCTCCTGCGCGGAGAGGTAGGCATTGCGCGAGGACAGCGCGAGCCCGTCGTCGGCCCTGACCGTTTCCGCCGGAATGATCTCGATGGGCAGCGCGAACTGCTTCACCATGTCCCGCAGCACGAGGTATTGCTGGTAGTCCTTCTTGCCGAAGATCGCCGAGTGGGGCATCACCAGGTTGAAGAGCTTGAGGACCACCGTCGCGACGCCCCGGAAATGCCCGGGGCGGTGCGCGCCCTCCAGGATGTACTGGAGGTCCGAGGGCTCGACCACAAAGGTCTGCCGCTCGGGGTAGATCTCCCTCTCGTCCGGCGCGAACACGACGTCGACGCCGGCCGCCTCGAGCCGCGCGCAGTCGGCCTCGAGCGTGCGCGGATAGCGGTCGAAGTCCTCGCGCGGGCCGAACTGCAGGCGGTTGACGAAGATGCTGACCACCGTGCACGCCGCGCGCGGCTTGGCGATATCGATCAGCTGGATGTGGCCGGCATGCAGGTTGCCCATGGTCGGCACGAACACGTTGTTCGGCACGCGCTGCAGGCGCGCGCGCAGGGCGGCTGCGGAGTGGATGACGTCCACTAGAACGAGTGCTCGGGCCCGGGGAAGGTGCGCGCCTTCACTTCCTTGACGTAGAGCTCGACCGCGCCCTGGATCGTGCCCGTCGTGCGCATGAAATTCTTGACGAACTTCGCCTTCCGGCCGGGATAGACGTCGAGCATGTCGTGCAGCACCAGCACCTGCCCCGAGCAGTCCACGCCAGCGCCGATGCCGATGGTCGGGATCGTGAGCGCTGCGGTGACCGCGCCGGCAAGCGCCGCGGGAATCGCCTCCAGCACGATCATGCCGGCGCCGGCCTGCTCGAGCAGCTTCGACTCTTTGATCAGCAGCTGGCCCGCGTCCTCGCCCCGCCCCTGCACGCGGTAGCCGCCGAGCGCATGCACCGATTGGGGGGTGAGCCCCAGGTGCCCGCATACCGGTATGCCGCGATCGGTCAGAAACTCGATGGTATCGAGCATCGGCCGGCCGCCTTCGATCTTCACCATGTGCCCGCCAGCGGCCATGAGCTCCGCGGCGTTGTGGAACGCGTCCTGCGGCGAGACCTGGAAGGTGGCGAACGGCATGTCGGCGATGATGAACGCGCGTTCCGAGCCGCGCGCGACGCACTGGGTGTGGTAGACCATGTCGCGCAGGGTCACCGGGAGCGTGGACTCGTGCCCCTGCAGCACGTTGCCGAGCGAGTCGCCCACGAGCAGCGAGTCGACGCCGGCCGCCTCGAGCACGGCGGCGAAGCTCGCGTCGTAGCAGGTGAGCATCGCGATCCGGTTGCCTTCCTGCGCCATCTTCTGCAACGTCGTGAGCGTGATCCGCATGTCGAACCCCTCTTTGAGCTAGCTGCCCAGGTTGAAGAACTCGCGCGGGCCGCGCATCGCGATAACGCGCTGCAACAATAAATCAAAATCGCCGGGCTGATCAACAAAATTCAGGTTTTCGGAGTTGACGGTCAGCACCGGCGCGGCGTCGTACTGATGGAAGAACCGCGCGT